>NZ_JCALCW010000022.1:0-83805 GCF_059812545.1 Mycobacterium sp. NGS50
TGAGAGTGCCGCTCGCGCATCGGGGTAGCTCGCAACCCGAGGCAGCTACACGTCGACCCAGTCCAGCGTGCGCTGCACGGCCTTTCGCCAGCCGGCATAGGCCTCGGCGCGCTGCTCCTGCGTCCAGGACGGCGTCCAGCGTTTGTCTTCCTGCCAGTTCTCCCGCAGCTCATCGGGGCCGTGCCAGAAGTCGACGCCGAGACCGGCCGCGTAGGCCGCACCCAGCGCCGTGGTTTCAGAAATCCGCGGCTTGACGACGTCGACGCCGAGCACGTCGGCCTGGATCTGCATGCACAGATCGTTGGCGGTGATCCCGCCGTCGACTTTCAGAACACCCAGGTGCACACCGGAATCGGCTTCCATCGCATCGACCACGTCGCGGCTCTGGTAGCAGATCGCCTCCAGCGTGGCGCGCGCCAGGTGCGCGTTGGTGTTGTAGCGGGACAGGCCCACGATCGCGCCCCGGGCATCGGATCGCCAGTAGGGGGCGAAGAGCCCGGAGAAGGCCGGGACGAAGTACACCCCGCCGTTGTCGGCGACTTGGCGCGCCAGAGATTCGCTTTGGGCGGCACCGCTGATGATACCGAGCTGATCCCGCAGCCATTGCACGGCCGAGCCGGTGACCGCGATCGAGCCTTCCAGCGCGTAGGTGGGTTTGGCGTCGCCGAACTGGTAGCACACGGTGGTCAGCAGCCCGTTGTCCGAGCGCACGATCTTCTCACCGGTGTTGAGCAGCAGAAAGTTTCCGGTGCCGTAGGTGTTCTTGGCTTCGCCGGTCGCCAGGCATACCTGGCCGACCATCGCCGCCTGCTGGTCGCCGAGGATGCCGGTCACGGGCACCGCGCCTCCGACCGGGCCGAGCTCGGAGGTGATGCCGAGCGGCCGCCGCGACGACGACGGCGCGATCCGCGGCAGCATCGATCGCGGGATCGAGAAGAACGACAACAACTCGTCGTCCCAGTCCAGGGTTTCCAGGTTCATCAGCATGGTCCGGCTGGCGTTGGTGACGTCGGTGACGTGCACGCCGCCGCGGGGGCCGCCGGTCAGATTCCACAGCAGCCAGGTGTCGGCGGTTCCGAAGATCGCGTCACCGCGGTCGGCGGCGGCGCGCACCCCCTCGACGTTCTCCAGGATCCACTGCACCTTGCCGGCGGAAAAGTAGGTGGCCGGCGGCAGCCCGGCCTTGCGCCGAATCACCGCGCCGCGGCCGTCGTGCTCCAGCGCCGCCGCGATGTGATCGGTGCGGGTGTCCTGCCAGACGATAGCGTTGTAGTAGGGCCGTCCGGTGTTCTTGTCCCACACCAGCGTCGTTTCCCGCTGGTTGGTGATACCCATCGCCGCCAGGTCACCGGCCTGCAACTTGCTGCCGTTGAGCGCCGACGTCACCGCGGCCGCGGTGCGCTCCCACAGCTCGAACGGGTTGTGCTCGACCCAGCCGGCCCGCGGCAGGATCTGCTCGTGTTCGAACTGCTGACGACCCACCTCGGCGCCGTCGTGGTCGAAGATGATGCAGCGGGTGCTGGTGGTGCCCTGGTCGATTGCAGCGACGAAGTCGGCCAACGGTGGTGCTCCTCTCGTTGCATCGTCCATGATGTCCTACGTGGCCGGCGAATCCCGCGACATCACGCGCATGCCGCGCGGGGGTTTCGACGCGTCGTGCCTGGACCGGCGACTACAGACCGACCGCCTGGAGTATCTGGATCGCGACGACGCCGATCAGCTCAAGCAGCAGGTGGTGCGCTCGCTGGAGATGGCCGGTGCCTTCTTCGGTGATCACCAGCGCTACGCCCGGCTGGCGCTGGCCGAGATCGCCGAGGTTCCCGACCCCAGGATTCTGGAGCTGGGCGCCGGGCATGGCGCGCTGTCGCGGGCGCTGCTGGAGGACCATCCGACCGCACACGTCACCGTCACCGACATCGAACCCGCCTCGGTGGCGGCGATGGCGGCCGGACCGCTCGGCAGGCACCGCCGCGCCAGCGTGCGCGAGATGGACGCCACTGCCATCGACGCACCGGACGGGTCCTTCGACCTGGCGGTGTTCGCGTTGAGCTTTCACCATCTGCCGCCGGTGCTGGCGTCGCGGGTGTTCGCCGAGGGAACCCGGGTGGCGACGACGCTGCTGATCATCGATCTGCCCCGGCCGCCGGCGCCGCTGCATCTGCTGCAGGTGGCGGCGATGCTGCCCTGGACGGTGGTGCCGCTGCTGCACGACGGGGTGATCAGCTCGCTGCGCGCGTATAGCCGCTCGGCGTTGCGGTCGCTGGCCGCCCATGCCGATCCGGCCCTCACCGTGCAGCTGCGCGGCGGCGGGTGGGGTCTGCCGCTGCGGGGGCGCCCGCAGGTGGTGGTGGCGTCGCGGCGATAGCCCAGGTTGCGCAAACCCCCCGATCCCGGTTGCATCGTCGGTGTGGGCGACGAAGTCGAGCAGACCGCCTATAGCCGGACCCGTCGCGACGAGTACCGGCGCAAGGTGCGGCGCTGCCTGGATGCCTTCGAGACGATGCTGGCCCACGCCAGCTTCGAGGTCGGGCGCCCGCTCACCGGCATGGAGATCGAGTGCAACCTGGTCGACGCCGAGTACCGGCCGGCCATGTCGAATCAGGATGTGCTGGCGACCATCGACGACCCGGCGTATCAGACCGAGCTGGGCCGATACAACATCGAGTTCAACGTTCCGCCGCGGCCGCTGTCCGGCCGATCCGGCCTGGATTTGGAGAACGAGGTGCGCGACAGCCTCAACGCCGCCGAAGCCAAGGCGCAGGCCAGTGGCGCCCACATCGTCGCAATCGGCATCCTGCCGACCTTGATGCCCGACGATCTCGATCGCGGATGGATGAGCGAGTCGACCCGCTACACCGCGCTGAACAACTCCATCTTCGCCGCCCGCGGTGACGACATTGTCATCGATATCGCCGGAGCCGAGCGGCTGACGCTGCAGACCTCGACGATCGCCCCCGAATCCGCCTGCACCAGCATGCAATTGCACCTCCAGGTCGCTCCGGAGAATTTCGCCGGCACCTGGAACGCCGCGCAGATGCTGGCCGGACCGCAACTGGCGCTCAGCGCCAACTCGCCGTACTTCTTCGGCCGGCAGCTGTGGTCGGAGACCCGCATCGAGCTGTTCACCCAATCCACCGAGACGCGGTCCAACGAGTTGAAGGCGCAGGGGGCACGGCCACGGGTGTGGTTCGGCGAGCGGTGGATCACCTCGATCCTGGATCTGTTCGAGGAGAACGTCCGCTACTTCCCACCGCTGCTGGCCGACGTCTCCGCGGAGGATCCGCTCGGTGAGCTCACCGCGGGCCGCGCGCCGCAGCTCTCGGAGCTGCGGCTGCACAACGGAACGGTGTATCGGTGGAACCGGCCGGTCTACGACGTCGTCGATGGCCGCCCCCACCTGCGGATGGAAAACCGGGTGTTGCCGGCCGGACCGACGGTGGTGGACATGCTGGCCAACGCCGCCTTCTACTACGGCGTGCTGCGGACCCTGTCCGAGCAGGACCGTCCGTTATGGGGCGAGATGCCGTTCGCCGCCGCCCACGACAATTTCCTCGCCGCGGCCCGTCACGGGATGGGGGTGCGCCTGTACTGGCCGGGGCTGGGCGAGGTGGCCGCCGGCGAACTGGTGCTGCGGCAGCTGCTACCGATGGCCGAGGAGGGATTGCGGCGTTGGGGCGTGACCGCCAATGTGCGGGATCGGTATCTCGGCATCATCGAGGGCCGCGCGGCGACCGGCCGCAACGGCGCCACCTGGCAGGTCGCCACCGTGCAGGAGCTGGAGTGTGGCGGGATGACCCGGCCGGCGGCGCTTCGCGAGATGCTGCGGCGCTACTGCCAACACATGCACAACAACGAACCGGTGCACACCTGGCCTGCGGTGTGAGTGTGCCCGCGCAGCGGATCCTGCGGTGAAAACCGCGCCCAACCGGTGCGCAGCGGATCACACTGGGCAGTATTTCGTCGAGGATTTAGGACGGCAGACGTGACGGACGCCCGGAGGCTCACGATGCCTGAGCCACCGCTGATCGAGGTCCGCGAGTGGGGCCAGCGTCCGCGCCGCATCGCGCTCAACGGGCCGATCCTGGTGGGCCGGGACTGCCCCGGCGTGCAACTGGCCGACGACAAGATCTCCCGCCGGCACCTGCGGCTGTTGCCGGGCCCGACCGCGCTGTCGGTGGTCGATCTCGGCAGCCGCAACGGGTCGACGCTCAACGGTGTCACCCTCACCGGTCGTGCGGTATTGACCTCGGGCGACGTGTTGCGTTTCGGTCGTTCGGAGATCATCGTGCTGCAGGCGCCGTCGGCGGCCCCGGACGCCGTCGAGGACGAGCACGACGCGACCCGGCTGATCCACCTGACGTCGGCCACCCCGCCGCCGCTGCCACCCACCGCCGATGCGGTCCGGGGACCGCTGATCACGGTGGCCGAACGCGTCCTCAACATCGATCCCACCGGTGAGCGACAGCTTTTTCCCGCCTACACCGAGCTGCGCAGGCATCTGAAGCCGGGCCATTGGCGCATCATCCGCGTCGCCAGCGTCACGGCCTACCTGCTGGTGATCGCCTTGATGTTTGTCCGCCCGGCGGCCGGGCTGTTCGTCTTCTTCGGGGTGATCGTGCCGCTGTGGCCGATCCTGTTCCTCGTCGCACCGGGGCTGTGGCGCAACATCTGTCCATTGTCCGCCTCCAATCAGACACCGCGGGTGCTGGGCTTCACCCTGGGCCGCAATCCGCCGGAATGGCTGCGCCGCTACGGCTTTCTGATCGCGTCGGTGTTGTTCTTCGGGATCGCCGGTTCGCGGCTGGCCGGACTCGACCGCAATGGTCCGCTGATGGGTCTGGTGCTGTTCGCCGTCATGGCCGCCGCGTTCAGCGGCGGCCTTGTGCTGAAAGGCAAAAGCGGCTGGTGCAGCAGCATCTGCCCACTGCTGCCGCTGCAGCGAGCCTACGGACAGACGCCGTACGTCACGGTGGCCAATTCTCACTGCGACACCTGTCTGGGCTGCGCCAAGAACTGCTACGACTTCAAACCCCGCGCGGCCTACCAGGCCGACGTCGTCGACCCCGAACCGGGTTGGAGCGCATCACGTCTGCTGTTCGCGGCCGCGCTGCCCGGCTTCATTCTCGGGTTCTTTCTGATCAAGGCGCAGTCGGATACCGAGCTCCCGCACCGATACGGCCTTTTGGGGCTCTGCGTACTGGCCAGCATCGGAGTGTTCTACGCCGCGCAGGCGGTCCTCCCGCTGAGCCCGGCCCTGCTCGCGGCCGGCTGGGCGGCGTTGGCACTCAACGTCTTCTACTGGTTCAGCGGACCCGTCCTGACCGACTCGCTGCGCCGGATAGCCGGCATAGACCTGCCCTGGTTGCACTGGCTGATCAGCGTCACAGTCGCCGTGCTCACCGTGCTGTGGATAGCGCGGACCCGGGTCAGCGAGCTGCAGTTCGCCTGGACCACCGGGGCGCGCGCGGAACCGGTTCTGCTGATGGCGCCCAAACGGATCACGCACGAACCGGCTGCCCAGGTCCGATTCGGTGCCGACGCCGCACCGGTCGTCGCCGAGTCGGGCACCAGTCTCTTGGAGATCGCCGAACGCAACGGGCGACGTATCGAGGCCGGCTGCCGGATGGGGGTCTGCGGAGCCGATCCGGTCGCGGTCCTCGAGGGTGCCGCCTGTCTGTCCGCGCCACAGCAGGACGAACTGAACACGTTGCGCCGACTCGGCCACGCCTCGTCCACCCGGATGGCCTGCTGCGCCCGGATCAGCACCGGGACCGTCACCGTCTCGCTGACCCCTGAACCCGGCGACACCGACGCTGAGCGGCCGCGACGATACGACCGGTCGATCATGAGCGTGGTGGTGATCGGCAACGGCATCGCCGGTGTCACCTCTGCCGACTTCATCCGCCGTGGGCACCCCGATTGCGAGATTCACCTGGTCGGGCAGGAACCTCACGCGCTGTACAACCGGATGGGAATCTCCCGGTTGGTGTACGGGCGCTCGGCGATGCAGGGGCTGTATCTACTGCCCGATCACTGGTATGACGAGCACCGGGTCACCGCGTGGCTCAACACCGTCGCCACCCATATCGACCTGCGCCAACAGCGGGTTCTGCTGGGCACCGGTGAGACGCTGCCCTATGACCGACTGATCCTGGCCACCGGCGCCAGCGCCGCGCTGCCGTCGGTCGACGGCGTCGGCCGCCCCGGCAGTTTCGTTCTCCGGGAGGCCGGCGACGCGATGCGGATCCGCGCCTACGCCCAGCAACACCATTGCCACCGAGCGGTGGTAGCCGGCGCCGGTCTACTCGGGTTGGAGGCGGCCTATTCATTGTCCCGGCTGGGATTGCAGGTGACGGTGCTGGAGAAATCCGAGCGGCTGCTCAGCCGCGTGCTCGACGCGCGCAGCTCGGAACTGGTGGGCGCGCACTTCGCCAAGGCGGGAATCACGGTCGTGCCGAGCGCCCGGGCGACGCGCGTCTTGGGATCGCCGGCGGTGAGCGCGGTGGAAACCACGAGTGGCCCGATTCCGTGTCAGCTATTTCTCGCCGCGACCGGCATCCGACCCAACGCGGATCTGGCGCGCAACGCCGGTCTGCAGGTGCACAAGGGGGTGCTTGTCGACGACCGGCTGCAGACTTCGATGCCGGGTGTCTTCGCGGCCGGTGACGTCGCCGAGCACCGCGGACAGGTGTTCGGGTTGTGGCCGATCGCCACCCAGCAGGCACAGGCCGCCGCCGTCAATGCGCTCGGCGGCAACGAGTTGGTGCCCGCCGAGTTGCCGGCAACCATCCTGAAAGGCGTTGATCTGGAGTTATTCTCGATCGGCCGCGTGGAGGCGACGACACGCTTCGATGAGGTCATCGTGGTCGAAGATCCGGCACGGCCGTCCTATCGGCGCCTGGTTCTCAGCGCGGACCGGGTGGTGGGTGCCATCGTGCTCGGACACCATCCCGGCGATGTGGCCGCCGTCCAAGACGCTGCGAAGAGCCGACTGATCCTGGATGAGCGGGCGAAAACGGCTTTGCGTTCCGGTGATTGGAGCGTGCTGCGCGGACCGACCGGCTAGATCTTGCGGTAGGTCAAAATTCGATCGGCGATCCGCACACTCCAGCCCGGTTTGAACTCGATGGGTGCCACACCGATCCGGGTCCAGTCCGCAGCGCCCGGAGCCGCGATGAAGGTACCGGCCGGTGTGCCCGCGTCGCGGATCCAGATCACCTCGCCGTGCCCCCACACATAGGCGTGCACCCGCGAAACCCGCGGATCCTCGCGCAGAGTGATCGGCGACGCCATGCCGGTGCGGGCGGAATCATCCAGCATCGGCTGGCGGCCGATCACATAGGGGCGATCCAGGACGAAGACCCCGCCGTCGTCGGCCACCAGGGCACGGTCGGCGACTTCGACCTGGACCGTCTCCCCACCGACAGGCTCCGTCACGCGGCCATCGCCGCGCGGCGCGTTCGGGAGTTGGTTGATCACGGGTGTGTCCTGGGTTGGGCTGTCTGCCGGCCTGGCAGAAAGTTTACCGCTCACTTGGTCGCGAGCGACACACCAAAATCGCCGGCACTATCGGTCCACCAACGCATCTGGTGCAGCCCCGCGGCGGCCAACTCCGCAGCCACCCCTTGGCGGCGGAATTTGCAGGACACCTCGGTGAGCATCTCCTCGCCGGCGGCGAAGTCAACCGTCAAATCCAGGGCTTCAACCCGGACGCGCTGCGGTCCAACCGCTCGCAACCACATCTCCATCCGCTCCGCGTCGGTATTCCACCGCGCGACATGCTGGAATGCGTCGACGGCGAAATCGGCATCGAGTTCGCGATTGACCACCGACAGCACATTCCGGTTGAAGGCCGCGGTCACCCCGGCCGCGTCGTCGTAGGCGCGCACCAGCCTGTCGCTGTCTTTGACCAGGTCGGTGCCCAACAGCAGACTGTCTCCCGGCGCCATGACGGCAGCCAACGCCGCCAGGAATGCCGCGCGCGGACCCGGGGTGAGGTTGCCGATCGTCGAACCCAGGAACACGAACAGCCGCCGTCCACCGCCGGGGATCTCGTCGAGGTGCTCCTCGAAATCTCCGCAGACAGCGGAGATCTCCAGGCCGTGATACTCCTGCTGGAGCGCACCGCCGGCAGCCTCGAGCACTCCGGCATCGACATCGAACGGGATGAAACGGCGCAATGTCCCGGCCGCCCGCAGGGCGTCCAGCAGCATCCGGGTCTTCTCTGAGGTGCCACTGCCCAGTTCGACCAGGGTGTCCGCACCGGTGGCCGATGCGATCTCGGTCGAGCGCACGCGGAGGATCTCCGCTTCGGTGCGGGTCGGATAGTACTCGGGCAGCCGGGTGATCTGCTCGAACAACTCACTGCCGAGCGCGTCGTAGAACCATTTGGGTGGAAGGGTTTTCGGGGTCTTACCCAAACCTTCCAGGACGTCACGGCGCAGCGCCTGATAGGCCGAGTCGGCCCCCAGGTGGTTGGCCAGTGCTATCGAAGCTCCCGACATCACAGTCCTTTCAGCGGTGTCACCGTGACACCGTCCGTGCTGACCTCGACCAGGTGGCGATCCGGCACATCCCGCCACTCGGGGTCGTCATCGTAGGGTTCGCTGGCCACCACCACGCCGTCCGCGCGGTTCAGCACCGACAGGGAGTCGCCCCAGGTGGTGGCCATCAGCCGGGTACCGTTGGCGGCCACAATATTCAATCGGGCCCCCGGGTCCTTGGCACCGATCTCCGGGATCAGCTCGCTCAACGCATCCACGCCGCGGGCGAAGATCGATGCCGCCAGAATCGCGCTGTCACAGACTGATTCGGCTCCCGAACAGGTAGGTAGCACCCCGCGGTCCACGACACCGTTATGCGACAACAACCAGTTCCCGTCGGTGAACGGCGCGGTCGCGGTGGCCTCGATCGGCATCCCGACGGTCGCCGAGCGGACCGCCGCCACCACGCAATGACTGTGTAGCGCCGGCGCAACCGAGGCAAACGACGCGTCTCCCCACAACGGTGCCGGACTGCGCCAGCGCCGCGGTGTCACTCCGTCGAAGAAGCCGACGCCCCAGCCGTCCGCGTTGAGCAGGCCGTAGCGCTGGCGCCGCGGCGCATAGGACTGCACCGCCAGCCCGTGTTCGGGTTCCACCACCAACGATGCCACCGACACCGGCGCCCCGAGCCAGCCCAGATGCCGGCACATCAAGCGTCCCAAGCCAATCGGACACCGGAGAAGATCTGCCGGCGATACGGGTGGTCCCAGTTACGGAAGCTGGGCCGCAGAATATCCGCTGCAACCGCCCACGACCCGCCACGCAACACCCGATAATCGCCGCCGAAGAACGGCTGCGAATAGCGTCGGTAGATCATCGGGACAAAGCCCGGCCAGGGCTGCAACACGGAACTGGTCCACTCCCAGACGTCGCCGAGCATCTGCTCGACCCCGTACGCCGAGGCGCCCTGCGGGTAGGCACCCACCGGCGCCGGGCACCGGGCGGCGCCTCCGAGGTTGGCGTGCGACGCCGAGGGCTGCGCGCCACCCCACGGATAGCGGCGGCGGGTAACTGTATGCGGATCCCAGGCGCACGCCTTCTCCCATTCCATTTCGGTGGGCAGCCGCGCCCCGGCCCAGGCGGCGTACGCCTCGGCCTCGAAGTAGGTGACATGCTGCACGGGCTGGTCGGCGGGGATGTCCTCGACGTGTCCGAATCGGATGCGGCTGCCGTCATGATTCCAGAACTGCGGCGCAGTCAACCCGGCACGCCGGCGGTGTTCCCAACCGCGCGACGACCACCACCGGGGCTCGGTGTAGCCGCCGTCGTCGATGAAGGCGCGCCATTCACCGTTGGTGACCGGTACTCGTCCGATGCGGAAGCTGGGGATGTCCACCCGATGGGCGGGGCGTTCGTTGTCCAGCGCGAACGGTTCGGCCAGGGCTCCGGTGGCGTCCACCCCCAACACGAACGGCCCACCGGGTATCAACACCGACGTCCCGGCCAGTTCGGGTCGACCGGCCGGCAGCGGGGCCCCGCGGTCCAGCAGGGGGGCGCCGGGACGAAGGTTCAGGGCCTGCAGCATCGTTTCGTCGTGCTGATGCTCGTGGCTGACCACCATCGCGAACACGAACCCAGAGACGTGGAAGTCTTCGACGGGCAGCGCGTCCAGCGCGTCCAGCGCAGCCGATCGCACGGTGCGGCAATACGCGCGCGCCCGGTCCGGGGCCAGCAGCGGCAGGTCGACCCGGCTGGCGCGGGAATGCACGAAGGCGTCATAGAGCCCGTCGACGTCGGCGGGCAACAGACCGGGCCGCCGCGGGTCGCCGCCGCGCAACAACCACAGTTCCTCCTGCTGGCCGATATGCGCCAGATCCCAGACCAGCGGACTCATAAGCGGGTCGTACTGGCGGTGCAGCTCGGTCTCGTCGAAGTCGGTCAGCGTCAGCGTGCGTTCGCGGGCCGCGGTCAGGTTGTCCGCCAAGGCATCGCGGCCGCTCACCGGTCTCCTTGTGCCAGTTCGGTGACCGCCACCGGTACGCCGGCCTCGATCACCCGGTCGGCGAAATCGTCGGCGGGACAGCGTCGCCGCTCGATCAGCGCCACCAACCGCGCCATCCCCGCCTGTAGCCCGTCGGGTACGCGCTCGGCGGCCACTGTCACACACCGGGTCGCTGCGGCGTGGATTCGACGGTCGCCCAGCCCGAGTCGGGCGGCGGTGTCCCACGCGGTGGCGACCGGCTCGACGGCTTCGGCGGCAATGTCGGCGGCCTGCGGGTCGTCGAGCAGGGTCACCAGCATGAACACCAGCGCCGGCCAGAGTGTGTCGCCCACGCAGTCCAGATAGCGGATCTCCAGCCACCGGCGCGGACGCACCGGCGGGAACAAGGTGGTGAGGTGATAGTCCAGGTCGGCCTGGGTGGGGCGACGCCCGCCCAACAGCGTCCGCCCGTCGGCCCAGTCGGCGAACGGGACGTGGCGAGTCAACGCCACCGCATCCGGGGTGTGCGCCAACATCACCGGCGCCTTCATCGCGTAGCGCGCCCAGTCGATGCCGGGGTCTGCACCGATTCCGCCCAGGATGGGTCCGCAGCGGGCCGTGTCGAGCTGGCCCCACACCCGCTGCCGGGTGGAGACCCACCCGGTGAATTCCCCGGCCAACAGCGGGGAATTGGCAGCGATGGCCACCATCGTCGGGCCCAGCGCGTGAGCCAGCCACACCCGCGCCGCCCACCCGGCGCGCGGCCCGGTGTCCAGGTTCACCTGGATGGATGCCGTGGACGTCATCATCGCCGCGCCGGCGGTCGCGGTGTGACTGGCCGCGAAAAAGTGCTCCATGGCCTGATAGCGGGCACCCGGGTTGATCCGGTGGGCGGGTCGCAGCGGGTCCGCGCCCAGCAGTACCAGGCCCAATCCGGCGTCGGCGAACGCCGCACGCAGCACGGCCTGATCGGCGGCCATCGCCTCGATCGCGGCCAGCACACCGGATGCCGGCGGGCCGGACAGCTCGACCGCACCGCCGGGCTCGATGGTGATCACGCCGCCACCGGGCAGCGGCGGCAGGGTGTCCAGGATCCCGTTGATTTCGTCCCAACCGGGCCGCCGCCACGGGGCGGACAGGTCATAGCAGTGCGCTTCGAGTTCCAGGCCGACCCGGCCCAGCGGGCTATCGATCAGGCAGGTGTCCGCCAGGTGTTGCGCGGCGTCCGACGAGCTGACCAGGCATGCGTCATCGAGGCAGACACCATCACGCTGCGACGCGACGGCGATCGCCATATATCCGATGTCCCTCCGGGCCCCCAGACGCGGGCCGTTGGCTAGCGGCTACTCAGCCAGCGTAACCATTTCCTGGTCCGGCGCTACTGGCCCAGGGTGTTCTGCATGGCCCCGGCCAACACGTTGACCGCGGGACCGCCGTTGCCGGACTGGCAGACCTTGGCCTGCAGCAGCACGTTCTCGCGCAGCCGGGTCTGGGTGAAGCAGCGGCGGTCGGTGCCGGCTTCCTGTTTGGTCCAGGCCGCGTCGGTCGCCGCGACCGGACCGCCGTCAAACGACCACACCTGGGTGGCCCCGCTCTCCAGGTGCATTGCGGTGCTCTGCCCGGAGCAGCCCCCGGTGCGGTCGACCACCCGGTGAAATGCCCGATCGGCGGCCTCGGCCGTGGCGAACACCCCGATGGCCTGTTTGACCAGGTGGGACTCGTCGGTGGCCGTGGTCTGGGTGACGGCGCTGTTGAACGACGCCAGGTCGGGGTCGTTATAGACCTCGGGTAACCCGATGTCCGCCCAGTTGTTGCAGATCGGGTCGTCGACCCAGTAAGCCTGGTAGGGCTCGCGGGACACGGTTTCGAAGCCCATCGGCGCACCGACGATATTGCCAATGGAGCCCTTGCCCAGCACGGCATAGGACACCACACCGGGATCCGACGGATTCGCCGCAGCCGGCGCGATGCCGACCGCCGCGATACCGGTCAGGGCGAACAGCGTCGCGGCCGAACACCGTCTGCTCATAGCGCTCGATACTAAGCGCAGGTCCGTTACGGACGCGGCGGTGCCGGCGGCGGCGGCGGGGGCGGCAGGTGGGCGGGGCCGCCCGATCCGGCAGGCCCGTTACCCGGTCCGGCCGGTCCGTTACCCGGTCCGGGAGGTCCGGGAGGCGCGAATTCGGGGCCCATCATGTCCGAATCCGGTCCCGGCCCGCCGTGGTGCATCATGCATGGGCCGTGGTGATGGTGGTGGCCGTGCCAACCGTGGTGGCTGACGAAGACGCCGGCGAAGAAGATCGTCGAGACGATGAACACGATCCCGGCAACGATGCCCACCCAGGCCGCGACGCGGTAAAGCCAGTACGGCTTCTCCGGTTGCGGCGGCGGGCTGCTGGATTCGGCTGTTTCAGTCATGACAGCCATGATGCTCGGGCGATTCCGCCTCGCGGGTGGGTTCTACCAATGAATCAGCTATGTGTTTGCCGACCCGGGCATGGCAAACGCCCCCCGGGATTCGGGCGCGGGGGGCGTTTGCGTCTGGGTGGGTGCGGTCAGGGAGTGTGCGGGGCCGGCGACGACGGTGCGACGGAGCTCGGAGGCTGCTCGGGACCGGGCGGCAGCTGTCCTGCCGGCCCGCCGTGCCCCGGACCGTGGTGCCTCGGGTGATGCCCGGGATGAATCATGGCGTGGTGGTGGCCGCCGTGGTGGTGACCGTGCCATCCGCCGGGATGGGCGAGCCGGGCGCCCGAGAAGAAGATGACCGCGACGGTGAACACGATTCCGGCGATGATCGCAACCCAGGCCGCGACCCGGTAAAGCCAGTACGGCTTGGGCGGTGTGGTGGCGACCGGGGTCGCCGTGGTGGCGGTGTCGGTGTTTTCGTCCATGGGGGCAATCCTGGGCCCCCGACAGTGGTGCCAGCTAGGCGTCGGCTATGTGGCAGCTATGTACCTCGGCGCCCCGGTTCGGTCAGGGCTTGACCGGGTTGACCGCGAATTGAATAACCCGGTAGGGACCCCGTTCGCGTGGTGTGGTGTCCCACTGGCTGACGAACACCCGCAGCTCGTCCAGCGTTGATCCGGGCGAGATGTATCCGCCATAGGGTTGGGCGAGCCGGTTGTCGAAGGGCGGTGGCAGGCTTTCGGCCGGTTCGGGCCACTCGTCATGCTGCACAACGGTGGTGGCCGGCGCTTCGCCCAGCGACATCGGATCGCTCGCGACCCTGACTTCGATGTTTCCGGTGGTGCCGTTGAAGTAGGACAGCACCGTCATGCCGTCGATCTGCCGGATGCTCAGTTCGCCGATCTGCTCGTCCCACAACGGTGTCGGCGACTTGTTCCAGCCGGCGACGGCGGACCAGCCCTGCCAGCTGGATCGGTCGGTGAAGGTTCGCGGCGCGGCCCGATAAAGCGTCACCGGCCCGCTGCGGTCGAAGTTGTTGGCCACGATGTACACCCAGCCGGCCGGTGAGTCCGCGGTCGGGATCGGGTCGTAGTACCCGCTGATCTGGGTCTGCAGGCCGCCCTGATAGGCGGCGGGACGCGCCGATCCCGGCACCGTCGGCCAATACCCGCGGGCCGCTTCGGCTTTCACCAGCCGAGACGTCTGTGGCACCAGGCTGGTCGTGGTGGTGATCAGTAGATAGTTGGTCCGGTTGATCCGCACCACCCCGGCGGGCAACTGCGAGGAGGCCGGCGGTGTCGGCTCGGCCAGCAACGGCTGCCACATCCCGGTGACACCGGTATACCGCAATCCGGCCGGGTCGTTGACCGAGTCGGTGTCCACGTGCAGCGCGATCGGTGAGTACCAACTGCCGAACCCGACGCCCTGGCCGGAGAAGCTATCACCGCAGATCTGGAGAACTTCGGTCGGGAATTCCATGAACTCGCACAGATCCGTGGCACCGATCCCGTAATCCCTTGTGTCAGTTCCCGTCCCAGCCGCCGGGCCGATACGTATCACCTGACCTTCGGCCAGCGGTGTCAGAATCGGCTCAGGCATCGGAGCGGCGGGTTCGGCGTAGGCCGGAGCCGATAACAGCAGGCAGACGGCGCACGCGCCGATGGTGCGGGCCGCGTTCACCCGAGGGTCACAACTGGGCGGCCAGCAACTCGGCGATCTGAATGGTGTTCAGTGCCGCACCTTTTCGCAGATTGTCCCCGGACACGAACAGTGCCAAGCCACGACCGTCGGCCACCCCCGGGTCGCGCCGGATCCGACCGACCAGGGAGTCGTCGGCACCGGCGGCGGCCAGCGGCGTGGGCACATCGACCAGCCTCACCCCGGGTGCCGACCCCAGCAGTTCAGCGGCCCGCTCCGGCGTCAGCGGCCGAGCGAACTCGGCGTTGATGGACAGCGAGTGTCCGGTGAATACCGGTACCCGCACGCAGGTTCCGCTGACCGCGAGGTCGGGAATCCCCAGGATTTTGCGGCTCTCATGGCGCAACTTCTGGTCCTCGTCGGTCTCCCCGGAGCCGTCGTCGACCAGCGAACCCGCCAGCGGCACCACGTTGAACGCGATCGGCGCAACGTACTTCTCGGGCGCCGGGAACTGCACCGCGCCGCCGTCGTGCACCAGTTGCTCGGCCCCGTGGGCCACCGCCCGGATCTGCCCGGCCAGTTCGTCAACGCCCGCCAGCCCGCTGCCGGAGACGGCCTGGTAGGTCGAGACCACCAGGCGAACCAGCTGCGCTTCGTCGTGCAGCACTTTGAGGACCGGCATCGCGGCCATGGTCGTGCAATTCGGGTTGGCGATGATGCCCTTCTTCAGGGTCACATCGCGCACGTCCCGGTCGAAGTTGACCTCGGACACCACCAGCGGCACGTCGGAATCCTTGCGCCACGCCGAGGAGTTGTCGATCACCGTCACCCCGGCCGCGGCGAACCGCGGCGCCTGCACCCGAGACATGGTCGCCCCGGCGGAGAACAGTGCGATGTCCAGACCCGCCGGGTCGGCGGTGGCGGCGTCTTCGACCTCGATCTCCTGGCCGCGGAACGGCAGTTTGCGGCCCTGTGAGCGCGCCGAGGCGAAAAACCGCACGCTGCTGGCCGGAAAGTCGCGGGCTTCCAGCAGGGCGCGCATCACCTGGCCGACCTGCCCGGTGGCGCCGACGATACCGATGGCAACCATTACCGCCCCGTCCCCGCGTATACGGTGGCGTCCTCGTCGCCGCCCAGCCCGAACGCGCCGTGCAACGCCACGACGGCCTTGTCCAGATCGGCTTCGGCGCACAGCACCGAGATGCGGATCTCCGAGGTGGAGATCAGGTCGATGTTGACCCCGTTCTGGGCCAGGGTTTCGCAGAATGTGGCCGTCACCCCGGGGTGGCTGCGCATCCCGGCGCCGATCAGCGAGACCTTGCCGACCCGGTCGTCGTAGAGCACCTCGGTGAAGCCGATCTCGTTTTTCTGCGACTCCAGCATCGCCACCGCCGCCGGCCCGTTGTCGCGCGGGCAAGTGAAGGTGATGTCGGTCTTGCCGTCCTCGATCTTGGAGACGTTCTGCAGCACCATGTCGATGTTGATGTCGGCGTCGGCGATCGCCCGGAAGATCTTGGCGGCGTAGCCGGGCAGGTCGGGGATGCCGACGACGGTGACCTTGGCTTCGCTTCGGTCGTGGGCGACTCCGGTCAGGATGGCGTCTTCCATGGGGATGTCCTTGATTGATCCGTTGACGATGGTGCCCGGCTTGTCCGAGTAGGAGGACCGGACGTGAATCGGCAGGTGGTAGCGGCGGGCGTACTCCACGCAGCGCAGCATCAGCACCTTGGCGCCGCACGCGGCCAGTTCGAGCATCTCTTCGAACGTGACGGTGTCCAGCCGTTTCGCGTTCGGCACGATCCGCGGGTCGGCGCTGAAAATGCCGTCGACGTCGGTGTAGATCTCGCAGACGTCGGCCTGCAGCGCCGCGGCCAGCGCCACCGCGGTGGTGTCCGAGCCGCCGCGGCCCAGCGTGGTGACGTCCTTGGTGTCCTGGCTGACGCCCTGGAACCCGGCGACCAGCACCACCTGGCCGTGGTCGAGCGCGGACTGCAGCCGGCCCGGGGTGACGTCGATGATCTTGGCCTTGCCGTGGGCGCCGGTGGTGATGACCCCGGCCTGCGACCCGGTGAACGACCGCGCGTCACAGCCCAGCTCCTCGACGGCCATCGCCACCAGAGCGTTGGAGATCCGCTCGCCGGCGGTCAGCAGCATGTCCAGCTCCCGGGCCGGCGGCGCCGAGCAGACCTGTTGGGCCAGGTCCAGCAGGTCGTCGGTGGTGTCGCCCATCGCCGAACACACCACGACGACGTCGTGGCCGGCCTTTTTGGTTTCGACGATGCGTTCGGCGACCCGGCGGATCCTGTCGGCGTCGGCCACCGAAGATCCGCCGTACTTCTGCACGACGAGCGCCACTGTCGTCCTTTCTGTGTCGACGGCGATGATCCGCCGCGCCCGGCGTCGTCGCCGAGCCTGCGATCATCGCTATGCCGATCGCGATGACCTGCGGCGCTCGGCGTCGTCACCGAGCTTGCGACCATCGCTGTGCCGATCGCGATGACCCGCTGCACGCGGCTTCGGCGCGCTGGCGATCATCACGACAGGCTCGTCCCAGGATAAGGGGAAGCGTGCGGACCCGTTGACCGCGCCGGGGGTGCCGACCGGCTTCGGTGGGACTACCTCGGCAAACCGTGGGCACACCACCTGGTGAGCACGCAGTCAACGTGTAAACTGGCCGACGTGCAGCGGGTGCTCCTTCTCGGACGCCGCGACGGGGTCTGATCCAGACCGGCCTCCCGTCGCGGGTGTTCGCGATGCGCCGGTCTGAGGTCCATCTCACAAACCGGAGCAATCACCGTGACTAGTTCTTTCTCATCGTCGGCCGACGCGTTCTCCTCGGCCCGCACCATCACCACCCCGGCCGGCCCGCCGAATCCGGGCCAACCAGCCTGGAACACCCAGCGCGCATCGTCGATGCCGGTCAGCCGTTACCGCAGCTTCGCCGCGGAGGTTCCGGGCGGCAGCCCGGCATTGGGCGCGGTACCGATTCCGTTCGACCGCACCTGGCCGGACAAGGTGATCGACAAGGCCCCGATGTGGTGCGCGGTGGACCTGCGCGACGGCAACCAGGCGCTGATCGACCCGATGAGCCCAGCCCGTAAACGCCGCATGTTCGACCTGCTGGTGAACATGGGCTACAAGGAGATCGAGGTCGGGTTTCCGTCGGCCAGCCAAACCGACTATGACTTCGTCCGCGAGATCATCGAAGCCGGCGCGATCCCCGACGACGTCACCATCCAGGTGTTGACCCAGTGCCGCGACGAGCTCATCGAACGCACCTTTGAGGCCTGCGTGGGTGCGCCCCGGGTGATCGTTCACTTCTACAACTCGACGTCGATCCTGCAGCGCCGGGTGGTGTTCCGCGCCGACCGGCCGGCCGTGCAGGACATCGCGGTGGCCGGCGCACGCAAGTGCTTGGAGGAGCAGGCCAAGTACCCCGGCACGCACTGGCGATACGAGTACTCGCCGGAGTCCTACACCGGCACCGAACTGGAATACGCCAAGCAGGTCTGTGACGCAGTGGGCGATGTGATTCAGCCATCGCCCGATTCGCCGATCATCTTCAACCTGCCGGCCACCGTGGAGATGGCGACCCCTAACGTCTATGCCGACTCCATTGAGTGGATGAGCCGCAACCTGAACCGGCGGGACTCGGTCATCTTGAGTCTGCACCCGCACAACGACCGTGGGACCGCGGTTGCCGCAGCGGAATTGGGCTACCAGGCCGGGGCCGACCGGATCGAAGGGTGTTTGTTCGGCAACGGTGAGCGCACCGGGAACGTGTGCCTGGTGACGCTGGGACTCAACTTGTTCTCCCGTGGCGTCGATCCCCAGATCGACTTCTCCAACATCGACGAGATCCGTCGCACCGTGGAGTACTGCAACCAGCTGCCGGTGCCCGAGCGGCACCCCTACGGCGGCGACCTGGTGTACACCGCGTTCTCCGGCAGCCACCAGGACGCCATCAACAAGGGCCTGGACCAGATGAAGGCCGATGCAGATGCCGCGGATTCAGATGTCGACGACCTGTTGTGGCAGGTGCCGTATCTGCCGATCGACCCGCGCGACGTCGGCCGCACCTATGAGGCGGTGATCCGGGTCAACTCGCAGTCCGGCAAGGGTGGGGTGGCCTACATCATGAAGGCCGACCACGGGCTGGTGCTGCCGCGGCGGCTGCAGATCGAGTTCTCCCAAACGATCCAGAAGCTCACCGACGGCGAGGGCGGCGAGGTCTCGCCGAAGGAGATGTGGGACGCGTTCGCCGAGGAGTACCTGGCGCCGGTGCAGCCGCTGGAGCGGATCAAGCAGCGGGTGATCGCCGCGGAGGTCGACGGCGGCACCGATCGGATCGAGGCCGTCGTCAAGATCGACGGCGTGGAGACCGAGATCAGCGGCGCCGGCAACGGCCCGCTGGCCGCGTTCGTCGATGCGCTGGCCGGTGTCGGTATCCACGTTCAGGTCCTGGACTACTCCGAGCACGCGATGAGCGCCGGCGACGACGCCCAGGCCGCGGCGTATGTGGAGGTTTCGATCAACGGCAAGACGCTGTGGGGGGTGGGTACCGCGCCGTCGATCACCACCGCCTCGCTGCGCGCCGTCGTCTCGGCGGTGAACCGGGCCGCGCGGGTCTAGCGGCGAGCGGCGCCGAGCGGCACCGTCACGACACGACACGCCGGCGGCGCGTCGTGAAGGTGCCAGTCGTGGACGCCAGGGTGGCCGCCGTTGCCGAGATCAGAACAGCGCGAACTGCGAGCCGGTGTGCGCCTCGGTGAACTCTTCGATGCCGGTGCCGCCGACGACCCCGTCGACGCAGTCCATGAACTGTGCGTCGGAGACCACCGGCACCCCGAGCTCGCGAGCCAGATAGCCCTTGCCTTGGTCGGGCGAAGGTTCGTTGCAGATCACCAGTGAGGTGTCGATGTCGACGCTGTCGCTGTAGGCCAGCCCGGCGTACAGGATCCGCTCGACGAGTTCTTCGTGGGTGCGACTGCATTCGGCGGACAACGCCACCCGCATGCCCTGGACCAGCGGCCGGCCGCGCACGTAACGGCCCGGGTTGACGTAGGGGCAGGGCATGCGGGACGCCAGCATCTTCAGCGGACGCAGTTCGTCGTGGGTGACCCGCCCGTTGGGCCAGCGCCGCCGCGTCACCGGGCGCACCGGCAGCCAGACATCGCGTTCCCGGGCGCGGTGCAGCGCCGACGTCAGGACCTGCGAGAGCACCAGCGCATCGTCGAATGCGTCGTGCGCCCGGGTCTGCGGCACCCCCCAGTGCGCGGCCAGCGTCTCCAAACGCAGATTGTCCACCCCGAGTTCGAGGCGCCGGGCCAGCTCGACGGTGCACATCACGTCGTCGACCGGCAGTTCGATCCCGGCGATCTCGGCCTCCGCTGCCAGGAACCCGTAATCGAACGCGACGTTGTGGGCGACCAGGATGCGCCCGCGCAGCAGGTCGACCACCTCACCGGCGATGTCGGCGAACTGCGGCTGTCCGTCGAGCATGGCGGTGGTCAGTCCGTGCACGTGGGTGGGTCCCGGGTCGACCCCGGGGTTGAGCAGGCTGGACACCGAACGCCGCACCTGCCCGTCGGCGTCAACTGCCAGCACGGCGATGCTGAGGATGCGGGCCGGGTCAGGTCGAAAACCCGAGGTCTCGACGTCGATGACGGCCCAGCCGACGCCGGATTCGCCGGGCGGCCGACCCCATATGGTGCCCATCAATCGAGGATGGCACGTCACGGCGACATCGCCGGGTCGCTGCGCGCCGTGTCGCCGCTTTAACTACCCGAGGACGACCCGCAGCGCCCGGCGCAGGCACCGCGCTTGCGATCGCCCTAAACTCACGCGCGTGATCACCACCCGTGGACGCCTGGCGCTGGGCGCCGGTGCAGCTGCCCGTTGGGCGTCGCGGATGACCGGGCGCGGCGCCGGCGCCATGATCGGCGGCCTGGTCGCGATGACTCTGGACCGCTCGATCCTGAACCAACTCGGCGCCCAGCGGCGCGCCGTCGTCGTCACCGGAACCAACGGCAAGTCCACCACCACCCGGATGACCGCCGCCGCCCTGGGCACGCTCGGATCGGTCGCCACCAACGCCGAGGGCGCCAACATGGACGCCGGCCTGGTAGCGGCGCTGGCCGCCGACCGAGACGCCACGTTGGCCGCACTCGAGGTCGACGAGATGCATGTGCCGCACGTCCTCGACGCCGTGCAGACGGCCGTCATCGTGCTGCTCAACCTGTCCCGCGACCAGCTGGACCGGGTCGGCGAGATCAACGTCATCGAACGCACCCTGCGGGCCGGTGTGGCCCGCCATCCGGCCGCGGTCGTGGTCGCCAACTGCGACGACGTCCTGATGACGTCGGCTGCCTACGACCACCCCGAGGTGGTGTGGGTAGCCGCCGGCGGTAGCTGGTCGGGTGACTCGGTGAGCTGCCCGCGCAGCGGCGAGGTGATCGTCCGCGAGGCGGGCCACTGGTATTCCACCGGCGCCGACTTCAAACGGCCCACGCCGCACTGGTGGTTCGACGACGACACCCTCCACGGTCCCGACGGGTTGCAGCTGCCGATGCGGTTGGCGCTGCCCGGCGCGGTCAACCGCGGCAACGCGGCGCAGGCCGTCGCGGCGGCAGTGGCGCTCGGCGCCGATCCCGCTGCCGCGGTGGTGGCGGTGTCAGGTGTCGACGAGGTCGCCGGGCGGTACCGCACCATCCAGCTGGGTGCGCACACCGCGCGGATTCTGCTGGCCAAGAATCCGGCCGGCTGGCAGGAGGCGTTGTCGATGGTGGACAAGCACGCCGCCGGGGTGGTGATCTCCGTCAACGGCCAGGTGCCCGACGGCGAGGACCTGTCCTGGTTGTGGGATGTGCGCTTCGAGCACTTCGAAGACACCCAGGTGGTGGCCGCCGGCGAACGCGGCACCGACCTGGCGGTGCGGCTCGGCTACGCCGGCGTCGAGCACACCCTGGTGCACGACACCGTGCGGGCCATCGAGTCCTGCCCGCCCGGTCACGTCGAGGTGATCGCCAACTACACCGCGTTCCTGCAGCTCAATCGGCGGCTGGCATGACCGCCGCCGCCGATGCAGGGCGCAGTGATGAGGAGAAGGCGGCGCGACAATGACCGTGCGGATCGGGTTGGTGCTGCCCGACGTCATGGGCACCTACGGCGACGGCGGCAACGCGGTGGTGCTGCGGCAACGCCTGCTGCTGCGCGGCATCGACGCCGAGATCGTCGAGATCACGCTGGATGACCCGGTGCCCGACAGCCTCGACCTCTACACCCTCGGCGGCGCCGAAGACTACGCGCAGCGGTTGGCCACCCGGCATCTGATCAAGTACCCGGGCCTGCAGCGGGCGGCCGATCGCGGCGCACCGGTGCTGGCGATCTGCGCGGCCATCCAGGTGCTCGGCCACTGGTATGAGACATCGGCCGGGGAGCGGGTCGACGGGGTCGGCCTGCTCGACGTGACGACCTCACCGCAGGAGGTCCGCACCATCGGCGAGGTGATCGCCACCCCGAGGGTGGCAGGCTTGTCGCAGCCGTTGACCGGATTCGAGAACCACCGCGGCGGCACCGTGCTCGGCTCGGCGGCCACGCCGCTGGGGGCGGTGACCAAGGGCGCGGGCAACCGGGCCGGCGACGGCATCGACGGCGCCGTGCAGGGCAGCGTCGTCGCCACCTACCTGCACGGCCCGTGTCTGGCCCGTAACCCGGAGCTCGCCGACCTACTGCTGTCCCAGGTGGTCGGCGACTTGCCGCCGCTGGAGCTGGCCGAGGTGGCACTGTTGCGCCGCGAGCGGCTACACAGCTAGGGACGTATCGGTCCACCGAGATCGACGCGAGCGCGCGAAGGGTCGAGTAGACATCGCGCCATCGTCGATCTCGACGCAAGAAATTCAGACCATGGCGCGGCGGCCGGTGAACGCCCGGCCCAGTGTCAGCTCGTCGGCGAATTCCAAGTCGCCGCCCATAGGCAACCCGGACGCGATACGCGACACGGTCAGGCCCGGAATATCGCGCAACACCCGCAGCAGGTAGGTGGCGGTCGCCTCGCCCTCGGTGTTGGGGTCGGTGGCGATGATCACCTCGGTGATGTCGACGCCGTCGATCCGTTCCCCCACCCGGGTCAGCAATTCGCGGATCCGCAACTGCTCGGGGCCCACCCCCGACAACGGGTCCAACGCCCCGCCCAGTACGTGGTAGCGGCCGCGGAACTCCCGGGTGCGCTCGATGGCCTGGACGTCCTTGGGTTCCTCCACCACACAGACCTGGGAAAAATCCCGGCGCGGGTCGCCGCAGATCCGGCAGCGTTCGTCGTCGGAGACGTTGCCGCACACCGCGCAGAACTGCACCCCGTCGCGGACCCTGGCCAGCACCGCGGTCAGCCGGTCGATGTCCGGCGGCTCAACCGACAGCAGGTGAAACGCGATCCGCTGCGCGCTCTTCGGGCCGATTCCCGGCAGCTTGCCGAGCTCGTCGATCAGGTCCTGAACCGGCCCCTCAAACATGTCGGCACACGTCAGAGCCCGGGGATGCCCAGCGCGTCGCCCATACCGCCGGCCAGCGGCCCCAGCCGCTGCTGCGCCATAGTGGTGACCCGGCCGGCGGCGTCGGCCAGCGCCCCGACAATCAAGTCCTGCAGGGTGTCGATGTCCTCGGGATCGACCACCTTGGGATCGATGACGACGCCGACCACCTCGCCGCTGCCCTTCATGGTGACCGTCACCAAGCCGCCACCGGCCTGACCCTGCACTTCGGAATTGGCCAGCTGTTGCTGGGCGGCCATCAGCTGCTGTTGCATCTGCTGTGCCTGTGCGAGCAACGCCGACATGTCGGGTTGGCCTCCGGGTTGCATGACAGTCCCCTTGCGTATTGGTCTCGACTTGGTTTCGCCTGCGCGTCGGGCGCGGTTTGAAGTACTCAGCGTAGTCGCCGCGGAGCTACGGTGACGCCGTGCGTGTTCGAGTTAGCCCGCGTGTCGGGATCGCGATCGTCACCGGCGTGCTGGTGGCCGCATCGACATCGATCACCCCCACCGCGGCCGCAGCCCCGACCAATATCGCCGGCATGATCGTGTTCCTCGACCCCGGTCACAACGGGGCCAACGACGCGTCCATCAGCCGTCAGGTGCCCACCGGCCGCGGCGGCACCAAGGACTGCCAGGCCAGCGGGACCACCACCAACAGCGGCTACCCCGAGCACTCCTTCACCTGGGACACCACCCTGCGGGTGCGCCAAGCGCTCAGCGCGCTGGGGGTGCGCACGGCGATGTCCCGCGGCAACGACGACGCATTGGGACCCTGTGTCGACGAGCGCGCCGCCATGGCCAACGGGCTGCGCCCCAACGCGGTGGTGTCCCTGCACGCCGACGGCGGCCCGGCGACCGGGCGCGGCTTCCACGTCTGCTACTCGGCTCCCCCGCTCAACCAGGCGCAAGCGGGTCCATCGGTCCAGTTCGCCAGGATCATGCGGGATCAGCTGCAGACCTCGGGGATCCCGCCGGCCACCTACATCGGCCAGAGCGGGCTATACGGGCGGTCGGACCTGGCCGGGCTGAACCTGGCGCAGTATCCGTCGGTGCTCGTCGAGTTGGGCAACATGAAAAACCCCGTCGATTCGTCGCTGATGGAGTCCGAGGCCGGCCGGCAAAAGTACGCCAACGCGGTCGTGCAGGGCATCGCCGGGTTCCTGAGCACCCAAGCCCAGGCGCGCTAGGTACCGGGGTCGGCCGTTTTGCGGCGGCGCCCGCGGACGGTCAAGGCGCTCAACACGATCGCCGTGATCAGCAGGCCAGCGCCGAACAACGTCTCGACCGTGCCCTCGATACGGTTCAGCGCACTCTGACCGTCGACGGACTTACCGCCACCGGCCGGAACGGTGGCGGTGATCGTGGGTAGATCACCCCACACATCGGGGACGTCGTCGCCCATTGCCGGCGGGAACGTCGGCCGTGGCGGCAGCGTCAATATCGTCGTGGTCGGGGACTGCAACCGTTCGCCGCCCCGGCCGTAGTGGCTGCAGGTGTCGTCGGCGGCCATTGCCCGTCCGTCGCAGGTGGCCGAATTCGTCAGATCGTGGACGCCGGTAAACAGGCAGTAGGCGGCCGCGGCGGCGAGCATCACCAGCATCATCACCCGAGACGCCAGCGACGTCTGCTTTGGCGGTTCGGCCATGCTGGCCGTCGGCTAGCCTTCGACCTGCTTCTTCAGGTTGGCCAGCACCTCACCCTGAATCCGCTTCAACCCCAGCGGCGCGAACGTCTTCTCGAAGAAGCCCTTGACGCCGCCGGCGCCGGTCCAGGTGGTCTTCATGCTGACGGTGGAACCCTCGCCGGCCGGTGACACCGTCCAGTTGATCACCATGGTGGAGTTGGCGTCTTTTTCGATGACGGTGTGCCCGGCGACGTCGACGTTGGCCTGCACCTCACGCACCCGCGATTTGGTGGCCTGCAGCTTCCAGGTGGCGACGGTGCCGCGGCCCTGGCCACCCTCGAGCACCCGGTAGGCGCTGTAGGCGTCCGACAGAATCTTCGGACGCACCTGCTGGTAGTCGCTGATCGCGTCGAGCACCGCCGCGGGCTCGGCGTTGATCAACACGCTGCTGGCTGCACTGACCTGTCCCATCAGGCAAAACTCCTGTCATTGTGGTCTGCAGACCTGGTGCGGCGCGTCGCTGCGTCCGTGCACCGGCTGCTATCGCGGACTAGCGTATATGTAGTGGCTGTTCGTGCAGGTGGCCCGTCCGCATCGCACGCCGCGGGAGTCCAGCGTCTGCTGGAGAGCTACCGATCCGTCCCCGCGACGGCGTCGGTGCGGTTGGCCAAACCCACCTCGAACCTGTTTCGGGCTCGTTCGACACCCGACGCGCCGGGACTGGACACCTCCGGGCTGACCGGGGTCATCTCGGTCGACCCCGATGCCCGCACCGCCGATGTCGCCGGCATGTGCACCTACGAGCATCTGGTGGCGGCGACGCTGCCCTACGGATTGTCACCGCTGGTGGTGCCGCAGCTGAAAACCATCACCCTCGGCGGCGCCGTCACCGGGCTGGGCATCGAATCGGCGTCGTTCCGCAACGGTCTGCCGCATGAATCGGTGCTGGAGATGGACGTGCTGACCGGCGCCGGCGAGCTGCTGACCATATCGCGTGAGCAGCACCCGGACCTGTTTCGCGCCTTCCCGAACTCCTACGGAACCCTGGGCTATTCGACCAGGCTGCGCATCGAGCTGGAAGCCGTCAAACCGTTCGTTGCGCTGCGCCATATCCGGTTCACGTCGGTGCGCGACCTGCTTCAGTGCATGGAGCGCATCATCGACACCGGCGGGTTCGACGGCGTCACGGTCGACTACCTGGACGCCGTGGTGTTCGGCGCCGGCGAAACGTACCTGTGCGTGGGCGCGCAGACCAGCCGGTCAGGCCCGGTCAGCGACTACACCGGCCGGCGGATCTATTACCGCTCGATCCAGCACGAAGCCGGTGTCACCGACGACCGGCTGACCATCCATGACTATCTGTGGCGCTGGGACACCGACTGGTTCTGGTGTTCGGCCGCCTTCGGTGTACAGAATCCGCGGCTGCGGCGGTTCTGGCCGCGCCGGCTCAAGCGCAGCAGCGTCTACTCGAAGCTGATCGCCTATGACCGGCGCTTCCACATCGCCGACCGGATCGAGGCGCGGCACGGTCGGCCGCCGCGCGAACGCGTGGTGCAGGACATCGAACTGCCCATCGAACGCTCCGCCGAATTCCTGGAATGGTTCCTGCGCACCGTGCCCATCACACCGATCTGGCTGTGCCCGCTGCGGCTGCGCGACCCCGAACCCTGGCCGCTGTATCCGATCCGGCCCGGCCGCAGCTACGTCAACGTCGGCTTCTGGTCGTCGGTGCCGGCAGGGCCGACCGCGGGTGCGACGAACCGGTTGATCGAAACGACCGTCGACGAGCTGGGCGGACACAAGTCGCTGTACTCGGACTCCTATTACAGCCGGGAGGAGTTTGACGAGCGCTACGGCGGGGAAACGTACAAGGCAGTCAAGAAGTGCTACGACCCCGATTCGCGGCTCCTGGATCTCTACGGAAAGGCGGTGCAGCGGCGATGACCACCTTCCGGGAACATTCCCACACCGATACCGGCAAACTGCCCCTGGCGCACATCTTGGAGATGTGTGCCGCCGACGGTCGGCTGCCGTTGAAGTTCACCGCCTACGACGGCAGCAGTGCCGGACCCGACGACGCCGAGCTGGGGCTGGATCTGCTCACCTCGCGCGGCACCACCTACCTGGCCACCGCGCCCGGCGACCTGGGCTTGGCGCGCGCCTATGTCTCCGGTGACCTCGAGATGCACGGCGTGCACCCGGGCGATCCCTACCGGCTGCTGCGGACGCTGACCGACAACCTGCACTTCAAGCTGCCGCCGGCCCGGATGCTGGCCAACATCATCCGATCGATCGGCCTTGAGCATCTGGTGCCCATCGCACCGCCGCCGCAGGAAACCCCACCCCGCTGGCGGCGTATCGCCGAGGGCCTCCGGCATTCCAGGACCCGCGACGCCGATGCCATCCACCATCACTACGACGTGTCGAACACCTTCTACGAATGGGTGCTGGGACCGTCGATGACCTACACGTGCGCGGTGTATCCGGCCCCTGACGCGAGTCTGGAAGAGGCGCAGGAGAACAAGTACCGGTTGGTCTTCGACAAGTTGCGGCTGCAGCCCGGCGACCGGCTGCTCGATGTGGGCTGCGGCTGGGGCGGCATGGTGCGTTACGCCGCTCGCCACGGCGTGCGTGCCATCGGGGCGACGCTGTCCGCCGAGCAGGCGGAGTGGGCGTCCCGTGCCATTGAGGCCGACGGACTCTCGGCGCTGGCCGAGGTGCGGCACGGCGACTACCGCGACGTCACCGAGACGGGGTTTGACGCCGTCTCGTCGATCGGGCTTACCGAGCACATCGGGGTGGCGAACTATCCTGGGTACTTCGGTTTCCTGAAGTCGAAGCTGCGCCACGGCGGCCTGCTGCTCAACCACTGCATCACCCGTCACGACAACAAGTCCGCCTACAGCGCCGGCAGTTTCATCGACCGCTACGTCTTCCCCGACGGGGAGCTGACCGGTTCGGGCCGGATCATCACCGCGATCCAGGATGCCGGGCTGGAGGTGTTGCACGACGAGAACATCCGCCACCACTACGAGCTGACGTTGCGTGACTGGTGCCGCAATCTGGTTGACCACTGGGAAGAAGCCGTCGCCGAGGTGGGGTTGGCCACGGCCAAAGTCTGGGGTTTGTACATGGCCGGTTCGCGGGTCGGCTTCGAGCAGAACGCGATTCAGCTGCACCAGGTGTTGGCGGTCAACACCGGCGCCGACGGCGGTGACGGCGGACTGCCGCTGCGGCCCTGGTGGCAGCCATAGCGG
Source organism: Mycobacterium sp. NGS50 (assembly GCF_059812545.1). NCBI lineage: Bacteria > Bacillati > Actinomycetota > Actinomycetes > Mycobacteriales > Mycobacteriaceae > Mycobacterium > Mycobacterium sp. NGS50. Next base: position 27,920 of record NZ_JCALCW010000022.1, read on the forward strand.
TGATCGCAAGCGCGGCGAAGCCGGGTGCAGCGGGTCACCGCCATCAGCCCTAGCGGTGATCGCAAGCGCGGCGAAGCCGGGTGCAGCGGGTCACCGCCATCAGCTAACGGCGGGCGAACGCGGGCGCACGTTCCGGGCGAACGCCGACCCCTACGAAGTAGGCGGGCAGCGCCGACAGCCACGGCAGTCGTTGCATCACGGCGAACAGCGCCGGCGGCGGGGTGAAGTCCGCGCCGCGCAGCAGCGGACCGAGCAGCTGGCGGTGCAGGATGCGCTGCACCGCTTGGGTCACCGCGGTGGGCAGCGCCCGGCGCCGACGCACCGCCGCCAGATCACGAACGCTGACCCGGTGCCGTCGCAGCGGTTCGGCGAGCAACGTCGCGGCCGCGACCGCGTCCTGGACCGCCAGATTGATGCCGACGCCGCCCACCGGCGACATCGCGTGCGCGGCATCGCCGATGCACAGCAAGCCCTCGGTGTGCCAGCGCCGCAGCCGATTGACCCGCACGTCAAGGTGTTTGACGTCATCCATCGACTCCAGCGCCGTCACCGTGTCCGCCGCTTCCGGGATGAGGTCGGCGACATCGCGACGAAACGCCTGCACGCCTCGCTGTCGCAGCTGGGCGTCGCCGCCCTTGGCGCCGAGGTATGCGACCTGGAAATAGCCCTGGCGCGGGATCAGGATGGCGGCCTTGCCCCGCGCGATGCGAGGCACCAGGGTGAATTCGGCGGCGCCGGTTCGCGGCAGCCGAAACCACCAGACGTCGAAGTTCACCGGGAACTCGCGGGCCTTCAGCCCCGCCACCCCTCGCGCGATCGACCACCGGCCGTCGCAGGCCACGGTCAGCTCGGCCCGCAGTTCACCCGCGCCGTCGCAATCTCGGTAGCGCACACCGGTTATCCGATCGGACTCCGTCAGCAATCCGGTGACTTCGGTGTTCATCCGCAGCGTGAAGCTCGGTTCGGCGCGGGCCGCCTCGGCGAGCAGGTCCAGCAGATCCCACTGCGGCACCATCGCGACGAACGGGTGCGGCTGGCGCAGCCGCTCGAAGTCGACGAAGGTCGCCGACCGCCCGCCGAACTCCAGCCGCCCCTGCCGGATTTCGCTGTAGGGCAGTTTCGCGAAACGCTCCCACAAACCCAGCTCGTCGAGCAGCCGAAGCGTGGTGGGATGCACGGTGTCGCCGCGGAAGTCGCGCAGGAAGTCGCCGTGCTTCTCCATCACGGTGACCTGCACGCCGGCACGCGCCAGAAGCAGCCCCAGGATCATCCCGGCGGGACCGCCTCCGATGATCGCGCAGGTGGTCGTCTGCTTCATTGCAGCTCCCTAGCCGTTGTCGATAGGGCGGGCACCCAGCTCGTTTTGCAGCAGTTCCAGCGCGACCTCTTCGGGGTCGCGGCGAGGTGCCGACGGGTCACCGCGCTCGGCTTCCGCCTCGGCCAGCATGGCTTCTTCGTCGGCACTCTGCGTGGGATTCACCGGTGCCGCCGCCGCGGCAGCCGGCGCCACGCCGGCGGCCGACGGCGAGCCGGCGTCGCAGCGAACCCGCCAGTTCACCCCGAGAGCGTCTTTGAGTGCGTCGACGATGACGTCGGTATTGCGCTGTTCGCAGAGCCGTTTGGCCAGTGGGGCCGATTCGTGGGTCAACACCAGCGTGTTGCCTTCGACCGCGTGCACGGTGGCGCCGGCCAACATGACCTCGGTGGTGCGGCTACGTTGGCGCACCTTGTCGCGCACCGTCGGCCACATGGTGCGTACCGCGGCCGCATCCGGTTCCCCGGGGACCGTGGGGGCCGGCGCTGCGGGCACGGGTGCGGCGGGCTGCTCCGGCGGCGGCGCGGGGGCAGGTTCTGGCTGCACCGCCGCGGGTGTGACCGGTTGAGGCGCAACGGGTTCGGGCGCGGGCGGTGCGGAGGGTTCGGTGGCGTTAGACGCCGACCGTCGGGCGAACTGGCGCCCCTCCGGAGGCGACGAGCGTTCACGTGAGGAGGGAGCCGGCGGCTCCGGACCCGCCGGGGGCGACGAACGCTCACGCGGCGCGGAGCCCGTCGGCAGCGACATGTCCAGCCGGCCCTCGATCCGCTCGATGCGTTGCAGCAGCGCGGCTTCGGAGTCACTGGCCGAGGGCAGCAGCAGTCGCGCGCAGACCACTTCCAGCAGTAGCCGCGGGGCGGTGGCCCCGCGCATCTCGCCCAGCCCGGCCTGCACCACCTCGGCGTAGCGGGTCAGCGTCGCGGTCCCCAGCCGTGCGGCCTGCTCGCGCATCCGGTCCAGCACGTCTTCGGGCGCGTCCACCACACCCTTGGCGACCGCGTCGGGAACCGCTTGCAGCACAATGAGATCGCGGAATCTTTCCAGCAGGTCGAGCGCGAATCGGCGCGGATCGTGTCCGGCGTCGATCACCGACTCCACCGCACCGAACAATGCCGCGGAATCACCGGCGGCCAGCGCGTCAACGGTGTCGTCGATCAACGCGATGTCGGTGGCCCCCAGCAGCCCGAGCGCCCGCTGGTAGGTGACCCGGTCGGCCTCGGCGCCGGCCAGCAGCTGGTCGAGCACCGACAGGGTGTCGCGGGGTGATCCGCCGCCGGCCCGGATCACCAGCGGGTACACCGCATCGTCGACGTTGACGGCTTCCTGGTCGCAGATCCGCTGGATCAAGGCACGCATGGTGCGCGGCGCCAGCAACCGGAACGGGTAGTGGTGGGTACGCGACCGGATGGTCGGCAGCACCTTCTCCGGCTCGGTGGTGGCGAACACGAAGATCAGATGCTCGGGTGGCTCCTCGACGATTTTGAGCAGTGCGTTGAAACCGGCGGTGGTCACCATGTGCGCCTCGTCGATGATGAAGATCCGATAGCGCGACTGGGCGGGGGCGTAGAACGCGCGGTCTCGCAGCTCGCGGGTGTCGTCGACACCGCCGTGGCTGGCGGCGTCGAGTTCGACGACGTCGACGTTGCCCGGCCCGTTGGGTGCCAGGGCCACGCACGACGGGCACTCGCCGCACGGGGTGGCCGTGGGGCCCTGCTCGCAGTTCAGCGAGCGGGCCAGGATGCGCGCCGACGACGTCTTGCCGCAGCCGCGCGGGCCGGAGAACAGGTAGGCGTGGTTGACCCGTCCGGCCGCCAACGCCGTGCACAGCGGGTCGGTGACATGCTCCTGCCCCACCACTTCGGCGAACGTCGCCGGTCGATACTTGCGGTAGAGGGCCACCTCAGCAGGCTACCGACGGGCGGCGACAGACATCTCGCTGGGCGCCGAGTGTGAACACAGGGCGCGATGCCGGCCGATTCACCGCCACCAGTTCACACTCGAGGAAAAACGTTGGGCGCTCAGGCGTTGAGCATGGCCTCGGTGCCGGCCAGCAGCGCGCAGGTCGCCAGCCCGTCGATCGCGTCCCGCAGCTCGGGCAGCGACGGGAAGCTGGGCGCGATGCGGATGTTCTTGTCGTCGGGGTCCTTGCGGTACGGGAACGACGCCCCCGCCTCGGTGACCGCGATCCCGGCGTCCTTGGCCAGCGCGACGGTGCGCCGCGCGGTGCCCGGCAACACGTCGAGGCTGATGAAGTAGCCGCCCTTGGGTTCGGTCCACGACGCGATCTTGGACTCCCCCAGCCGGCGTTCCAGGATCTCGAGGGCCGTCGCGAATTTCGGTGCCAGCAGCTGCTGGTGGCGGCGCATCTGCAGGCGCACCCCGTCGGCATCCCCGAAGAAACGCAGGTGGCGCAGCTGGTTGACCTTGTCCGGGCCGATCGACTTCTTCCCCGCGTACTGCAGATACCAGGCGATGTTGCCCAGTGATCCGCCGAAGAAGCTGACACCGGCCCCGGCGAACGTGATCTTCGAGGTGGAAGCGAACACGTAGGGCCGGTTCGGGTTGCCGGCTTTGGCGGCCAATCCGAGCACATCAACCTGGCGCGGGAAGTCCAACGTCAGGGTGTGCACCGCGTAGGCGTTGTCCCAGAACAGCCGGAAATCGCTGGCCGCGGTGCGCATCTGCACCAGCCGACGCACCGTCTCCCACGAATAGGTGACCCCGGTCGGGTTGGCGAACACCGGGACGCACCACATGCCCTTGATGGCGGGATCAGCGGCGACCAGTTCCTCGATCAGATCGACGTCGGGGCCGTCGTCGTAGGTCGGGACCGGCACCATCTCGACGCCCATCGTCTCGGTGATGGCGAAGTGCCGGTCATAGCCGGGAACCGGGCACAAGAACTTCACCACCGGCTCCTGGGCCCACGGCCGCGGAGAGTCCACCCCGCCGTGCAGCATCGAGAAGACGACGGCGTCGTGCATCATCTCCAGGCTGGCGTTGTTGCCGGCGATCAGGTTGGGCACCGGGATGGACAGCAGCTCGCCGAAGATGGCCCGAATCTCGGGCAGGCCGTGACCGCCGCCGTAGTTGCGGGTGTCGGTGCCGTCGCCGTCCCGGTAATCCTCCGTCCCGGGCAGACCCAGCAGCGCGTTGGACAGGTCCAGCTGCTGGGGTGACGGCTTGCCGCGGGTCAGGTCCAGCGCCAGCTTCTTGATCTGCAGATCCGCGTATTCGCGCTGGTGGAGAGCATGCTGAGCGGCGAGCTCCGCGGGGCTGAGGGTGCTGTAGGACACCATGGGCCTTTCACCGTCGAACGCCGCGAGTGATGGCAGCAGGACCGGACCGCACGCGGGCTCCGAATATTAGGGGACCCCGCGCACCCGCCAGAGCCCATTGACCCTTGCTGCCTTCCGGCCCTGGGGGAGTTCACAGGATGGACGCCGCGCGGGGTCCATCGGCGAGTGTAGTACCCGAGGATGCGACGACGGTTAGCCGTCCGAGCCGACTCCGCTACCATTGCCAGCGGAGGATTCGCCTAGTGGCCTATGGCGCTCGCCTGGAACGCGGGTTGGGTTAATAGCCCTCGCGGGTTCAAATCCCGCATCCTCCGCACGCGGTCCGGGGTGTGACCAGGCCTGATGCCCAGGTCGGGTCACACCCCGGATCAATCAAGCGCCGACGATCACGAGGAGAACTATGGGGCGCACGGTCGCCATTGTGTGGCACGCGTCGTTCTCGGTCATCGCCGCTGTCCTGTACTTCCTGTTCGTGTTGCCGCGCTGGTGGGAGCTGACCGACGAGACCCCGCACACGCTGGGGACCGCCCTGCGGATCGTGGCGGCGGCGCTGGTCGGTCTGGCCGCGTTGCCGGTGGTGTTCACCTGGCTGCGGAGCCGTCAGCCGGAGTTCGGCACCCCACAGCTGGCGCTGACGCTGCGGGTCGTCTCGATCGTGGGCCATGTGTTGGCCGGGCTGCTGATCGCCGGTGCGGCGATCAGTGAGATCTGGCTGTCGCTGGACAATGTCGGTCAGTGGCTGTTCGGGATCTACGGCGCGGCCGCCGCGGTCGCGCTGCTCGGGATCAGCGCGTTCTACCTGTCGTTTGTCGCCGAGCTGCCGCCCCCGCCGCCGACTCCGCTGAAACCCAAGAAACCCAAGAAGCCCAAGCAGAGCCGGCGCGGCCGCAAGGACGACGAGGAAGCCGCCGACGGCGAAACGGCCGAGGACACGCAAGACGCCGAAGAAGCCGAAGCGGCCGAGGAAGCGACAGAAACCGCGGACGCCGAGGCAACGGCCGAGTCCGAGGATGCCGAGGACACCGAGGACACGGCCGAAACCACGGAAATCAGCTCCGAGGACGCGCCGGCCAAGACCGGCCGACTGAAGAACCGCCGCCCGTCGAGCAAAGTGAATCGTCGTAGCTCGACGAAATCGTCGGCGCCCGACGAGCCCAGCTGATCGGCGGACCTACCGCCAGGGCTTGCTCCAATGGCCCGGCGGCGGGACGAACGGCAGGTGCGCGACCTGCCCCGGCGGCACGATCTCGCCGTGGCCGGGCCCGGGAACCGGCGGGTTCGGGTACAACGGCTTGGCCTGCGCTTCGCCGGCCCCGAACCCGATCGCACCGAAACCAAGCGCCCCGGCAACCGCGGTAGCTATCAACGCGCTTTTTAGTTTCATAGACTAAGCATATCGTTTCGTCTCGTCCGTCGCGCTGGAAGGGCCTCCATCGGCCAGAATGGACGCGTGGATCTGCCCGTACAGCCGCCGGTCTCGCCGATGCTGGCCAAGGCGGCCGACCGGGTCCCCGACGAGACCGGGGCCTGGTCCTATGAGCCGAAGTGGGACGGATTCCGGGCGCTGGTGTTTCGCGACGGTGACGACGTGGTCCTGCAATCCCGCAACGGCAAGGAGCTGGGACGCTACTTCCCCGAACTGCTGACGGCGTTGCGGACCGAGGTGGCACCGCGCTGCGTGCTCGACGGGGAGGTCGTCGTCCCGCGCAAGGTCGACGGCCGCATCCGGTTGGACTGGGAGTCGCTGAGCCAACGCATCCATCCGGCGGCCAGCCGGGTGGCGATGCTCGCCGAGCAAACCCCGGCACACTTCATCGGTTTCGACGCGCTGGCCACCTCCTCGACGTCACTGCTGAACGAGCCGTTCCACGCGCGCCGCGAGGCACTCTCGCAACTGGTCGTCGGCGGTCAGTGGTGCCATGTCACCGGGGCAACCGAGAACCCGAAGCTGGGAGCGCACTGGCTGACCACCTTCGAGGGCGCCGGACTCGACGGCGTGATCGCCAAGCGCCTCGACGGGAGTTATCTGCCCGGCAAACGCGAAATGGTGAAGGTCAAACACCATCGCGACGCCGACTGCGTGGTGCTGGGCTACCGCATCCACAAGAGCGGCGAAGGGGTCGGATCCCTGCTGTTGGGTCTGTATTCCGACGCCGGTGAGCTGCAGATGGTCGGCGGGGCCGCCTCGTTCACCGTCAAAGACCGGCTCAAGCTGCTGGCCGACGTCGAGCCGCTGCGCATCGGTGACGACGTGGTCTACGACGGTGAGGCCAGCCGCTGGAACTCCGCCGCCGACAAGCGTTGGGTCCCGATCCAGCCGGACAAGGTGGCCGAGGTCGCCTACGACCAGATGGAAGGCATCCGTTTCCGGCATACGGTGCGCTTCGTGCGCTGGCGCCCCGACCGCGACCCGCGCGATTGCACCTTCGCCCAGCTCGACGTCCCATTGAACTACGACCTCTACGACGTCTTGGAATCGTGATGGCGGCCGGCAACGCGGAAGAACTCGACGTCGACGGCATCACCGTGCGGCTCACCAGCCCCGACAAGGTGTACTTCCCGCAACTCGGCTCGGCCGGCACCAAACGCCGCCTCATCGACTACTACCTCGCGGTCGCGGGCGGACCGATGCTGACGGCACTTCGCGACCGGCCCACCCATCTGCAACGGTTTCCCGACGGCATCGACGGTGAGGAGATCTATCAGAAGCGGATCCCACCGCACCATCCCGACTACCTGGAGACCTGCCGGATCACCTTCCCGTCCGGCCGCACCGCCGACGCACTGAAGGTGCACCACCCCGCCGCCATCATCTGGGCGGCACAGATGGGCACCATCACATTGCACCCCTGGCAGGTGCGCTGCCCCGACACCGAACACCCCGACGAGTTGCGGCTGGATCTGGACCCGCAGCCGGGAACCGGGTTCGCCGAGGCCCGCGCCGTCGCCGTGCAGGTGTTACGCCCACTACTCGACGAACTCGGGCTGGTCGGCTATCCGAAGACCTCCGGTGGTCGCGGCGTCCACGTCTACCTGCGGATCAAGGCCGACTGGGACTTCGTGCAGGTTCGCCGGGCCGGCATCGCGCTGGCCCGAGAGCTGGAGCGGCGTGCCCCCGACGCGGTGACCACCAGCTGGTGGAAGGAGGAGCGGGGGGCGCGGATCTTCGTCGACTTCAACCAGAACGCCCGCGACCGGACGATGGCGTCGGCGTACTCGGTGCGGCGCACCCCGATCGCGACCGTATCCACGCCGCTGAGTTGGGACGAACTGGCGACCGCCGATCCCGACGACTACACCATCGCGACCGTGCCCGACCTGATCCGCCGGCGCGACGACCCGTGGCGCGCCCTGGACGCGGTCGAGCAGTCGATCGAACCACTGCTGGACATGGTCGCCGCCGACGAGGCGCGCGGGCTCGGTGACCTGCCGTACCCGCCGAACTACCCCAAGATGCCCGGCGAACCCAAGCGGGTTCAGCCCAGCCGCGACACCGACCGAAAATAGTGACCTAGTCCGTATCGCAGGCCACCGGGTGGGCGGCGTCACAAAGTCGCTGAGCGATGTAGCAATAAGAACTTTGATCAACTAATCTATTGCGACGGTAAGAGCGACGGTAAGAGCTGGGGGTTTGGATGTTCCGCGTTGCCAGGCGGGCGTGGCTGCCGCTGCTCGTTGTCGCAGTCGTCGCCGTCGGCATCTTCATGGTGCATCGGATCCGCGGCTACGGCGACGCGAACGCCCACGCCGGCACCACCGAGGTGTATCAGGACACCAAGCCGTTTCACCCCAAAGTCGTGGTTTACGAGATCTTCGGTTCGGCGGGCCAAATCGCCGATGTCAACTACCTCGACCTCGACGCTCAGCCGCAGCGTCAGGACGCCGTCAGCCTGCCGTGGTCGCTGACCCTTTCGACCACGGACCCGGCGGTCAGCCCCACCATCGTCGCCCAAGGTCCGGGCAGCACCATCAGCTGCCGCATCACCGTCGACGGTGTGGTCAAGGATGAAAGGACGTCCGACGGCGTGCACGCCCAAACCTTCTGCCTGGTGAAGTCCGCATGACCCACCACCCCCACGACGCCCCGACCGAAGTGCTTCAGGTCGCCAAGCCCCCCGTACATGCCCGCATCCCGAAGTGGATCCGCCGGCTGGCGGTGCCGATCATCCTGGCCTGGGTGGGGCTCACCATGCTGCTCAACACCGCGGTGCCCCAACTGGACAAGGTTGGCGAGATGCGGGCGGTCGCGATGAGCCCTACCGATGCGCCGTCGATGAAGGCGATGAAGCGCATCGGCGCCGTGTTCCAGGAATTCAAGTCGGACAGCTCGGTGATGGTCGTGCTGGAAGGCGACCAACCGCTGGGTGACGAAGCCCACGCCTTCTACGACAAGCTCGTCGCCAAGCTGCGGGAAGACACCAAGCACGTCGAGCACATCCAGGACTTCTGGAGTGACCCGCTGACGGCGTCGGGCTCCCAAAGTCCCGACGGCAAGGCCGCCTACGTGCAGGTCAACCTGGCCGGTAACCAGGGCGAGACGCTGGCCAACGAGTCCGTCGACGCGGTGCGCGCCACGGTCGACGGCATCCCCGGCCCCGACGGTGTGAAGGCCTACGTGACCGGGGCTGCTGCTCTGACGGCCGATCAGCACCTCGCCGGTGACCGCAGCCTGAAACTGATCACTTCGCTGACGTTCCTGGTCATCATCGTCATGCTGCTGTTGGTCTACCGGTCCATCGCCACCGTGTTGCTGGTGCTGGTGATGGTGTTCATGGAGTTGGCCGCGGCCCGTGGCGTGATCGCATTCCTGGGCTACTACAACATCATCGGGCTGTCGACGTTCGCGGTGAACCTGCTTGTGACACTGGCCATTGCCGCCTCCACCGACTACGCCATCTTCCTGCTCGGCCGCTATCAGGAAGCACGCGGCGTCGGCGAAGACAAAGAGTCGGCGTTCTACACCATGTATCACGGGACGGCCCATGTGATTCTGGGTTCGGGCCTGACGATCGCCGGTGCAACGTTCTGCCTGCGTTTCACCCGGCTGCCGTATTTCCAATCGCTGGGGCTGCCGTTGGCCATCGGGATGACGGTCGTGGTGTTCGCCGCACTCACGATGGGCGCCGCGGTGGTCGCGGTGGCCAGCCGGTTCGGTCTGCTGGAACCCAAGCGGACCATGCGGATTCGGGGCTGGCGCAAGGTCGGCGCGCTGGTGACGCGGTGGCCGGGGGCCGTGTTGGTGGCCACCACCGCGGTGTGTCTGGTCGGGCTGCTGACCCTGCCCGGTTACCGGACCAACTACGACAACCGCCACTACCTACCCAAGGACATTCCGGCCAACGTGGGATATGGCGCGGCGGACCGGCACTTCTCCTCCGCCCGGATGAACCCCGAACTGCTGATGATCGAAACCGATCACGATATGCGCAATCCGGCCGACTTCTTGGTCATCAACCGGATCGCCAAGCGGGTCTTCGAAGTTCCGGGTCTGGCCCGGGTGCAGTCGATCACCCGGCCCCAAGGCACCCCGATCGAGCACACCTCGATCCCGTTCCTGATCAGCATGCAGGGCACGACTCAGAAGCTGAACGAGAAGTATCAGCAGGACATGATGGCCGACATGCTCAAGCAGGCCGATGACATGCAGACGACCGTCGACACGATGGAAAAGATGCAGAGCATCACCGAACAGATGGCGGCCACCACCCACAGCATGGTCACCAAGATGAAGAGCATGACGGTGGACGTGGCGCAGTTGCGGGACTACATCGCCAACTTCGACGATCAGTTCCGTCCGCTGCGCAACTACTTCTATTGGGAACCGCACTGTTTCGACATCCCGATGTGCAACGCGATCCGCTCGATCTTCGACGCGATGGACGGCATCGACCTGATGACCGAGGACATCCAGAGCATCATCCCGGACATGGAGCGGCTCGACACGCTCATGCCGCAGATGGTGGCGCTGATGCCCGACATGATCCGAACCATGAAGCATATGAAGACCTACATGCTGACCATGTATCAGACCCAGAAGGGTTTGCAGGATCAGAACACGGCGCAGATGGACAACGCGACGGCCCTGGGGAAGGCGTTCGACGAGTCCAAGAACGACGACTCGTTCTATCTGCCCCCGGAGGCCTTCGACAATCCCGACTTCAAACGCGGCATCAAGCAATTCCTGTCGCCCGACGGGCACGCGGTGCGTTTCATCATCTCCCATGAGGGCGACCCGATGTCGCCGGAAGGCATCGCGCACATCGATCCGATCAAGCGCGCGGTGCACGAGGCCATCAAGGGCACCCCGCTGGAGGGGTCCAAGGTTTATCTCGCCGGCAGCGCGTCGGTGTTCAACGACATGGCCCGGCTCTCGGCGTGGGATCTGCTGATCGCCGGGATCGCCTCGCTGTGCCTGATTTTCATCATCATGCTGATCATCACCCGTGCCGTCATCGCGTCGGCGGTGATCGTCGGCACCGTGCTGTTGTCGCTGGGCACGTCGTTCGGCCTGTCGGTACTCATCTGGCAGCACATCATCGGGCTCGAATTGCATTGGATGGTGCTGGCGATGTCGGTCATCATCCTGCTGGCCGTCGGCTCGGACTACAACCTGCTGCTGGTAGCGCGACTCAAAGAGGAGATCCACGCCGGCCTCAACACCGGCATCATCCGCGCCATGGGCGGCAGTGGGTCCGTTGTCACCTCGGCGGGTCTGGTGTTCGCGTTCACGATGATGGTGATGGCGGTCAGCGATCTGCGGATCATCGGACAGGTGGGCACCACCATCGGGTTGGGCCTGCTGGTGGACACCCTGGTGATCCGGTCGTTCATGACGCCGTCCATCGCCGCCTGGCTCGGCCGCTGGTTCTGGTGGCCGCAGCGGGTCCGCACCCGGCCACCGGCGCCGAAACTGCAACGGGATCTGGTCGAGGCGCTGCCGGTACGGTGAGCGCCGGCCGTCGGCCGACCCTCACCTGAGAGTGCCCATCCGTTGGATTGAAGCTTCTCTCAGAAACGAATTCCGGCACTTCTCGACCGTATGCGGGTTCGGCGCGCCCTGTCACCCACCCTGCTATCCCACCCGCCTGCGAAAACTCTCCGACACCGCGCACCGGATTGCCCCCTCCGGAACCATCAACTTGTTATTGACATGTGACCCGCATCACCCCTAGATTATTAACGTCTGAGAAATTCACAGGCTCAACCCCGTCTAGGGAAGGACGCAATCATGTCTCGTCGTTCCGCCATCCGGCTGCACCGCGGTGATCTCCACACCTCCACTTCCGTGGGCCGGCATCGATGGCTGACGCTCGGCGCCAGCGCAATGATTGCCAGTTCCGTGGTCGTCGGCCCAGGACTGGCCACCGGGCTGGTCGCCGCTCCGGCGGTACCCGCGGTGTCCGTGCAGGACGTGGCACTGACCGCCGACAGCGGTCTCGGCAGCATCCTCGACATGCTTGGTCTCGGCGATCTGACGGTGGGCGCCGCATTGGGGTTGGTCGGGCTGGACGCCGATGAGACGGTCGGCGGTGCGGTCGACAGCCTGCTGGGCAGCCTGGGCAGCACGTCGCTGGACAGCTTGCTGAGCTCGGTGGTTCCTGACATCTCGGTGGGAACCCTGCTGGGCTATGCGGGGCTGGAAGGAACCGACAGCCTGGGCAGCATGCTGGGCGAGATCAACGGCCTCATCAGCTGGACCGGTCTGGACCTCGGCAGCATATCGCTCGAGGACCTTCAGATGTGGCTCGGCTTCACCATTCCCGCGGATGACTTGACCAGCCTCGGCCTGACCGAAAGCTCGACGGTGGACGACATCCTCGGCTCAGACGCGGTGGGCGCAGCGCTGGGCCTGGACGGATCGTTGGGCGGCACCTCCTTCGACGATCTGCTGGGCGTGACCGACGACACGTCGCTGGCCGACATGGTGCTGGGCTTCATCGGCGTGAACGGCAGCCAGACCATCGGTGACGCGGTCGCGAGCCTGATGGGCCTGGACGCCGACACTACGCTGCTCACCATGCTGGGCGACGCGCTCGGTATCAGCGGCCTCGACGCCAGCACACCGCTGGTTGATCTGCTCGGCGGCTTGTTCTAAGGCCCGTCCACTGCCGCCGGCCCGGTGCACCCGCACCCGGCCGGCGGCAGTTGCCGTTTGCCCTCGCGATCCGCCCTACTGCGTCGACACCGGCAGTTCGGTGGTCACCGCGTCATCGGAACTCGTTGCACCCGTTCGTGCTTGGCGTGCCGGCTTGGACCGTACGTTCATCGGCCACCAGAACCAGCGGCCCAGCAGCGCCGCGATCGACGGCGTCATAAAGGAGCGCACCACCAGCGTGTCGAACAGCAGACCCAGCCCGATGGTGGTGCCCACCTGGGCGATGACTCGCAGGTCGCTGACCGCCATCGAGGCCATGGTGAAAGCGAACACCAAGCCCGCGGAGGTCACCACCTTGCCGGTGCCGCCCATGGCGCGGATGATGCCGGTGTTGAGTCCGGCGTGGATCTCCTCCTTGAACCGTGACACCAGCAGCAGGTTGTAGTCAGATCCCACTGCCAGCAGCACGATGACCGACATCGCCAGCACCATCCAGTTCAGCTCGATGCCCAGCACGTACTGCCATGCGAGCACTGAAAGGCCGAACGAGGCGCCCAGCGACAATGCCACCGTGCCCACGATGACCAACGCGGCGACCAGGCTGCGGGTGATGACGAGCATGATCATGAAGATCAGGCACAGCGCCGAGATCCCGGCGATCATCAGGTCGTACTTGTTGCCCTCGCTGATGTCTTTGAACGTCGAGGCGGTGCCCGCGAGCGAGATGGTGGCGTCCTCCAACGGAGTGCCCTTCACCGCCTCGATCGCCGCCTCTTTGATCGGGTTGACGTGGGCGATGCCCTCCGCGCTCATCGGGTCGCCGCGGTGCGACACGATCATCCGGACGGCTTTGCCGTCCGGAGACAGGAACATCTTGAGGCCGCGCTTGAAGTCCGGGTTGTCGAACACTTCCGGCGGCAGATAGAACGAGTCGTCGTTCTTGGACTCGTCGAACGCCTTGCCCATCGCCGTTGCGTCCGAGCTCATCTCGTCCATCTGGTTGTACATACCGGACATGGTGCTGTGCATGGTCAGCATCATCGTGCGCATGCTCTCCATGGTGGCGATCATCGGCGGCATGATCGTCAGCATCCGGGGGATCAACTCATCGAGGTGATCCATGTCGGGCAGGATCGACTGGATATCCTCGGTCATCAGGTCGATGCCGTCCATGGCGTCGAAGATCGAGCGGATCGCGAAGCACATCGGGATGTCGAAACAGTGTGGTTCCCAATAGAAGTAGTTGCGCAACGGCCTGAACTGGTCGTCGAAGTTGGCGATCTTGTTCCGCAGATCCTCCACGTCGACGACCATGCCGTGCATCTTGCCGACCATGCTGTGGGTGGTTTCCGCCATGCCACGGGTGACCTCGAGCATCTCCTTCATGCCATCCAGAGTGGTCTGCATATCGTCGGCCTGCGTTCGCATTTCGGCGATACGGTCCTTCATCAGCTTCATGTTCTGCAGCTGGCCCACGCCCTGCATGCTGATCAGGAACGGGATCGAGGTGTGCTCGATCGGGGTGCCTTGGGGCCGGGTGATCGCCTGCACGCGTGAAATCCCGGGAACCTGGAACACGGCCTTGGCGATCTTGTTGATCACCAGGAAGTCCGACGGATTACGCATGTCGTGGTCGGTTTCGATCAGCAGCATCTCCGGATTCATCCGAGATGTGTTGAAGTGCCGGTCCGCGGCCGCGAATCCCTCGTTGGCCGGAATGTCTGGCGGGACGAACTTGCGGTCGTCGTAGTCGGGGGTGTAGCCGGGCAGCGCCGCCAACCCGACGATGGCCACGCCCACCGAGGTGGCCAGCACCGGAAGGGGCCAGCGGACGATCATGGTCGCCACCCGGCGCCATCCGCGCGTGCTCATCTTGCGTTTGGGGTCGAACAGCCCGAACCGGCCGCCGACGGCGATCGCGGCCGGCCCCAACGTGAGTGCGACGGCGACACCCACCATGATGCCCACCGCGCACGGCACCCCGAGGGTCTGGAAGTAGGGCATCCGGGTGAAGCTCAGACAGTAGGTGGCGCCGGCGATGGTGAGCCCGGAGCCCAGGATCACGTGCGATGTTCCATGGAACATCGTGTAGTAGGCCGATTCCCGGTCCTCACCGGATTGGCGGGCTTCCTGGTATCGACCGAACAGGAAGATGCCGTAGTCGGTGCCTGCGGCGATCGCCAGCGAGGTGAGCAGGTTGGTGGCGAACGTCGACAGCCCGATGACGTGATAGTGCCCGAGCATGGCCACGATCCCGCGCGCGGCGGACAGCTCCAGGCCCACCATGACCAGCAGGACGACCACCGTGACGATGGAACGGTAGACCAGCAACAGCATGGTGATGATCACGGCGAACGTCACCACGGTGATCTTGACCATGGTCCGGTCGCCGGAATGTTGCACGTCGGCCTGCAGCGGTCCGAACCCGGTGAGGTACAGCTTGATTCCGTCCGGCGGCTTGGACTGGTCGACGATCTTCTGGACCGCTTCGACGGATTCGTTCGCCAACGATTCGCCCATGTTGCCGGCGAGGTTGAGCTGAACGTAGGCGGCCTTGCCGTCCTTGCTTTGGGCGGCGGACTCGGTGAGCGGGTCCCCCCAGAAATCCTGAATGTGCTGGACGTGTTTGGTATCGGCTTCCAGCCGCTTCATCAGGTCGTTGTAGTACTTGTGCGCCTCGGCGCCGAGCGGCTGTTCGCCTTCCAGCACGATCATGGCGACGTTGTCGGAATCAGATTCCTGGAACACCTTGCCCATTTGCTCCATGGCCTGCACCGACGGTGCATCCTTGGGGCTCATCGACACGGTGTTGGCCTTGGCCACTTCTTCCAGCGGCGGGACCGCGGTATTGACCAGGAACACCACCCCCAGCCAGGCGAGCAGGATCGGTACGGCCAAGCGGCGGATCCACCGGGCAATGGAGTCGGTGGCGTAGGCGGTGCGGGGCGGCAAGATACTCATGCGGACTTAACAAAGCAGTAGGTGTAGGCGTTCACTTCGTGCGAGGTTCTCTCGGCTTTGACTTCGCCGTCCGCGGTGATGCGGCAGCCCAACAGGTTGCTGTTGCCCTGCGCCAGGATATTTCCGGCCATCGACGGGGCGGTGGTGACGATGGTGAACGACCACGGCACCTCGGCCCCGTTGACCTGGTGCGGCTGGCCTTCTTCGTCGATGTAGTTGATGTCGGCGATCGTGCCGGGGGGACCGAAGATCTCGTAGGTGACCTTCTTGGGGTCGGAATTGTTCTCGTCGTCGGACATGCTGCCGGCATAGGTTTCCAGCTTGTGCGAGCCGAAGATGCCGCGGATGCGCATCACCGCGAACCCGCCGACGACGAGAACCACCACCAAGATCAACGGTATCCACGTCCGAGAGAGCACTCGGAACATCACCCGATCCATACGTTGCTCACCTCCCTATGGCTGCGGCAGACCGCGGCGCAGTTGTGCGTAGGCCTGCCGGACCGCGTCCACCAGGACCTGCCTGGGTGGCGCGGTGTCACGGCCGGCATTGATGTAGAGCTCCAAGACGGCCCGCGCGATCGCCCCGCTGGCGTGAAACGCCAGCCGCGGAAACAGGTCGACGTCGGGGTCGGTGCCCGACCGTCGGCCGATCTCGGCCAGGATCGCGTCGGACTTGGAGTCGGACAGCGCGACGTGGCGCGCGATCAGGGCCGGATGGTCGGCCATCAGCCGGGTCACCGCGACCATCCACTCCACACCGTCGGCGGATTCGAAGAAGCTGATCACGGTCGCTTCCAGCGAGTCCAGCACCGGTTCTTCGGGACTGCGCTGCGCGAAGCTGTCGACCAGGTCTTGCACCGACTTGTCCAGTATGAACAGGACGGCATCTTCCTTGCTGGAGAAGTAGTTGTGGAAGGTCCGGGTGGATACGCCGGCGGCTTCGGCGATCGATTCCGCGGTGGTCGCGTCGAGCCCGCGGTCGATCGTCAGTTCCACGGCGGCACGCCCCAACGCCACCTTGGTGGCGACCTTCTTACGCTCGCGCAGCCCGATCACCGACACGAAGGTAAACCTGCCCTATCTTGCGTGGACACGCAAGTTTTCAGTCTACTGCAAGTATGTGACGGGTGCCACGTCGCGGGTGGAGGTGTGATCTAGGCCACAGTCGCGCCCAGGAACGTCACGATGTGCTCGGCGAGCTCCTGGCCCGCATCCTCCTGAAGGAAGTGCCCGGCGTCGCGGATCTGCGGGTGGTCGATGCCCTGGGCGCCGCGCATCTCGCGGGCGAAGATCGGTGCCATGGCACCGGTGATCGGGTCGCCGTCGCTGAAGGCGACCAGCATCGGCGTGGCGCTGGCGCACAGTGTCGCCCACGCCGCTCGGTTGGCCACCGTGGCCGGGTCGTCCGGCGAGGTCGGCACCAGCGACGGCATCGCCCGCGGGCCCGCGGTGTAGGTGTCGTCGGGAAACGGTGCGTCGTAGCCGGCCCGAACCTCGTCGGTCATCGGCCGACGGCAGCCCGATTGCACGAACCAGCCGACATCCACGGTGGGCGCCGCCTGGATCGCCTCCCGGAAACGCCACCAGATCTCGGGCATCGGAATGTCGCCGGTGGGCAGCCCGGTGTTGGCCACCACGATCCGGCTGAACCGCTCCGGATGTTCCGCGGCCAGCCGCAATCCGATCAGCCCGCCCCAGTCCTGCCCGACCAACGTCACCCGGTCGAGGTCCAGCACGTCGAACGCCAGCGCACGCATCCATTCGACGTGGCGGGCATAGCTGTGGTCCTCGCGCCGGGTCGGCTTGTCCGAGCGTCCGAACCCGACGAGATCCGGGCAGATCACCCGGTGACCCGCGGCCGTCAGGATCGGGATCATCCGGCGATACAGATAGGACCAGGACGGTTCGCCGTGCAGCATCAGCACCGGGTCGGCGTCGGCGGGACCCGCGGACACCCAGGCCACCCGCAGCACGCCCCCCTCGTCATCGCTGAGCTCGCAATAGTTTGGGGTGTAAGGGAATTCCGGCAGGCCGACAAAGCGGTCATCCGGAGTGCGCAGCGTCTGCATGACTCACCATATCCGGTTGACCGCCCCTTGCGGCTGCGCATTACGGTGATCATGCGTGGGGCGATCCCAGACCGGATCGCGGCAACAACAGAGGAGCAGCGTGGTGAAGCGTGAAATCGTGACCGCATTGACCGGCGCGGCGGTACTGGTCGCCGGCCTGTCGGGATGTTCGAGCCACCCCTCGGCGCCCACGACCAAAGTCACCGTCGGCGGCCAGGAGCAGCCGACCGGCAGCGTCGCCTGCGCCACCCGCGACGGCTCCACGGCGATCACCATCGGCGACAGCGCGGTGGTGGCCACGCTGACCGACGCCGACGCACCGAAATTGCTGAGCGTGGTGTTCGGCAACGTCGAGGGCACCAAGTACATGTTTGTCGAGGACATGCCGGTTACCGGCGCCGTCACCGAGGCGAAGGCCACCAAGGACGGCAAGCACTACACCATGACCGGTACCGCGAGCGAGCTGCAGCCCGTCCCGCACCCGCAGAGCAAGCCGTTCGAGATCGACGTCACCTGCCCCTAAGGGCCGACCTCACCCGCAGACCGCACGCTCCAGGTCTTTGAGCGCGGTCTCCAGGTGCCCGAGCAGCCGCTGCAGGTGCGGCACACTGCGCCGGCAGCCGACCAGGCCGAAGTCGAGATTGTCGGCGTTGTTGGCCAGCGTGATGTTCAGGGCCTGCCCGTCCAAGGCGATGGACAGCGGGTAGTTGCCGTCGAGCCGGGCGCCGCGCCAGTACATCGGCTGGGTCGGCCCGGGCACGTTGGAGATGACGATGTTGAACGGCGGCGGTGTCGACGACACGACGCCAGGGATCGCGGCCAGCGCCAGCGGAGCCATGTTGAACGCCGACAGTGCCAGCGCCTGCACCCGGGGCAGCTCGGAGAACACCTTCTTGTTGCGCCGCATGGAATCGCTGATCGTCTCCAGCCGTTGCACCGGATCCTCGAGATCGGTGCCCAGATTGCACAGAATTGTGCCGACCATGTTTCCGCCGCTGTCGGTTTCGGCTTCGGTTCGAAGGCTCACCGGAACCATCGCCACCAACGGTGTGTCGGGTAGCGCGTTCTGCTCGGCCAGGTAGTAGCGCAGCGCACCGGCACACATCGCCAGGACCACATCGTTGACGGTCACCCCGGCGGCCCGCTTGACGTTCTTGATCCGCTCCACCGACCAGGATTGGGCGGCGCAGCGACGGGCACCGCCGATTTTGACGTTGAGCATGGTGCGCGGCGCGGCGAACGGCAGGGTCAGTTGCTGTTCGAGTAACGCGGCCCGCGCCAGCGATACGGTCGAGGGGCCCAGTGCCGCAACACTTCCCAGCGCGCCGGCGAGCGTCTGCCACCAGGGGGAGCCTGGGGTCGGCGGCTGCCGGCGCGACGGCAACGTCCAGGGCACCCGCATCTCGGGTTCGCGGGGGTCGGTGGACAGCGTGCGCTGCATCAGGCGCAGTGCCGACACCCCGTCGACCAGGGCATGGTGGAACTTGCTGTACACCGCGAACCGGCCGTCGTTGAGACCCTCCACCACGTGGGCCTCCCACAGCGGGCGGTGCCGGTCGAGCAAGGTGCCGTGCATCAGGGAGGTCAGCTCCAACAGGTCACGGACCCGCCCCGGTACCGGCAGCGCCGATCGGCGCACGTGATAGTCGATGTCGACGTCGTCGTCGTAGGACCAACCGACGTTGCTGATCGTGCCCATGACGGTGGCCGGACGCTTTCGGAACGTGGGCTGGAAATCCTGCTGGTTGATCATGGCGTGGAAGAGCTCACCGACGAATTCCGGTCCGGCCCCCTCCGGGGGCTCGAACAGCATCAGGCCGCCCACATGCATGGGGTGCTCTCGGGATTCGGTCAACAAGAACATTGAGTCCGTCGGACTGATCAGTTTCATCAACGACTCCTCGAAGGCAACCATCACGCGGTGCCACATTTCCCCGGCGCGTAAGGTCCATAACGATTCCACAGATGCGCTGCACTAGCAGACAGATCAGCCAACCATGAAGGGCAACACCGGCAGCACCCGACAGGGGAGGTCGAGACGATGGCACGCAAGTTGTTCGGCGAGTTTCTGGGTACAGCGATCCTGGTCTTCGTCGGGGTCGGTGCGGCCACGTTGTCGTTCGGGGATTGGAATGCCGGACTGCTGGTCGCCGGTGCCGCGGGCTGCAGCGTCGCCGCCGGCGTGGTCGCGACCGCGCTCGCCTTCGGGTTGGCGATGTTGATCCTGGCCTACGCGCTGGGGCCGATCTCGGGCGCGCACGTCAATCCCGCGGTCACCATCGGGTTCGTCGCCAGTGGCCGGATGCGCGTCATCGAGGGCATCGGGTACTGGGTTGCGCAGTGCGTGGGCGCGATTGTCGGTGCCGCGGCGCTGTACGGCATCTTCCGTTCCAGTCCGCTGTACTCGCCGGCCAAGACGGGGCTGGGTGCCGACGGGTGGGGTTCGCATTCGCTGATCGGTATCGGCTGGGGCGGCGCCTTCGCTGTCGAGGCGGTCCTGACGTTCATCTTCGTGCTCGTCGTCTTGACGGTCACCTCCCAGATCCGGCACGCCGCAGCGTCGTCGCTGGCGATCGGTTTGGCACTGGGCGCGGTGCACCTGCTCGGCGTCCCGATCACCGGCACGGGCGTGAACCCGGCGCGCAGCCTGGGCCCGGCGCTGCTGCTCGGCGGCGACGCGCTGGCACAGCTCTGGCTTTTCCTGGCCGCGCCGCTGGTCGGCGGCATTGTGGCCGCGCTGGTCCAGCGGTACCTGTTTCCGGGTTTCTCGAAGGACGCCGCGGCCGCGTGAGACGACAGCGCCTGTATCGGCTGGCCGCCGCCGGGCTGTGCGGGGCGTTGGCGCTCATTGATGCGCCGCCGGTGCCCGCGGCCCCGGGCATCGCCGGAATGACGGTTTTTCTGGATCCGGGGCACAGCGGGGCCAGCGACGCGTCAATCAACCGGCCGGTCCCCAACGGGCGCGGTGGGGAGAAGCCGTGCCAGACCACCGGCACCGCGAGCAACGACGGCTACGCCGAGCACACCTTCACCTGGGAGGTCGTCACCCGGATTCGGGACGAGCTCGAGCAGCTCGGGGTGCGCACCCAACTGTCCCGCGACAACGACAGCGCGGTCGGTCCGTGTATCGACCAGCGTGCCGCGGCGGCCAATGCGCTGCGACCGGACGCGATCGTCAGCATCCACGCCGACGGCGGGCCGGCGTCGGGTCGCGGCTTTCACGTGAACTACTCCGCGCCGCCGTTGAATGAGGCCCAGTCCGGTCCGGCAATGCGGTTGGCGACCACCCTGCGCGATGCGCTGGCCGGCGCGGGCGTCCCGGAATCCACCTATCTGGGATCCAACGGCCTCTACGGCCGCGCCGACCTGGCCGGATTGAACCTCGCCCAGTATCCGGCGGTGCTGGTCGAGCTGGGCAACATGAAGAACAGCGAGGACGCCGCACAATTGGAAAGCCCGCAGGGCCGGGCGCACTATGCGCAGGCCGTCACGCAGGGAATCGTCAGCTTCCTAGGCGGGTAGCGACCGGTCGATACCGGCCCTCATGACTGAAAACGACGCCCCAGCGGCCCAACCCCCCGGATTTGGGGGCGGTATGTCCGCTGGAGCGTCGTTTTCAGCAGTGATGATCTAGGGCTGCGGCGGGCCGGGCAGCACCACCGGGTCGGGCTCGGCGTCCGGCGGCGGCGCGGTCGGTACGCCCTTGCCGCCGGGGGCGCCGGACAGCAGGGTCACCGGCGCACCGACAGCGGCGGGCACACCACCCGCGATCGGGGCGCCGGCCACCACCGGCACACCGGCAGCCACCGGCACACCGGCCGCCACAGGGGCACCGGCTATCACCGGCACACCGACGGGAAGCGGCGCACCGACGGGAACCGGAGCACCCACCGGCAAGGGTGCACCCACGGGAACCGGCGCACCCACCGGGATCGGTGCACCCACGGGAACCGGCGCACCCACCGGGATCGGTGCACCCACGGGAACCGGAGCGCCGACCGGAACAGCGGCCGCCGCCGGTGCCACACCGCCCACCGGAACCGCACCCGCGACCGGGGCGACACCGCCTACCGGGGCGACGGCGCCCGCCGGCACACCACCGGCGGCCATCGCTACTTCGGCTGCGGTCGCGGCCGCACACGGCGCCCCCGCCCCTGCCGGCGCGACACTGTCTGCCAGCACCACACCGGTGCCGGTATCGGCAGCTGCTGCGGCAATGTCAGCGGCAGCGGCCGCGCGCTCCCCACAGGTGGGCCCACCCGTGGGATGCGGGGCGGCTGCAACGCCCGGGCTGACCGCTAGTGCAGCGGCGAACAGCCCCATGTTGGCGACCGCGGTGAGGTTGAAGCGATCGAAGATCTTCACTGCCTGCTCCCGATATTCATGCCCCCCGCATTTGTTCGCGATCAGATAACCGCGGCGGAAACGTATCGCCTGCTCTCTGGCGGTGTCCAGGCGACGCCACGCAGGTTGCAAAACTGATATCCAACGTGCGTTAACGTGACCACACCTTTCTCAAATAGTGACCTTCGGGCGGTGCCCGGGATCATTCCGGTAACCCACGACCGCGCCGAGACCACGGTAGCGACAACGGGCATCGCCCAGTACCCGCTGCATGAAACCCGTTATTTTACTGAGACTTCGGATGGCTGTCCTCTCATTGCGAGCGCCGCGCCCAGCACATGACGCGTCCGGCGACACCAACAAGGTCGATTCGCCCCGACCAGTCGGCGAGCATCACGCAATTCCCGCGGAATCACCGTGAATTTGACAACGACGCCGCAATCAAAACTTGACCAATACTTGACCGAACCGCCCAGCGGCGTGCGCGGGCCGACGGGTTATTCCATCCTATTATTGGCGCCACATAATTGGTGATCGCGAAGGCGGTTTGGGTGATGCGCGCGGCTATACAGTCTGTGCTTGCGGTGATCGGGATCGCCACCACAGTGGCAACCATGCAGGCGGGTTCAAGCGCGGCGGCGGCCAATCCGCCCATCACGTCGGTGCTGCCCTCGCGCGGCCAGGTGGTCGGCGTCGCGCACCCGGTGGTGGTGACGTTTCACGCACCGGTGGCCAACCGGCCCGCCGCCGAACGCGCCCTGAGGGTCAAGTCGCAGCCACCGATGACCGGCCGGTTCGATTGGGTCGCCGACGATGTCGTGCACTGGACCCCCGACCGGTTCTGGCCGGCCCACAGCACGGTGGCGTTGTCGGTCGGCGGCCTGGCGACAGGATTCAAAACCGGTCCCGCTGTCCTGGGCGTCGCCGACATCTCCGACCACACGTTCGTGGTGAGCATCGACGGTGTCGAGGCGGGCGGGGCGCCACCCCTGCCGGCACCGCACCACCGACCGCACCACGGCGAGGAAGGCGTGATGTTGGCGTCGATGGGCAAACCCGAGTTCCCGACACCGGTCGGCACCTACTCGGTGTTGGCCAAGGACCGTTCGGTGATCATGGATTCGAGCAGCGTCGGCATCCCGATCGATGATCCGCAGGGGTACCGGTTGTCGGTCGACTACGCCGTCCGCATCACCGGCCGCGGCCTCTACGTGCATTCGGCGCCGTGGGCGGTCCGTTCCCTGGGGGTGGACAACACCAGCCACGGCTGCATCAGCCTGAGCCCGGCCGACGCGGAGTGGTACTTCAACACCGTCAACGTCGGCGACCCGGTCATCGTGCAGGAGTAGCCAGCGGCACGGCGGTGACCGATCTCGAATACCTATGCGGCCGGCGTTATTTCCAGAATGCATTCATGGGTTGGGCGTACATGTCGTTGGCCGTGAGCGGGGCCAGACCCAAGGCGTCTTCAATAGTCCTCATCAGCCCGTACTCGTTGTAGTAGGCGTCGGTGGTGAATTGGCCGGATTGCATCCCACCGGCCGTCACGGCGTCCTGGTTCGGGATGACGATCATCGGAACGTTGTTGCCGTCGTTACCAAGGCCCAGGGACAGGTTGTTGTTGTCCTCGTCGAACGTGATGATGATCGCGTCCTTCTGGTTCGGGTCATTCCACGTTGCCGACTGTTCAATGGCGGCCACCTGTTGCTGGACGAACTGGTCGCCGGCCGCGACGTTGTACTGATGGTCCGTGAACTGGGTGGCAATGAACTGGAGAACGCCACCAAAAGTATCGACGGGGCCTTCCATGTTGTGGTCCTCGTCGGCGGCGATCCAGGTGAATTGCGGGAAGGTGTTCGGGTTCTGCAGATCGGTGGGCAACTGCGTCAGCGGGAGCAGGTGTTCCTGCAGGTAGGCGGGGGTGTTGTCGTGGACGTAGCTGAATTGGGCAAAGGGTAATTCGTTGACGTCGTAGTCACCCGATGACTCGATGTCACCGGGGTTGGGCATGCTCTGCGCGTAGCCGGCCCACGAAATGCCGGCCTGGTCCATTTCTTGCATGAGGTTGGGTGCGTCGATGTTGGCCGAGTCGGGGTTGTAGTCGATGCCGAAGTCTGATCCGCCCACGATCCGGATGTAGTTGGGGTCGCTGGGGTGGCTCAGCGCGTAGTAATCGTCCGCAGACCCGTAGCTGTTGATCAGGCTGTTGATGTACGGCGCGTTGGGGCTGCCGACGATGTCGTCGAAGCCCTTGTTCTCCATGTAGATGAGGAACACATGATCCAGTTGGCCGACATCGGACGTCGGTGGGGTGAGCGGCGCCGCGGTGAGGCTTGGATCGCCGACGGTGAATGACTCGTTGTCGGCGTAGGCACCGTTGTAGTTGCCGAGAAGCGCGTTTTGGTCGGTGAAGGTCGTGGTCACCTGCGCGGAGGTGGTGCCCTCCGGGACCGTCCCGGACACGTCGCGTTCCTCAAACCCGGTGATACCCAGGCGATCCCATACCGTGACCGGGTTGAGCGAGCCGGTGCCCAGAACGTTCCCATTCGCGTCGAAGAAGGTGACCTGCACTGAGGCGTAGGACGCGTTGAAGCCCTGGCCGCCGAGATCTGCGCTCAGTGTGTACGGCGTTCCTGCTGCACCGGTGAGGTCGACGGTTTGGCTGATGGTGGACGTGGCCACCGGGCCGCCGCCGGCGAAATTATCGCCGCCGCCGGCGGGCGCGTCCTGCGGAAAGCTGAAGAGCGGTGGGAACGGAGAGGAAGTCGGCGACGGATAACCGAACGGGGTGCCGTAGGCGATCACGGTCGGAGTACCGGTCTCCGTCCAGCCCGGAATGGTCACCCCGCTGAAACCCGACCCGGACGGGTCGGCCGTTTCGAAGCCGGGGTTGACCAGCAGGTTCTGGCTCATCAGCTGCGCAACGCCGGCGGCCCCATTGTCACCGAAGATCAACCCGCCGCCGACCCCATCAGTGCCGTTGCAGATCAACCCGCACGCCCCGGTGGTGGGATCGACCTGGTTGAACCAGGAATTGAGCATGGTGTCTACCTGCTGACCGAAGTCGCTGCTGATCCAATCCTGCTCGAGCCCGTGTAACCAGGTATCGACCGGACTGGCCGCCGCCAGCGAGCCCAGCTCCGGTACCGCCCCGGAAACGACAGCCTGATCGTCGAAAGCACCCAAGATCGCATTGAGGACCTGGTCCATGACGACGTCGAACTCATCGGCACTGGCCTTGGGGGCCCAGGCCAGCGACCCCAGCCCCACCGTCAAAAACGCGCTGATAACGCCGGTCAACCCGGCGGCACGCCGACAGCGCTGGATCGCTGTGCGCGAGTGCGGATGGTACTTCCTGATACGTCGATCAACCATCGCTGGTACTTCCTTAGGCAAGGGGCCGCACGATCTCACGTGCGCTTAAGGTAAGCCTCGTTGTTTTGTTTCGGCAAGGTTTTCGGCTCTTACAGACCGGTGTTTTTCGCCCCGCGGGTAAGAACCGGGCGTGGCCGTCATCCCTCGGAAGGTGCGCAGAGGAGCCGGGTGCCATGCCCAGACAAACGGAGCCGTAGTTTCGCGGCGGGGCGTCAACGCTGCACTAAATGCCGAAGCCCAGCGTTTACCTGCGTAAACGCTGGGCGTTATGGCGGTGGCGGAGGGATTTGAACCCTCGGAGGGGGGTTACCCCTCACACGCTTTCGAGGCGTGCTCCTTAGGCCGCTCGGACACGCCACCGCGGGACAGAGTACCTAACCGGGTGCGCCTCATCCCAATCGCTGGTGGGTGAAGAACTTTTCCAGCGGCGCCGCGCACTCCTCGGCCAGGACACCGCCGCGCACCTGCGGCCGGTGGGTGAGACGGCGGTCGCGGACCACGTCCCACAGCGAGCCGACCGCCCCGGTCTTTGGTTCGAAAGCCCCGAACACCAACCGGTCGATCCGCGCCATCACCAGCGCGCCCGCACACATCGTGCAGGGTTCCACGGTGACGGCCAGGGTTGCGCCGGTCAGCCGCCAGCCGTCGCCGAGTACCTGCGCAGCCGCGCGGATCGCCATGATCTCGGCGTGCGCGGTGGGATCGCCCGACGCTTCACGGGCATTGGCGGCGCGGGCCAGCACCGTGCCATCGGCGGCCACGATCACCGCCCCGATCGGCACATCGCGGGGATCGGCCTGCGCTGCCGCTGCCAACGCGTCGCGGATCAGGTCTTCGTCGGTATTCACCGACCGAGACGGTCGAGCACCGCGGAAAGCTCGTCGTCGAAGCCCATCTCCTGGGCGATCCGGGCCAGCTGTTCGTCGATGTCCAAATCGCTCTGGTCGAGGATCACCCCGAGCACCGCTTCGGGCAGCCCGATGTCGGCCAGCAAACCCAGATCGCCTTCTTCGAAGGGGTCCGAGTCCTCGAGGTCCTCGGCGTCGATGTCGGCGTCCAACTTGTCCAGCACCTCGTCGGCAATGTCGTAATCCAGGGCTGCGGTCGCGTCGGACAGGAACAGCCGGGTGCCCGACGGCGCCGGCCGAACGATCACGAAAAACTCCTCGTCGACATCAAGCATCCCGAAAACAGCACCGGCACTGCGCAGTTCACGCAGCTCGGTCTCGGCGGCGGCCAGGCTGCTCAGTGCGGCGGGCCGCATCGGCCGGCAGCGCCACTTGCCGTCCTCGTTCACAACGGACACCCCGAAACCGTCCGGCGTGTCCGCCGACCGGCCCTGCATCGAGGCTTGCTGTGCACCCATGGGCGCCAAGGCTAGTCGTCCGCTACGTAGTTGACCAGCCATTGACCAGCACATCACCGATGGTGTGCCAACCTGGAGAGGTGGCAAAGACACCGGTGTGCGTACTCGGTTTGGGGTTGATCGGCGGCTCGGTGCTGCGCGCGGCCGCGGCTGCCGGTCGGGAGGTGTTCGGCTACAACCGGTCGGTGGCGGGCGTGCAGGCGGCCACCGCCGAGGGCTTCGACGCCACCACCGACCTGGATCACACCCTGGCCCGGGCCGCCGCCAGCGAAGCGCTGCTGGTGCTGGCCGTGCCGGCGCCCGCGCTGCCGATCCTGCTCGGCCACATCCGCTCGGCGGCACCCGACTGTGCGCTGACCGACGTCACCAGCGTCAAGGGCGCCGTTCTCGACGAGGTCACCGCCGCCGGGCTGCAGGCGCGTTTCGTCGGTGGTCACCCGATGGCCGGGACCGCGCAGTCCGGGTGGAGCGCCGGCGACGCCCGGCTGTTCGTCGGCGCACCGTGGGTGCTCAGCGTGGACGACCACGTCGACCCGATGGTGTGGTCGATGGTGCTGCAGCTGGCATTGGACTGCGGCTCCGTGGTGGTCCCGGCCCGCTCAGACGAACACGACGCCGCCGCGGCCGCGATCTCGCACCTGCCGCACCTGCTGGCCGAAGCCCTGGCGCTCACCGCCGCCGACGTACCGCTGGCTTTCGCACTGGCCGCCGGCTCGTTCCGGGACGGCACCCGGGTTGCCGGCACCGCCCCGGACCTGGTGCGGGCCATGTGTGAGGCGAACTCCGACCAGTTGCTCCCGGCGCTGGACCGGACCCTGGATCTGCTGAACCAGGCCCGGGACGCGCTTGCCGAAAGCGGCTCGGTGGCCGAACTCGTCGAAGCCGGCCACGCCGCGCGAACCCGCTATGAGTGTTTCCCGCGGCCGGACATCATCACCACCACGGTCGGCGCGGACAACTGGCGCGCGGAGCTGGCCGCCGCCGGTCGGGCGGGCGGGGTGATCAGATCCGCTCTGCCAATCCTGGATAGTCCACGATGAATCCGTCGGCGTCGATGGTGACGGTGGTGTCGGCGACCGGCGAGCGCAGTTTGAGCCCGTCCTCCACGCTGCTGTAGCTGACCGTGGCGGCGTCCACCGACATCTCCGGCAGCGTGACATAGATCGTCGGCAGGATCACCGACTGGGGCTGTTCGTGCAGGCCGGTCCGCCGGATCGCCAGCGCATTGAAGAACGGGCTGAACACCACGTCGACGTCCAGCGCCCCGTCATAGCTGGCCCGAGACTCCCCGCGGGTGTCGGTGACCAGCCACATGTTCTCCTCGTCGCGGGCGATCGAGAACTGGTGTTCCCGCTCGGCCAGCGTGACGGTCAGCCCCAACCGCTTGGTGGCGCCGGTTTCATCGGTCTGCAGGTCGTAATAGGCGCTGAAAGCCGGGTGCTTGTCGGTGGCCGCCGCCACGATGCGGCCGGTGGCTTTGATCCGCTTGCCGGATAGCTGTACCCGCACCGATTCCATCCGCGGGACATCGTGTGCGCGCCAGGTCAATATTGCCGGCCAGGTGCTCGGTGCCGGATCAGAGGGGGCTGAACTCACCCGTTTACCGTAAGCGACGGAGTTGTTCCTGCCCAGCGCAGCCGGACGCGGCCCACGACGTTCGCGGCGATCTGGCGCATTTCTCAGCGGAATCGGGTAAGGATGACGCCATGAGCAGCGATCCCGACGTCTCGTCTGACGAGTCATCGCCCGAGCCATCGACACCGACGCCAACCTCGGCGCCGGCGGCGGAGACCAAGTTCACCCGCGCCGCGGCGCTGTGGTCGGCGCTGATCGCCGGGTTCCTGATTCTGATCGTGCTGCTGATCTTCGTCGCGCAGAACACCACACCGACCAGCGTCGATTTCCTGAGCTGGACCTCGCCGAAACTGCCGCTGGGCGTGTTGATCCTGCTGGCGGCGGTCGGTGGTGGGTTGCTGACGGTGCTGGCCGGCACGGCGCGCATCGTGCAGTTGCGCCGGGCGACCAAGAAGCTCACCGCCCGCGGGAAAGCTCGCTGAGTCCGCGGGCGATCAACGGCCCCACCGTGTCGCCGACCTTGTCGGTGGTGCCGGTGGTGCCGCCGCCGACACGCAGCCGGTAGGCGATGCCCGCGGCGATGATGGCCACCTTGAAGTAGCCGAGCGCCATATAGAAGTCCCAGTGCGCCAACGGCTGTCCGGACAGCACCGAATAGCGCTGCGCGAGTTCGTCGGCGTCGGGCAGCAGCGGCGAGGTCCAGGCGGCGTGTTCGTCGATGATCAGGTCCAGCGACGGGTCGCGGTAGACGCACATCAGCGCGGCGTCGGACAGCGGATCGCCCAGCGTCGACAGCTCCCAGTCGACAACGGCACGCACCCGGCCGGCGTCGTGCGCGTCCAGGATGGTGTTGTCGATCCGGTAGTCCCCGTGCACCAGCGACACCCTGCCCTGTGGCGGGACGGCCTCGGTGAGCAATTCATGCAGCCGGCGCACATCGGTGTCGCGCGGGTCGTCGGGCAGCCGGACCAGGTCCCACTGCGATCCCCACCGGCGCACCTGGCGTTCCAGGTAGCCGGCGGGCTTCCCGAAGTCACTGAGCCCGACGGCGTCGGGATCCACCGCGTGCAGGTCGGCCAACACCCGGATCAAGCCCTGCACGCAGGCCTCGATGGTGTCGACACCACCGAGCGCTTCCAGCTCTGCCTGGCTGCGCACCACCCGGCCGGCCACATACTCGACCATCTGGAACGGGGCGCCCAGCACGGAATCGTCGTCGCACAGCGTGATCGGTCGCGCCACCGGGACCGGGGTGTCGGCCAGTGCGGCGACCACCGTGTATTCGCGGGTCATGTCGTGCGCCGACGGTGTGAGGCCGGCCAGCGGCGGGCGCCGCAGCACCCAGCTCGACGCATCGTCGGCGACCAGGAACGTCAGGTTGGATCGTCCGCCGGAGATCAGTTCAGCACGCAGGTCCCCGGCGCGTGCGACGCCGATCGCGCGCAGGTGCCCGTCCAGTGCCGTCAGATCCAGTCCGGGCAGCTCGGCAGTCGTCATCGTGCGTCACCCAATTTCACGGTTGTTGCGCGGCAGCAGGTCCCAGACGTGCTCGGTGCCGTTGGTGGCCACCACCACGGCCTGCCCGGTGCGCGAGTACAGCAGCCGGGTCACCGATACGTAGTCGATTGGGAACGACAACAGCCTCTGGGTGCCCAGGATCTGATGCAGCAGCACGTTGATCACGCCGCCGTGGCTGAACACCGCCACCGTGTCATCCGGATCGGCGGCGGCCACCACGTCGCTGACGGCGGCGCTGACCCGCCCGCAGAATTCGTCCTCGTCCACCCCGGGAGGCAAGTGGCCCGCGGACATCCGTGCCCACGCTTCGGGCTGCTCGGCGCGGATCTGTTCGATCGGCACATAGGCGTGCATGTTGCGGTCGTATTCGGCGAACCGCTCGTCGATGTCGATCTGAAGGCCTAGCTTCTTGGCGACGGGCTCGGCGGTCTGGATCGCGCGCCGCTGCGGGCTGCTGACCAACCGGGCCAGGGGGAAGCGGGCCAACGCGGCGGGCAGCCGCAGCGCCTGCTCGAAACCGGTGTCGGACAGGGCGGGGTCGGACCCCTCCCCGTGTTCGCTGCGCAACGGCAGCGCGTGACGGACCAGAAGCAACTGCATCGTGCCACCATATTCGGCCCGCACGGGATCCCCCTTCGGTGGGCACGCCCCGGCGGAGAATGCTATTCTCTGCACAGAGAGCGAGGTGTGCAGCATGGCCGAGATCGACATCGTCGCGCTGGCACGGTGGCTCGACGCAAACGCAGTCCCCGGCGACGGCGAGGTGCCCGTGCTCGAGGCGCTGTCGGGCGGGTCCCAGAACACGCTGTACCGGATCCGGCGCGGCGGACAATCGATGGTGCTGCGGATGCCCGGCGTCCGCGCCGACGCCGCCCGCCTCGACGGGTTGCGCCGCGAGATCCGGTTGGTCCGCGCCCTGTCCGGCACCGACGTCCCCCACGCCGCGTTGATCGCCGCCGACGACGCCGGCGACGTGCTGGGCCTTCCGTTCTATGTGATGGCCGAGGTGGACGGCTGGAACTCCACCGGCAACGCCTGGCCCCCGCCGTTCGACACCGACCCGTCGGCTCGGCGCGGACTGGCGTTCGAATTGATCGACGGCGCCGCCCGGCTCGGCCGAGTGGACTGGCGCGCACAGGGATTGCAGGGGTTCGGTCGGCCCGACGGCTTCCACGAACGGCAGGTCGACCGCTGGCTGGCCTTCCTCGACAGCTACCGGGTGCGCGAGTTGCCCGGCCTGGACGAGGCCGCGGACTGGCTGCGCCGCAACCGCCCCCGGCATTACGTGCCCGGCATCATGCACGGCGACTACCAGTTCGCCAATGTGATGTACGCCCACGGCGCACCGGCGAAGCTGGCCGCGATCGTGGACTGGGAGATGACGACGATCGGGGACCCGCTGCTCGACGTCGGCTGGGCGCTGCTGGGTTATGACGGCGAAAACCCACGTACTGAAGGGTTTTACGCGGATCTGTCGGGTATGCCGACCCGCAGTGAGCTGCTGGCGCACTATGAGAAGGTCAGCGGGTTGTCGACGGAGAACATCGACTACTACCTGGTGTTGGCGAACTGGAAACTGGGCATCGTGCTGGAGAAAACCTACGCGGCGTCGGTGACCACCGATAAGGTCGATCCGAAGATCGCGCAGGCGATGGGCCCGATGATCCCGGAGCTGATCGCCCGGGCAGCCGAGATGGCCCGGGCACTGACTGGAACGAGCTGAGCCATGGGATTTGCCGACCGGTTGTTCGACCTGACCGACCAGGTGGTGCTGGTCACCGGCGGCAGCCGGGGGCTCGGCCGGGAGATGGCGTTTGCCGCCGCCCGGTGCGGCGCCGACGTGGTGATCGCCAGCCGCAAACTTCAGGCGTGCGAGGCGACGGCCGCAGAGATCGCGGCGGAAACCGGGCGTGCCGCAATGCCGTACGCGGTGCACGTCGGGCGCTGGGATCAGCTCGACGGGCTGGTCGAGGCAGTCTATCAACGGTTCGGCAAGGTCGACGTGCTGGTCAACAACGCCGGGATGTCGCCGGTATACGCACAGCAGACCGACGTGACCGAGAAGATGTTCGACGCCGTGGTCAACCTCAACCTCAAGGGCCCGTTTCGGCTGTCGGCGTTGGTCGGTGAGCGGATGGTGACGGCCGGTCGCGGGGTGATCATCAACGTCAGCACCCACGGCTCCGTGCGTCCGCATCCCTCGTTCATCCCGTATGCCGCATCCAAGGCCGGCCTCAACACCATGACCGAGGCGCTGGCGCAGGCGTTCGGCCCGGCGGTGCGGGTCAACACGTTGATGCCCGGGCCGTTTCTGACCGACATCTCCAAGGCGTGGGATTTCGGGGATACCGCCAACCCGTTCGGCGACCACGCCTTGCAGCGCGCCGGAAACCCAACCGAGATCGTGGGCGCCGCATTGTTTTTGATGTCCGATGCATCCAGTTTCACCACCGGTTCGATCGTGCGGGCCGACGGCGGCATTCGCTAGCGGCCGGTTGCCGCCAAGGATCCTGAAAGGAACAGAACATGGCATGGGATTTCTCCACCGAGCCGGAGTTTCAGGCCAAGCTGGACTGGATCACGGAGTTCGTTCGCGACGAGGTCGAACCGCTCGAAGTGCTGTTCCCCGGCTGCGAGTACCTGCCGCTGGACTCCCAGCGCCGCCGGATCGTCGACCCGCTCAAGAACCGGGTGCGTGAGCAGGGTCTGTGGGCGCCGCACCTGGGTCCCGACCTGGGCGGGCAGGGTTTCGGGGCGGTCAAGCTGACGCTGATCAACGAAATCCTGGGCCGCAGCAGTTGGGCGCCGATCGTGTTCGGCACCCAGGCTCCCGACACCGGAAACGCCGAGATCCTGGCCCGCTTCGGCACCCCCGCGCAGAAGGAACGCTATCTGGCCGGATTGCTGTCCGGGGAGATCTTCTCCTGCTTCTCGATGACCGAGCCGCAGGGCGGTGCGGACCCTCGGGTGTTCACCACACGTGCGGTCCGCGATGGTGAGGAGTGGGTGATCACCGGGCGAAAGTACTTCTCCTCCAACGCCTCGGTGGCGTCGTTCTTCATCGTGGTGGCGATCACCGACCCCGATGTGCCGGTGCACCGGGGCGCCTCGACCTTCCTCATCCCTGCCGACACACCCGGTTTGGTGATCGAAGCCACCCACCACCTGGTCGGGTCGAATCACCACGAGGCCGGGCATTCGCTGGTGCGTTACGACGACGTCCGGGTTCCCGCCGAGGCCATTCTCGGCGAACCTGGACAGGGCTTCCTGATCCTGCAGAACCGGCTGGCCGGCGGCAGGCTGCATCACGCCATGCGGTCGATCGGGGTCGCGCAGCGGGCCATCGACATGATGGCAAGGCGCGCGAAAAGCCGTTTCACCCAAGGAGGTTCGCTGGCCGACAAGCAGCTGGTGCAGGCGTTCATTGCCGATTCCTACGCCGAGCTTGTTCCGTTTCGGCTGACCGTGCTGCACGCGGCCTGGCTGATCGACAACGGCGACGAGAAGGCGGCGCGCGCCGAGATCGGGGTGTGCAAGATCCTGGCGTCGCAGGTGCTCAAGTCGATCGGGCTGCGTGCGATCCAGGTGCACGGCGCCATGGGCCTGACCGAGCAGCTGCCGCTGGTCGGCGTGTTGCTGGGCGGGGTGGCGCTCGGGCTGGCCGACGGCCCCACCGAAGCACACAAGGTCAATCTGGCACGGCAGCTGCTCAAAGGCTACGAGGCCGAGGATCCGGAATGGCCCAGTGAGTTTCTGGACAACCGCATCGAGGCCGCCCAGGCGAAGTACGGCGGGCTGGTCGACCGTATCCCGGCGGTGCCGTGACGAGCACCCGCGTGACCGCGGCGGTGCACCGCGCCCTCGATGACCGGCAGCGGGAGGCCACCGCCGAAGTCGAACGCATTCTGGCGGCGGCGGTGACGGTGATGGAGCGCACGGCGCCGGATCCGCCCCGAGTGTCCGACATCGTCGCGCAGGCGGGATCGTCGAACAAGGCGTTCTACCGCTACTTCGCCGGCAAGGACGACGTGATCCTGGCGGTGATGGAGCGCGGGGTGACGATCGTCGTGTCCTACCTGGAGCATCAGCTGGCCAAAGAGTCCACCCCGGAGGGGAAGGTGGCGCGATGGATTCGCGGTGCGCTGGCCCAGGTCTCCGATCCGCACCTGTTGAGCCTGAGCCGCGCGGCCAGCAGCCAATTGGCGGTCAGCGCCGACCGGCGCCTGTCCAACGACGATATCCTGCTGCCGTTGCGTGACCTGCTCATCGAACCGGTCACGGCGCTCGGCGGCAGCGACCCGCGCCGGGATGTGGACCTGGTCTTCAGCTGTACCCTGTCGACCATGCGTGGCTACCTCAACTCCGGCCAGCGCCCCAAACGGGCCGACGTCGAACACCTGGTGGCGTTTTGCCTACGCGGACTGGGCGTCTGATGCGCGCGGTGATGTGCCGGCGGTACGGCCCGCCGGAAGACCTGGTGGTCGAGGAGGTTCCAGACCCGACCCCCGGCCCGGACACGATGGTGGTGCGGGTGCGCGCCGCCGCGGTCAACTTCCCCGATGTGCTGCTGATCGACGGAAAATATCAACTGAAGATCCCGCCGCCCTTCACCCCGGGCAGCGAATTGGCCGGGGACGTGATCGCGGTCGGCGACGGCGTTTCGTTCGCACCCGGTGACCGGGTGGTCGGCACCTCGTTCGTGGGCGCGTTCGCCGAACAGGCACTGGTGCCCGCCTCGTCGGCGACCGCGATTCCCGACGGCATCGACTACGCGGCCGCCGCCGGATTCGGCGTCACCTACCGCACCGCCTATCACGCGCTTCGTTCGGTTGCCCAAGTGGCGCCTCGGGATTGGGTGGTGGTGCTCGGCGCCGCCGGCGGTGTGGGTCTGGCGGCGGTGGATCTGGCGGTGACGATGGGGGCCAAGGTTCTGGCCGCGGCGTCCAGCCCGGAGAAACTCGAGGTGTGCCGACAGCGCGGTGCTGCCGCCACCGTCGACTACGACCGCGAAGATCTCAAACAGCGGATTCGCGACATCACCGGCGACGGCGCCCAAGCAGTGCTGGATCCGGTCGGCGGCCCCTACGCCGAGCCGGCGCTGCGCAGCCTGGCCCGCGGCGGGCGGTTCGTCACCCTCGGTTACGCCGCCGGATCCATCCCGTCGATCCCGCTGAACCTGGTGATGTTGAAGGGCATCACGGTGCAGGGCATGGAGATTCGCACATTCGCCACCGATTACCCGGCGGAGAATGACCGCGACCTGGTCGAACTGCACCAGCTGTTCGCCGAGGGCCGGGTCAGCCCGTATATCGGCGCCCGCTTCGCGCTGGCCGACACCGCGGCGGCGTTGCGCTACGTCGCCGACCGCAAGGCGGTCGGCAAAGTCATCATCGACGTCGACTAATCAGGCCGAGCAGACGCAAATGTGCTCGTAATGGGGTCAAAAGGGGCACATTAGCGTCTGCTCGCGGTTATTAGCTCACGGCGTGACGATGTTGAAGGCCGGATCCGGCCGGTCCAGCACACCCAGCAGCGCTTGCACCGCCGAGCGGTCACCGTCGACCTCCAGACCAGATGAGCTGAAATCGCCGGCCGCCGCGGCCAACAGTCGCATCGTGGTGGCCAGGCGCACCGTCGCATCCGCCGACGTGGGGTCGGCGAGCGTCCGGCGATGCACCAGCACACCGTTGCGCAGCGTCACCCGATAGTTGGCGGCCGAGTCGGTGAACGAGAAGTCCAGCGCGACCTCCAGATCCCAGGCGCGCGGACCGTTCACGCTGATCGCCAACATGTCGAAGACCTGCTCGGGCGAAAGCTGGGCCAGCATGGTCGGCGACGTCACCTTGTTGGCGGTGCCGAAGTTGCCGACCCGCAATTCGGTCGCACCGGACAGAAAGAAGTTGCGCCAGGTGGCGTTCTCAGCGCCGTAGCCCAGCTGCTCGCACGTGTCGGCGTACAGCGCCCGGGCCGCCTCGTGCGCATCGTCGGTGAACACCGCGTGGTCGAGTAGTGTGGCAGCCCATCGAAAATCGCCGTCATCGAACGCCGAGCGAGCCAGTTCCACGACGCGGTCTATTCCACCCATCGCCGCCACGTAGCGCGGCCCGAGCTCTTCCGGCGGGTGCGGCCACAGCCGGGCCGGATTGCCGTCGAACCAGCCCATGTAGCGCTGGTAGACGGCTTTCACGTTGTGGCTGACCGACCCGTAGTAGCCGTGGGCGTGCCAGGCGTTCTGCAACGCCGGCGGCAGCTCGAACTGCTCCGCGATCTCCACCCCGGTGTATCCCTGGTTGAGCAGCCGCAGCGTCTGGTCATGCAGATAGGCGTACAGATCCCGCTGCAGCGACAGGAATTCCACGATGCGGTCGCGACCCCAGGTCGGCCAGTGATGCGACGCGAAGACCACATCGGCGCGATCCGTGAACGTGTCGATCGCCTCGGTCAGATACCCCGACCAGCCGTGCGGGTCGCGCACCAGCGCCCCCCGCAGGGTCAGCAGGTTGTGCAGGTTGTGGGTGGCGTTCTCGGCCATGCACAGTGCGCGGTAGCGCGGGAAGTAGAAGTGCATCTCGGCGGGGGCTTCGGTTCCCGGCGCCATCTGGAACTCGATCTCGACGCCGTCGATGGTGTGGGATTCGCCGGTCTGCCGGATCGTCAGCGTCGGCGCGATCAGCGCGACCTCCCCGGTGGAGGTGTTCTGCCCCAGACCGCAACCGACCTGTCCGTGCGGGCCGCGCGCCAGCAGGGTGCCGTACATGTAGGTGGCCCGCCGGGTCATCGCGGTCCCGGCGTAGACGTTCTCCTGCACGGCGTGTTCGACGAAACCCTCGGGTGCCAGCACAACGACCCGGCCCGCGTCGACGTCGGCCTGCGAAATGACGCCCAGGACACCGCCGAAATGATCGGCGTGGCTGTGGGTATAGATGACCGCCACGACGGGCCGGTCACCGCCGCGGTGACTGCGGTACAACGTCAGCGCCGCCGCGGCGACCTCGGTGGAGATCAGCGGGTCGATCACAATGACACCGGTGTCGCCCTCGACGAAGGTGATGTTGGAGATGTCCAGGCCGCGAACCTGGTAGATGCCTTCCACCACCTCGTAGAGGCCTTGTTTGGCCGCCAGCTTCGACTGGCGCCACAGGCTGGGGTGCACTGACGTCGGCGCGTCACCGGTCAGGAAGTCATAGCTGTCGTTGTCCCACACCACCCGGCCGTCCGCGGCGGTCACCACGCACGGTGTCAGGGCTGTGATGAACCCCCGGTCGGCATCGTCGAAGTCTCTGTTGTCGCCGAACGGCAGGGTGTTCAGCTGCTCGCGGTGAGCCGCCGCGATGACGGGGCTGACAGGGTTGTGGTCCACCACTACGACAATGCCACCGTCGCCGACGATGTCGAACCCGGACCGTCCGGCATGTGAAGATTAGGCCGTTTCGCGTTCCTTATCGCCCGCGGAGACGCATACTGCCGAAACGGTCGAACATCGACCGGATCACATGGCAATAAGGAGAAGGTGATGCGCAGATTGGTGATCGCGATGGCCGGCGCGGCGGTCCTGGCCGCGGGGTTGTCTGGTTGTTCGGGCGACAAGGACAAGAAGGAGTCGAGCGCTCCCGCGACGTCGGTATCGGTACCTGGCGGTTCGGCAAGCGTTTCGGACGCAGCGAACGCGAAGGTCACCATTGATGGCAAGGACCAGAACATCGGCGGCACCGTGGCATGCACGACGATGGGCGGCAACGTCAACATCGCCATCGGCGGGCCGGAGGCCGGAATCGGCGCCGTCCTCACCGACGCCAACCCGCCGGCTGTGAAGTCGGTCGCGCTGGGCAACGTCAATGGTGTCTCGCTCGGGTACGCCGAGGCCTCCGGCCAGGGTGATGCCACCGCAACCAAAGACGGCAACAGCTACAAGATCAGCGGGCACGCGACCGGGGTCGACATGCAGAACCCCATGCAGCCGTTGACCAAGCCGTTCGAAATTGATGTGACCTGCAAGTAGGAAGCACCGGTCAGCGCGGTGCGGCTGTCGTGGCCTGCCAGGGCAGCCGCACCGCGAATTCGGTGTGGCCCGGTGTGCTGTGCACGGTGATGGTGCCCTGATGGGCCTTGATCACCGCCGACACGATGGCCAGGCCCAGCCCGGTACTCCCATCCCTGCGGGATCGCGAGGAGTCACCGCGGGCGAAGCGTTCGAACACCTCTGACTGCAGCGGCTCGGCGATTCCGGGCCCATTGTCGGTCACCGTGAGCACCAGGTGCGTCCCTTCGGTCACCAGCTGGGTGGTGACCTCGGTGCCCGGCGGGGTGTGTACCCGGGCGTTGGCCAGCAGATTGGCCAGCACCTGGTGCAGCCGCGCGGCATCCCCGGTGACGACGACGGGTTCGGCGGGCAGATCCAGCTTCCAGTGGTGGTCCGGCCCGGCGACGTGGGCGTCGCTGACGGCGTCGACCGCCAGCGCCGACAGCTCCACCGGTTCACGCTCGAGCGGGCGACCCGAGTCCAGACGCGCCAGCAATAACAGGTCCTCCACCAGGTGGGTCATCCGGTCGGTTTCGGACTCCACCCGGCTCAGCGCGTGACGGACCGCCGCTGCGTTCTCGCCATCCTTGGGGAGGCGTTGCGCCAGCTCGGCGTAGCCACGGATGGCCGCCAGCGGGGTGCGCAGTTCATGGCTGGCGTCGGCGACGAACTGCCGCACCCGGGTTTCGCTGGCCTGGCGCGCCGACAACGCGGCGGCGATGTGGTCCAGCATCCGGTTCAGCGCCGACCCGAGCTGGCCGACCTCGGTCGCCGGATTGGCGTCGGGTTCCGCGACCCGCACAGGCAGGGCCACCTCCCCGCGATCCAACGGCAGGTCGACCACTTCACCGGCCGTCTGCGCCACCCGTCGCAGCGGTTCCAGCGCCCGGCGGATGATCACAATGCCGGCGGTGGTGGCGGCGGCCACCGCGACCAGGGTGACCAGTCCGAAGATCATCAGGACCCGGACCATGGTGTCGTCGACGTCGGCCATCGGCAGTCCGGTGACCAGGACATCACCCGCGGCCGCCAGGCGCCGCGGATGGGTGGCCACCACCCGGTATCGGCCCAGGCCAGCGAGATCGACGGTCACCGGGCTCTGGTCCTGCGCGCATGCGGCCAGCTCCGCCGCGGCCGGCGGGGTCAGCGCCGCACGCGCCCCCTCACCGGTCAGATAGCCGCTGTTCGCCGTCGCGCCGTTTCGGACCACTGCGGCGACCATCCCGGCCCGCTGACCGGGAATGTCGAGAAAGTCCGGCCCCGGGCCGGGCCGGGGGTGCGGGTGGCGGTGACGCCAGCCGGGCGGGGGCGGACCGTACACGTCGGCAGAGCGGTGGGCGGCCTTGTGCAGTTCCTGGTCGAGCTGTCCGATCAGATACTGGTGCAGCGCCAGTTCGGTCACCACGGCGATCCCGACGCAGGCGATCACCAGCACCACGACCTGGCCGATCAACAGCCGGGCCCGCAGCGACAACGCCCGCCGCGGCTTACCGGGCGGGTTTGAGGACATAGCCGGCGCCGCGCAGCGTGTGGATCATCGGTTCCCGGCCGCTGTCGATCTTCTTGCGTAGGTACGAGATGTACAGCTCGACGATGTTGGACCGTCCGCCGAAGTCATAACTCCATACCCGGTCCAGGATCTGCGCCTTGCTGAGCACCCGCTTGGCGTTGTGCATCAGGTAGCGCAGCAGCTCGAATTCGGTGGAGGTCAACGAAATCAGCTCGCCGGCCCGAGACACCTCGTGACTGTCCTCATCCAGAATCAGGTCCCCCACCACCACCTGCGCGCCGCTGTCGGCGGTCGTCACCCCCGTGCGGCGCACCAGCGCCCGCAGCCGCAGCACCACCTCTTCGAGACTGAACGGCTTGGTGACGTAGTCATCGCCCCCGGCGGTCAGGCCGGCGATGCGGTCTTCGATCGCGTCCCTGGCGGTGAGGAACAACACCGGCAGGTGCGGGATCTGGCTACGCAGTTTGCGCAGCACCTCCAGCCCACTCATATCGGGCAGCATCACATCCAGGACCACCACGTCGGGTCGCTCGGCGCGGGCGGCGGCGATCGCCGAGGCGCCGTCGCCGGCGGTCGTCGGGTTCCAGCCCTCATAACGCAACGCCATCGACACCATCTCGGCCAGGACGTTCTCGTCGTCGACCACCAGCACGCTGATCGGGTTGCCGTCGGCGCGGCGCATCACCGGACGCTCAACTGGGTGCGGCTCGACCATGACTACCAGTATCGATGCCGGAATTTGCCGCCGCTGTGCCGATCCTATGCGTCCGCTGTGAACCGCCGTCAGCTCCGCCAGAACGCCAGCGACCGCCACAACTTTCGCCACCACGCGGCCTCCGGGGCCACGTTGCTCTTGGCCTGCTGCGCCTCGTGCGCGTAGTCGTTGATGGATTCGTCGCCTTCTTCAGCACGCATGGGACTCTCCAATCCGATCGCTGTGCGCGGCGTTACTCTCGCTCGGACGGTTCTGCGGGAGTGAGCCGCTCCGGGAGTTCCTCGGGGGTGAGCCGTTCGGGGGTTTCGGTCGGGACCAGGCGCTCCGGTGGCGCTGCCGGTGTGGCGGGTTCCGGTGGTTCGGCAGGCACGCCCGGCTCATCCGGCTCGTCTGCCGATCCATGACGCTCGTCCACACCGTTCACCTCCCAACGGGCCCGGTCAGAGCAAGGCCTACCCGTATCGGAGGGCTGCGAAACGACGCCCGGTCAGTCCAACCAGTGCAAGACGACATCGGACAGCGTCTGGTCGGCCACCGTCGCCGTCAGGTATGAGCAGTGCGGTTGGCGCCGACGGTCGGTCGGTGAGCCCGGGTTGAGCAGCCGCAACCCGGTCGTCGACGTGGTGTCCCATGGAATGTGGCTGTGCCCGAAGACCAGCACGTCGGTATCCGGGTAACGCGCCGACATGCGCGCCTCACGTCCGGCCGCAGCCCCGGTCTCGTGCACCACGGTGAATCGCAGCCCGCCGAGCGTGGCGTCCGCCTGCTCGGGGAGGCGCGCCCGGATCTGCGGCCCGTCGTTGTTGCCCCAGCACGCGATCAGCCGGGCCGCCCGGGTCTGCAGCTCATCGACCAAGGCGACGTCCACCCAGTCCCCGGCGTGAATGACCACGTCCGCGTCGGCCACCTCATCCCACAGCTGCGCCGGCAGATCGCGGGCGCGTTTGGGCACATGGGTATCGGCGATCAGCAGCAGGCGCACCACGCTTACCGCTGCTGCAGCAGCGCACCCATCATCGGGACGATGGTCTGCAGCGCTTTCAGCGGTCGCAGCATCACCTTGACCGCGGTGATCTTGCCGTCGTCGTCCCAGTGCACCATGTCGATACCGTTGACGTAGATCCCGTCGATGGTCGCGGCAAACTCCAGAATCGCGGACCGGTCGTTGTACCACTGCTCGACGTAGTGGAATCCGGTGTCGGAGAATACTTTTCCGGCAGCAGTCAGATAGGCGACCACGGTGTCGCGTCCGTGTTGCGGGGTGAACACCGCCGGGGAGTAGAAGACGGCGTCGTCGGCCAGCAGATCGGTCACTTCGTCCATGCGTCCGGACTCGACCAGGTCGACCCAGCGCTGCATCACCTCATGCGTCATGACGTCCACGGTAGGTTCTGGGGCGTGGACCCGAAAGCGATCGCGGAATGGATGTCGGCGCGCGGCCTCGGTGCGGGCCCGCTCGAGGACGTCACCGAACTGTCCGGCGGCACCCAGAACGTGATGCTGCGTTTCAGCCGGGCCGGACGCTCCTATGTGCTGCGGCGCGGGCCGCTGCATCTGCGGCCCCGGTCCAATGCGGTGATCCTGCGCGAAACGCAGGTGCTGGCGGCGTTGGCCGGAACCGATGTGCCGCATCCGGGGCTGATCGCCAGCTGCGAGGATCCGGCGGTCCTCGGCGACGCGGTGTTCTATCTGATGGAGCCGATCGACGGCTTCAACGCCGGTGAGGGACTGCCGGAACTGCACGCCGGCGATCCGGCGGTGCGGCACCGGATGGGGTTGTCGATGGCCGATGCGCTGGCCAGGGTGGGGGCCGTCGACCACGTCGCGGTCGGCCTGGCGGATTTCGGTAAACCGGACGGTTTCCTGGAGCGCCAGGTGCCACGCTGGCTCTCCGAGCTGGAGTCCTACTCCTCGCTGCAGAACTACCCCGGCCCCGATATTCCCGGGCTGGCCGACGTCGCCGCCTGGCTGGATGAGCACCGGCCGGGATCGTGGACGCCGGGCATCATGCACGGCGACTATCACGCCGCCAACGTGATGTTCTCCCGCAGCGGCCCCGAGGTGGTGGCGATCGTCGACTGGGAGATGTGCACGATCGGCGACCCGTTGCTGGATCTGGGCTGGCTGCTGGCCACCTGGCGGCAGCGCGACGGGTCCAGCGTGCTGGATCACGGGTTCCTGTCCAGCGACGGCGTGGCCGGCCCCGACGAACTGATCGCCCAGTACGCCGCCAACACCATCCGCGACCTGGGCTCGATCACCTGGTACACCGTGCTGGCGTGTTTCAAGCTCGGCATCGTCTTGGAGGGCACCCGCGCACGGGCCTGCGCGGGCAAGGCGCCGAAGGAGATCGGTGACCAGTTGCACGAGGCCACGCTGCGGCTCTTCGAGCAAGGGCAGCGACTGATCGCGGGCGAGCTGTGATGTGCTCCCGATTCGCCGAGGACGGTAAGGAGTTTCGCTGTGGGTGAGCATCAGGATCGTGTCGACGCGCTCGTCGACACCGACACTCCTCGACTGATCGAGGTCTTCAAAGACATCCACCGCAATCCCGAGCTCGGCTTCGCCGAAGTCCGCACGGCACGCATCGTCGCGCAGGCGCTGACCGACCTGGGTTTCACCGTCACCACCGGGATCGGCGGCACCGGTGTGGCGGCGATCCTGGAAAACGGCGCCGGGCCGACGGTCATGTACCGCGCCGACATGGATGCACTTCCGGTGGAGGAA
The DNA here is from genome assembly GCF_059812545.1 of Mycobacterium sp. NGS50. Classification (NCBI taxonomy): domain Bacteria; kingdom Bacillati; phylum Actinomycetota; class Actinomycetes; order Mycobacteriales; family Mycobacteriaceae; genus Mycobacterium; species Mycobacterium sp. NGS50. The sequence continues at coordinate 70,811 of NZ_JCALCW010000022.1, forward strand.
GCCACCGGACTGGACTACGCCAGCACCAAACGCGTCAAACGCGCGGACGGCACCGAGACGCCGACGGCCCACGTGTGCGGCCACGACGCGCACACCACCTGGATGCTGGGGATGGCCAAGGTGCTGGCGCAGGCGACCGACACCTGGTCGGGTACCGCGGTGCTGGTCGGCCAGCCCGCAGAGGAGCTCATCGGCGGTGCGCAGGCGATGGTCGATGACGGGTTGTACGACTACATCCCCAAACCCGATTACTTCCTCGGCATGCACACCGCACCCGTCCCGGTGGGCATGCTGGCCGCCGCGGGCGGCGAGCGGATGGCCGGAACCGACCAGCTCGACATCGTCTTTCGCGGCGTCGGCGGCCACGGCTCGATGCCGCAGCTGGCCAAGGACCCGGTTCTGATGGCCGCGCTGGCGGTCGTTGAGTTCCAGAGCATCGTCAGCCGCACCATCGCCCCGAACGAGACGGCGGTGCTGACCGTCGGTGCGATCCAGGCCGGGTCCAGTCACAACGTCATTCCCGATCAGGCCTTGCTGAAAGTGAACCTGCGCTGGTTCCAGCCCTATGTCCGCGAACAGCTGATCACCGGCATCAAGGCCATCAGCGAAGGCATCGCCCGCGGCTACGGCATGCCCGATGACCGGATGCCGGTGATCACCATGCACGGCGGTTCCACGCCGCTGGTCAACGACACCGCGCTGACCGATCGGGTGGCCTCGACGTTGGGCGCGGTGATCGGCGCCGGCAACGTGGTGACCGAACTGCCGGCACTGGCCGGCTCGGAAGACTGCCACCTGCTCAAAGGACCGCACGGCGATGTGCCGCTGGCATACCTGTTGGTCGGTGTCGCCGACCCGGGCGTCTACGCCGAGGCTGCCGCCGCCGGCAAGCTGTTCCCCTACTCGCCGCACAGCCCGGACTACGTGGTGGATCTCGCCGCGATCGGCTTCGGCACCAAGGTGGCCGCGCACGCCATGCTCGACCTGCTCGGCACCGCCTGACCCCCCCGCGAGCAGACACAGAATCGCACAAATTCGGCCCGAATCGTGCGATTCTGTGTCTGCTCGCGAAGATGGGTCGAACGCTCGGCGGGCGGGAGTTAACCCCCGTGACGGGTGGGGTAAATGTCCACCGTCGGGCTGTGCAAACCTGAAGTGACAGTTGCTGATACGCGTCTAGACTCAGACCCACGCCCGGCGCCGGGCGTTGGAGTTCGAAGGAGAGTCTGATGGCGCCACGAGTACCACCGGATCTGCTGGCAGAGGCTCAGCAGACCCTGTCCAACATCATGACCGAGTCGTATGCGGTGGCCATGAACGCGCTGAACAGCCACGAGGATGTGCTGGCAGCGCAGTCCTTCTCCGGCGACGCTGCCGTCAAGTCGCAGCTGACCGCCGAACGGATCAACCGCGGACTACGCGACGTCATTGCCGGAGGTCAGCAGATGGCGCATGCCATGGGTGTGACGCTGAGTTCCTGGGATCAACAAGTTGTCGATGCAAGCCACTCGTTCGACGGTGTGCTCGGCAGCGTCGGCTATTCGGTTTAACCCCCCAGAAGTTAGGAGCCACCATCATGGGTGCTTCCGATATCACCTACAACTACGGTCACATAGGCACCGTGTCCGCTGGGTTCGCGGGGGGCTCAGCTCAACTGCTCGACCATCACGACCAGATCGTCAGCCTGATCCAGCGGCTGGAAGCGTTCACCGGTGACGGCGCTGATGCACTGCGTGACGGGGCGACGCTGATGCTGAAGGGGCTGGCCGAGCTCGGCAGTGCCGTCGGCATGCACGGTAAGGCGCTGGATTACGCCGTAGATACCGCCCAGGCCACCGACCTGATGAGCGCGCAGAGCTTCAACGGGATTTTCGGCTGATCCGCTGAGCCCGGCTCCCGCGTGAGTTGGTAATCACGTTCCGGGACAACGTGTTAACGACCACCGTCGACGGCCTGTGGGCGCTTCAGGTGCTCACCGGAATCGAGGCGCTGGCCCCCGAGCTGGCGCTGCGTCCCATTTTGCCCAGCGTCGAGTCGATCGACTCAGCACTGGCACATCCGGTGTGCGCCGAGCTGCGGTCGGCGGGCGTGATCGACGACGCCGGGACGGTGGACGCCACTGTGGTGGAGTGGTTGACCGTGCTCGCCTGCCGCGACATCGCCCTGGCGATCGAGCTGCGTGGCCCCGGTGACGACCCGCCGGCGCGAGCACTGCTGGCCCGGTACGCACGCTGGTGGGTCGTCGCCGAGCGGTCCGAGGACCTGGTTCGCATCAGCAGCGCTGGAACCGCCGGCTCCGAGGACGCGGCCAACACCGTCATCGCCGACCAGATCCGGCGGTTGTGCGGTCGGCTGGCACCGGCGCCACTACGCCCGGTCACACTGGACGCCGCGGCGCTGACCGCGAACGCCGCAGATCTGCAATCGCTGCGCGGGTATCTGATTTCCCAGCGGCTCGATCCCGATCAGTTGCAGATCCTGACGATGGCCGCCGATTCCCGACGTTCGGCGCAGGCAGCGATCGTGGCGATCCAGTCCGGCCTGGAAACCGGACGGCCCACCCGGACCCAGGTGGAGCACACCATGGTGTGCATCATCGACACGCCAGCGGGTCGACTTGTCGCAGAACATATTCCAGCGAACGGCAAGACGTGGATGATCATCGCTCCGGGAACACCGGGTCACCTCACCCGCGCCGTCACCCACCTGCTTCGACGTCTGCCCGCCGACCACCAATGGCATTCCCACCGCAAAGTTGTGTGAGCAAAGGATCGGTGCACGATGAGTCTCAAGACCAGCAACGGAACCCAGACCGGTCCGCATCACCACTCGGTCTCGGATACCCTGCGCATTTCGGATCTTGTTGCCCCACGCAAGATTCCACCCGGCGCCGGATGGCGACGGCTGCTCTACCAAACCTCGTTCCACGGGTTGAATCTCGGTGAATCCCCGGCCGAACGTCACTACCGCGAGCTGCAGGGCCGGATCCGGCGGCACATCCGCAAACAGTTCGTGATCGCGGTGGCCTCGGGCAAAGGCGGTGTCGGCAAGACCACCATGACCGCATGCATCGGTGCCGTGTTTCGCGAATGCCGGCCCGAGAACGTCGTCGCGGTGGACGCCGCGCCGGGTTTCGGGACGTTGGCCGGACGCATCGACGAAACACCACCCGGTGACTACACCGCGGTCCTCAACGACACCGACGTGCAGGGTTACGCCGACATCCGGGAACATCTGGGGCAGAACAGTATCGGGTTGGATGTGCTCGCCGGAAACCGGGCGTCCGACCAGCCTCGTCCGCTGGTCCCGGCGATGTTCACCGGCGTGCTGTCCCGGCTGCGGCGCACCCACACCGTCATCGTGGTCGACACCTCCGACGACCTCGAACATCCGGTGATGAAGGCGGTGTTCGACGCCTGCGACACCCTGGTGCTGGTGTCCGGCCTGACCGCCGACACCTCGCTGCCGGTCACCCGCTCCATCGACCTGCTGCGCTCGATGGGGCACCACGACCTGGTGTCGCGCAGCATGGTGATCCTCAACGACAGCCGCGACAACTATGACGCGGAGGCACGCGATTACCTCACCGAGCGCTTCGCGCAGACCGGGGCCAGCGTCGAATTCATGCCGTACGACCCGCATCTGGCCTGCGGCGGAATCATCGACATCCAGCACGAACTGCACCGCAAGGCCCGGCTGCGGTTGTTCGAGATCACCGCCGCCGTCGCCGACAAGTACATTCCCGACGCCGACCGGCCGCATTGACCATGGCCACGGTCGCGTTTCCGGCGCGCTGCGCGGTCGCCGTGGTGTGCGGACCACACCTGGTGTCCCAGGTCTACCCGGCATCGGTTCCGGTGGAGGCCTTCATCGACAACGTCGTCGAGTTGCTCAGCGACGAGCTGAACCGCCGCGGATTGGGCGGGCTGGACGACGGGGTCGGCTATGAACTGCACAAGGCCAACGGGATCCGTCTCGACGTCACCAGGACGCTCGACGAACTCGGTGTCGAAGACGGCGCCACCCTGGTTCTGGTTCCGCGCGTCGACGGCGATTCGTTCGCACCGCAGTACGAGTCGTTGTCCACCGGGCTGGCCCGGATCGGCAAGCAGCTGTTCGAGCCGGTGACCGCCCGCACCGCCGCCCACACGGCGCTGGCGATTCTGGCGATGAGCGCGGCGGTGCTGCTCGGTTTGGCGCTGCGGGTACGCAGCGCCACCGACGCGCTGGCGCCCAGCGCGGTGACCGGCGCGGCCGGGGTGCTGAGCGTCTCGGCGGCGGCGGCGGTGCGGCGGTGGTGGCCGCGGCGCACCGACCTGTTCGACGGCTTCGCCTGGCTGGCCGTGCCGCTGCTGGCCGTGGGGGTCGCCGCCGCCGCACCCGGCGTCCTGGGATCTGCGCATGTGTTCATCGCGGCGCTCGCGACGGCCATTCTGGTCTACGGAATCGTTTCGACCACGGGCCGGTTCGTCACCCCGGCGGCGGCGATGGTGACGGTGTGCGGTTTGGGTGGCACGGTCGCCGCAGTGCGGATGTGGCAACCGGTTCCCGCGCAGTGGCTGGGCATGTGCACGTTGGTCGCACTGCTGCTGCTGTTGACGCTGGCACCCAACATCGCCCTGTGGTGTGCCCGGATTCGTCCGCCGCACTTCGGGTCGATCACCGGTCGCGACCTGTTCCGTCGCGGCGACGGCCTGCCCGCCGACGCGGTGGAGCCGGTAGCTGATTCCGAGGATTCCGGCGAGGAAACCGACCATCCCGACCGCACGGTGCGCGGGACGCGGCTCGCTGCCGCGGCGGTGCGTGCCAATCGGGTGCTCAGCGGAGTCTGCGTGGGTGCGGCGGCCGCGCTGCCGGCGGCGGTGTGGGCCACGCTGGCCCCCGGCCGGCACCGGGGCGGGGCCGCGGCGGTGCTGGCCGGGTTGTTTGTGGTGATCTTCATCAGCCGGGGACGCGCATTCGCCGATAAGCGGCAGGCCGTCGCGCTGGTGTGCGGGGCCGCGGCGGCCGTTTGCGTGGGCGTGCTCAAGTATGTCGTTTGGCAGCCCGCCGGCTCGGTGGCGCCGCTGGGGTGGGCGGCTGCCTGGCTGGCGGCGTTCGCCGGTGCGGGCCTGGCGGCCGGATTGCTGGTACCGGTCACCCGGTTCACCCCGCTGGTGCGGATGGCCGCCGAATGGCTCGAACTGCTGGCCATCATCATTGCGCTTCCGCTGGCCGCATGGATCGGTGGCCTGTTCACCTGGGTGCGGATGCGATGACGACGGCAGCGCGGCGGATCGCGTCACCGGCGGCGACGCTGCTGCTGGTGGGCATGCTGGTCACACCGCCGCGCGCGCTATCAATTCCGCCGCCGGGTATCGACCCGGCCCGGGTCCCGGTGGACGCCGACGCGCGCCCCGATCAGCCGATGCGGCAGAGCAACATCTGCGCGCAGACGATCACCGTGGCCGACCCGAACGTGACGATCACCGCGCCCGGCTTCACCATGCTCAACGTTCGCGAAGCCTGGCGGTACTCCACCGGAAACGGCGTGCCGGTGGCCGTCATCGACACCGGTGTGCAGCCCAGCCCGCGACTCCCGGTTGTTCCCGGGGGTGATTACGTCATGGGCGGTGACGGGCTGACCGACTGCGACGCGCACGGCACGGTGGTGGCGTCACTGATCGCCGCGGCACCGCAAGGCAGTCCGATGCCCGCGCCGATGCCGCAGTCGCCGGCGTTTCCCGCGCCGCCGGCGGCGCCCGCGGAGTCTGCCGTACTTCCACCCGCAGGACCGCCACCGCCCCCGGTACCGCCCCCGCCGCCGACCCCGGTCACGATCACCCAGACCGCACCGGCCCCGCCGCCTCCCCCGGCCCCGGAAGCAGCGTCCGATCAGCCGGCGAACGCGCCCGGCGATCCCACCCCGGGCCAGCCCGAGAATCCCGAGGTGCCGGCGCCGGCACCGAATTCCCCCGACGGTGTCGCCGGGGTCGCCCCGCATGCCCGGATCATCTCGATCCGCCAATCTTCGCGGGCCTACGAGTTGGCCGATCCCGGACCAGGCGACGCGCAGGCGCGCAAGAAGGCCGGCACCGTCGCCACCCTGGCCAGCGCGATCGTGCACGCCGCCAACCTGGGCGCAAAGGTCATCAACGTCAGCGTCGCCTCCTGCACATCCGCCGCCGCCCCACTGGATCAGGGCGTGATCGGCGCTGCGGTCTGGTATGCCGCCGCGGTCAAGGACGCCGTGATCGTGGCCGCCGCCGGCAACGACGGTGAGGACGAGTGCGCCCAGAACCCGTCCTTCGATCCATTGGACCCCTCCGATCCGCGCGACTGGCATCAGGTCAAGACCGTCTCGTCACCGTCCTGGTTCGCCGACTATGTGCTGTCGATCGGCGCGGTCGACAATGCCGGCGCACCGATCGCCAAAAGCCTTGCCGGGCCGTGGGTATCCGCCGCCGCACCGGCGGTCGGCATCATGGGGCTCTCACCGCAGACCGGTGGCCCGGTGAACGCCTATCCCCCGCTGCGGCCGGGTGATAAGACGCTGCCGTTCTGGGGGACCAGTTTTTCGGCGGCCTACGTCAGCGGGGTAGCTGCGCTGGTACGGGCGAAGTATCCCGACCTGTCCGCCCACCAGGTGATCACCCGGATCCTGCAGACCGCGCACAACCCGCCGCGCGGCGTCGACAACCAGATCGGGTACGGGGTGGTGGACCCCGTCGCGGCGCTGACCTTCAATGTGCCCGCCGGGCCGCGGCTGGCGCCGGACGCGCGGAGTCGGGTGATCACACCTGCCGCGCCCGCTCCGCCGGCCGATCACCGTGCCCGCACGGTGGCGGTGGTGTTCGCCGGCGTGGTCCTCGCCGGCGCGCTGCTGGTGTCGCTGCTCGCCCGGACCAGGCGGACGCGATGACACGCCGGCTGGCAACCATCCTGGGTGTTCTCGGCACTGCACTGCTGGGCTGGTCGGTCGCCGGATACATCGGTGCGGCAGTCGGTTTGGCGCTCGGCGCCGCGACCGGCGTGCTGCGGATCCGGGGCGTTCCGGTGTGGCGCTGGCTGGCGCTGTGGAGCCGACGTGATCGCCCACTCCTGCTGGGTGAGCCGGTCACGGTCGCCAATGATCGCGCCGGCGGCGGGGTGCGCAGCCAGGACGGCGTCGTGGCCGTCGCGGTACAGGTGCTCGGAAAGCCGCACTCCCCCACCTTGTTCACCGGATCCGCGATCGCCACCACCGACAACACCCTCGACGTCGGCGACCTGCTGCCGTTGCTGCGCCAGAGTCTCGGTTTGAACCTGGACTCGATAAGCGTGATCAGCACCGGTGCCCGGCGGCGCGGAACCGGCGACTATCCCCGGGTCTACGACACTTTGATCGGCACACCGCCGTATGCCGGGCGCCGGGAATGCTGGCTGTTCCTGCGCCTGACCGCGCTGGAGAACGCTCAGGCGCTGCAGTGGCGCACCTCGTTGGGGGCCGCCGCCGTCGCGGCCGCGCAACGAACAGCCGCGGCATTACGTCAGCGCGGCATTCGCGCGCGGGTTGCGACAGCCACCGACATCGTCGAACTCGAACGACGACTGGGTGCCGCCGCCCTGGCGACACCGCGGCGGGAGTGGCGTTCGGCGCGCGCTGAAAGCGGCTGGTGGACCACCTACTGGTATCACCCCAGCACCATCGCGGCAGCGACGTTGGCGCAGGCCTGGACCTGGCGCGTCGACGGAATCATCCAGAACGTCACGGTATTCCGAGACGGGAACGCCACAGCGACGGTGACCGTGCGGACCTCCCGACGGCCCACCGTGGCGCCCAGTGTGCTGCTGCGGACACTGCCCGGCGAACAGGTGGCCGCACTCGCGGCCAACCTGTGCGGTCCGCGACCGGCGTTGGCCGGCGTCGCTCGCGGCATCCCGATCGGCCCGCTGACCATCCCGGTGGGTCCCTCCGGCGTGTTGCTGGGCAAGGCCGGCTCCGGCACCCGGTTGATGCTGCCGCTCGATGATCCCGCGGAGCCCACCCGCGTGCACCTCATCGCCGGCGATGCACTGGCCAACCGAATCCTGGTGCGTCTGGCGGCGACCGGCGAACGCATCACCGTTCATACTCGCGATCCACACCGCTGGAGCTGCATCCGGATGCCCGACATCTTCATCGCCGACACATCACGGCCTGCCCCCGGCACCACCATCAGCGTCACCGACGACACGCTGGCCCCGGCACCGCGGCCGAACACGGTGATCTCGGTCATGCCCCCGGGTACAGCCTCCCGAGCAGCCGCCGAAGTGCTGATCACCCAAACCGGTCCGGTCACTCTCGCGGTCACCGCCGCAGGCCGCACACACAGCGTGGACGTAGAACTGTTCCGGGCCGAGAATCGTTATGTCCCCGGCTGGTCCACAGAACTCCGACCGGTGGGCTGAGCGATGACCAGCAGCGCCCTTATCGTGTCCGCGCGAAAACGATTCGACCACGCGATGGAATCGATCGCCACCGACCAACCCGGCGCCCGCGCACGGTTCACCGAGGCCACCGAAATCGACCCGACGATGGCCGACGCCTGGCTGGGACGCATCGCCACCGGCGATGAGGCGCTGTCGACCTTGCAGCAGCTGTACCGGCACGGGGACCGGCTGCACCGGGAAACCCACCGGCTGGGCACCCGGTTGTCGGCGGCGATCAAAGCCGGCCCCTACCTGTCGATCTCGGTCACCGAGTCCTCGCACGCCGGGCTGGCCCTGGCCAGCGCCCTCGTCGACGACGGACAGTATCGGGAAGCCGAACAGCTGCTGGAGGATTCGGCGCTGCTGGACAGCTGGGAGAACCACCAGTGGCAGCAGTACGTCCGGGCATACCTGATGTTCGCCACCCAGCGCTGGCCGGACGTCACCGACACCGCCGCGGCTGTGCTGCCGCCGCGCGCCATCATCATGGCGGCGGTGACCGCGGCGATCAGTACGCTGGCCGCCCACGCGGCGGCCCATCTCGGTCAGTCCCGGGTCGCGCTGGATTGGATAGACCGGGTCCAGATCGCCCGGCTGGGCACCGCTGACGGCCGGGCCACCGCGCTCGCCGCGGTCACTGCCATCGACTCGGTCGAATTCCCGCTGATTGCCGCTGATCTGGCGTATGTCCGCGGTATGGCGCATCGTCAGCTCGGCGAGCATGAGAAGGCTGAGATCTGGCTGTCGAAGGCCACCATCAACGGCGCCCTGATCGACGCGGCCAAGCAGGCATTGGCCAACCCGGCCGTGCAGCTGGTGGTCACCGACGAGGAAACCATCAACAGCCGCGCCGACAAGTGGGACGTGCGCACCGAACAGTCCCGCCAGCAGCGGCGCGCCGACGAGGACGACGACCGCCGCGCCGAGCTGCTGGCCGAGGGCAGGGCATTGCTGAACAACCAGGTGGGGTTGGCCGACGTCAAGCGGGCGGTCGCCGAGCTCGAAGACCAGATCGAGGTACGGGCGCTGCGGCTGGCCGCTGGGCTGCCGGTGACCAACCAGACCAACCACATGCTGCTGGTCGGCCCGCCGGGCACCGGTAAAACGACCACCGCCGAGGCGTTGGGCAAGATCTACGCCGGGCTGGGCATCGTGGCACACCCGGAGATCGTCGAGGTCCGCCGCGCCGACTTCTGCGGCGAGCACATCGGCGCGTCGGGCCCGAAGACCAACGAACTGATCGACCGCTCGCTGGGCCGCATCCTATTCATGGATGAGTTCTATTCGCTGGTGGAACGCCATCAGGACGGCCGCCCGGACATGATCGGAATGGAGGCGGTCAACCAGCTGCTGGTCGCCCTGGAGGTGCACCGGTTCGACTTCTGCTTCATCGGCGCCGGATACGAGCGGGAAGTTGACGAGTTTCTCACCGTCAACCCCGGCCTGGCGGGCCGCTTCAACCGCAAGCTGCGCTTCGCCTCCTATTTCCCGGACGAACTGGTGCAGATCGCGGTCCGCTACGGCGAGCCGCGCGCGACGGTCCTGGATTCGGCTGCCCGCGACGCACTCGGTGCGGCCTGCACGACGCTGCGGGGCTATCGCGCCCCGGACGGCCGCCACGGCGTCGACGTCATGCAGAACGGGCGGTTCGCCCGCAACGTCGTCGAACGCGCCGAGCGGCTGCGGGACTCGCGGGTGGCGGCCCAGCATCGCAACGCCAAAGGTTCGGTGACGATCGAGGACCTGCAGACACTGCACGCCGATGACATCACCGCCGCGGTGGCCGACGCCTGCGCGGAGAAGCATGTCCCGATCGACGTCGGCCGTTGAGTCTGCTGCTATGGCGCAAATGGGCAAGTGAAGCGCGCCCTCAACGCGGAGTCAACAATGAGCCGACAAGGTACATTGCTAGGCGGCATGTCACTATGCGCACCGTCGCGGTGAGCAAACACGGACAAGGGGTGCTGGTTCGCGATGACGCTCGCTCCGGGCACCGTGCTGGCCGGCTACACCATCGAGCGAGTGTTGGGCTCCGGCGGCATGGGCACCGTCTACCTGGCCCGACACCGGACGCTTCCGCGTAGCGACGCACTCAAGGTGCTCTCCGCCGAGTTGTCCCGTGATCAGGAATTCCGGGCCCGGTTCATCCGGGAAGCCGATTTGGCCGCCACCCTGAACCACCCCAACATCGTCACGGTTCACGACCGCGGCGAAACCGACGACGGCCAGTTGTGGATCGCCATGCAGTTCGTCGACGGCACCGACGCCAACGCCGAGTTGCATTCCGGGGGGATGCCGCCGGAGCGGGCGGTGCACATCGTCACCGAAGTCGCCAAGGCGCTGGACTACGCCCACGGCCGCAACCTGCTGCACCGCGACATCAAACCGGCGAACTTCCTGCTGTCCGGGCCGCGCGGCGACCAGGAACGGGTTCTGCTGGCGGACTTCGGGATTGCCCGCGCCCTGGACGACGCCACCGGGTTGACCGCTACCGGCTCGCTGGTGGCCACCGCGTCCTATGCGGCCCCGGAGGCCATCGAGGGCCACCGGGTGGATGCGCGCGCCGACCTGTACTCGCTGGGCTGTTCGCTGTTCCGGATGTTGACGGGCCGCACGCCCTACGGGCATCTGACCGGGATGAGCGCCGTGATGATGGCGCACGTCTTTCAGCCGGCGCCGCGGCCCACCGAGCTGGCGCCGTGGCTACCGCCCGCCATCGACGAAGTCATCGCCATCTCGATGGCCAAGGACCCGGCGGCCCGCTACCAGAGTGGACGTGCCCTGGCGGCCGCCGCCGCCGCGGCGCTCAGCGGCCAGCCGCTGCCCGCGCCCGACCGGCCGGAGCCGACCAACTGGTCGCCGCCGACCGGCACCTCGGCGATGCCGGCACCGCCCGGCACCACCGGGATGCAGCGGACCGATTCCCGCGCGGCGATCACCTACCCCTCCGGGCATTTCACCGCGCCGGGACAGCCCGGGCTGGTGCAGCCCCCGCCACCGAAGAAACCGTCGCGCCGCACCTGGGTTATCGCCGCGCTGGCCGCGGTGGTGGCGCTGGTCGCCGGTACCGCCGCAGCGCTGTTGATGCGCGGCGGCGACAAGGACGCGCCCTACCAGGCGCAATCGTTCGACGGCACATTCGGCACCGTCAAACTCGACCAACGCCCGCACGCGGTCGCGGCGCTGGGGCCGGGAGACGCCGACGCGGTGCTGTCCCTGCACGTGCAACCCGTGGTGATGACGGCGCCGCAGGGCCAGATCCCGCCTTGGGAGAAGGATTTGGCCACCTCCAGCCCGACCGTGCTGCCGGCGGTCGACCCGGCGGCGATCGCGGCCGCCAAACCCGACATCATCATCAACAGCGGTGACCTCGATCAGGCCACCTACGCCAAACTGTCCTCGATCGCCCCGACCATCACCCGCCCCAAGGACGCGGGTGGGCCCTGGGACTGGCAAGCGCAGGTGACCTGGATCGGCAAGATCCTCGGTAAGGACGACGCCGCCAAGAGTGTCATCGCCGATTCGGCGAACCAGTTGACCCAGGTGCGCATGAAGCACGGCAACTTCGCCGGCAAATCCATCACGGTCATCAACTATGGCGGCAACGAATCCACCGTGGCGCTGCGGGAATCACCGGCCACCAGCTACCTGGAGAGTCTCGGCTTCTCCTACAACCCGAAATACGGGCGTGCCGCCGGTCAACCCGGTACGCAGATCATCAACCCCAGGTCCGAGTACGACGCGTTCCAGACCGATGTCGTGATCGTGTGCCGCACCGACCCCGCCGCCGGCTCAGGGGGATTCGGGGGACTGCCGGGCTCGTTCACCAGCTACAGCGGCGTGCTGGTCATCGTCGACAACCCGGCCACCATCGCCGCACTGAGCACCGGCGGCCCCGCGGCAACCAACTACCTGAACACGGCGTTGGTCGACACGCTCGCCGAGCAGATCCACTAGGCGCCACGACATGTCGAGCATCTACCGCGTTCCACGCCGCTGGCCGGGCCTGGTGGCCGCCGCGGCGGCCGGCGCCGTCGTCGCCGGGGTGGCCGTCGGTGCGGGCACCGCTTACCTGACGGGTCAGAACGCCTCGGCCGCGTCGGAGACCATCACCGTCGCACCCCCTCCGCCCGCCGCGCCGGCGGCCCTGCCGACCAATAAAGCCGACCGCAAAACGTGCACCGGCTGGGATGCGGCCGGAAAGCTGATCAACGAAGCGGCAGAAGAACTGTCGGTGATCCCGCAGGGAACCACCATCTTGGACCCGGCGGTACGCGACAATCCGGAGCGGTCGGCCGCCGTGCAACGCGCCGCGGACCTGTTCCATCAGGCCTCCACGGCTCTCAACACGGCGATCACGCCCGGCACCACCCAGCTGCTCGCCGAGATGGCCCGCACCACGGTTGATTCCCTGACCGCGCTGTCGACGGCGTACCAGGCGTTCGACGAATCCAGCGGTGATGCGATCACCGTCACCCGCACCACCGCCCACGCGATGAGCGGACTGTGCAAACGGCTGGTTCCGTAAAGCCTGGGCGAGCAGACGCAAAGGTGCCCTAAACCAA
>NZ_JCALCW010000023.1:0-81680 GCF_059812545.1 Mycobacterium sp. NGS50
GGTCGCGGCACTACCGTGCCTGGGTGGTCCAGATGAGTACGTCCTGAACGCCGTCGTTGTAGACGACGCCATTGGGCGGCTCTCCGGTGACGTCGAAGTAGATCTTGCCGCTGGCCTGGTTGCCCTGCGTGATGGGTGCCGGGTTCATACCACCCGGTGTCGGCGCGGTGTCAACCACGCGGTAGGTCTGGCTGTTGGCGGCGCGGGCATTGAAGTCGGACACCAGCGGCGTGACGGTGCCGCTGTCGGCGCGCGCGGTGACATCGGCCTGGTACAGATGCCCGGAGGGGGTGAAACCCGGAATGACGACGTTGCTGGGCTGCAAGTTGGCGACCGTGTAGGACGTCACCATCGGTCCGTCGACCAGCTTCTCGCTGCTGCCGAGCGGTTGCACGGCCGGATCTGCGGCAGCTGTTGCCGCAGCGAATACGCTCGCCGCTGCGATTCCGACTGCGCCCGCGGTGGCCTTTGCCTGCATTGTGGAGAACTTCACGCTGACTCCCTTCCTCGAGTGGTCGAGCATTTTGGTTGAGAGCGGCAACCACCCCTTTGCTGGAATGATCACCGCACTGTCCGGGCGCATACCCGACGCCCGCAGCGTGCAAACACGGAGTTGCCGAATGTGTGCCGGTGTCGGATAGTTATGCTCAACCTCGAGCGTTCAGCAGCGAGCGCCGGTCCGGTACTTTCGCCTTCGCCATGTCGATGCTGATTTGTGAAGCATTGACGTTCGAAGCCACCCGACCGCGGGATACCGTTCACTAACCGACGATCGCAAGCGTCGCTGAGCACGAGAAGGCAGGACATGGTGGTCGGGAATGTCGACGTTCCGTTTGCCGATCCAACCGATGAGAGTGCCGAGGGCCAGGAGCCGTTCGAGCTGGTGATCGGCCACGGCGATCCGCAACGGGTGGGCCGCTTTCGGTACTTTCTGGATGGCCAGCGCTGGGAGTGGTCCGACACCGTGGCGCGCATGCACGGGTATGAACCAGGGGTCGTCGAGCCGTCAACGGAGCTATTACTGCAGCACAAACATCCCGAAGACCGGCCCCAGGTCGCGGCCGTGCTCGATCGGGTACAGCTGGGCGAACCGTTCAGCAGCCGGCACCGCATCATCGACACCGAGGGGCACACCCATTGGGTCATCGTCGTCGGCGACAGCATGCGCGACGCGCAGGGCGCGGTGATCGGCACCGCAGGCTTCTATGTCGACGTCACCGAGGTGCTACAAAGCGACGTCAGCACCGCGGTCTCCGAGGTCACCGAGTCGCGGGCCGTCATCGAGCAGGCCAAGGGCGTGTTGATGGTCGCCTACGGCGTCCCCGCCGACCGAGCGTTCGACATCCTGGTGTGGCGCTCGCAGGAGACCAACGTCAAAGTCCGGGATCTGGCGGCCCGTTTCGTGGCCACCGTGACCGGATCGTTGCCGCCGGGTGCGGTTTCAGTCGTCGACCACGCCCTGCTCACCCTGCAGTAAGGTCAGCAACCGCCATCGGCGAGTTCGCCGCGATCGGTCGGTGGGGCAACGGATGCGATTGCGTGTCGTCGATTGACGACCCACGATCGACCAGTGCTCGCGCGACGCCGGCCAAGGGTACGTTCGAGTTCTGTGACAACCGCTTGAGCAGTTCGAACGCCTGCACCGCGTCGATACAGAAGCGCTCCATGATCATGCCTTTGGCCTGGCCGATGATGTCGCGGGAGGCCAGCGCGCTGCGAAACTGTTCGTCACGGCGCACCATGTGCCAGACCAGCGCAATATGGGTGGCCAGGACCAGGCCCAGCTCTGCCGCGTCGTCGTCGAACGCGTGCGGGTGTTCCGCGTGGAAGTTCAGGGCGCCGGTGGTCCCGCCGTTGGCGAACAACTGAAACGCCAGAATCGACCGGACGGGTGTCTCGGCCACCACGTCGCGGCAGTATTTCGGCCAGCGCCGCTCCCGAGCGACATCGTCAACACGAACCAACTGGTGCTCCCAGGCTGCCGAGAGGCACGGGCCTTCCTGGTGCCGCTCCTGGATTTCGTCGAGCAGAACCGGGTAGCCGTCCCTGGTCGCCACAGCCTTCACATGTCCGTCCGGTGTCGACACGGTGATGCCGGCGTGCTGAGCATTGACAATGTGGCTGAGCGAGTTCGCGACCAGCTCGTCCAGAACGGCGTCAGCCGGCACCGTCGGGTGCTGTTCCAACGACTGCACCAGGTCCGCGACGTCCCTCATGACGTCGTGACTGGGCGTCACCACCATGTCCAGGCTCCGCTCGCGATCCCCCGATCGGGATGCTGATATCTTGCTCCGATCCGCGGTAGCTGACAACGGCTGGGAGCGCGTTCACCGCCGGGCCGGTCGTTTGCCGGTGGCCTTGGAAGATCACCCGGCGGACGATTTCCACGGCGTGGTCGGCGAAGCGTTCATAGAACCGATCGAGCAGGGCGACGTCGTCCGCGGCGGCGACGCCGTCGCTCCACCGTCGCCGTTTCCCATCCCCGTCTCGGCGGCGTATCGATGAACGAACTCAGCAGCTGGCGGTGCAGGTCGTTGATCGTGTGGTCGTGCCGACGAATCCCGTTGGTCAACAACGGGTCCCGCGATGACAGCACATAGCCGGCGCGAACCGCTTGCGCCATTGCCGCCGCACCCATTTCGGCGAAGTGGTCATCCAACCGCTTCGGCACCGCGCAATCGGGTTGCCGGCGTCGAGCAACCCTGGCGACATGGGCGGCCAGAGCGCCCATCCGTGTGACGTCGGCAGCAATCTGGACGGAGCTGTGAACACGGCACTCAGCTCGGCGGCCACCGGGACCTGCAAAGCGAGGACGGCGAATGTCTGCTCCTCAGCCCGCGCACCGACCGCGCCAGCAACTGCTCTCGGCTTGGACGGCGCCCACCAGATCTGCGGTTGATACCCGCCGCACTGCCAGCGAAACGTCAAGCCGTCACGTGTAGCGCCACCCATAGCTGGGTAATGCACGCAGTATGCCTGCTCGAACCCCGCCTCGATTCCCGACGAATCTCATCGAGCGGGCCCATGCCCTCGATGCACCGGCAAAGGTCATCGCGAAGAATGCACGTCAACTGTTCGCTGCCACCCGTTTCAAGGAAGCGGTCAGCGGGACCTGGCTGGGCCATCCAGTGCATCCACCACTGACCGATCTGGTCATCGGCCTGTTCACCTCGGCTTCGCTACTGGACTTTGTCGCGCCCCGCTCCGGCGGGCGGTCCGCACAGCGCTTGATCGCCCTCGGTATCGCTGCGGCACTCCCTGCCGCGGTGAGTGGACTCAGCGACTGGGCCGACACCGAGCTGGCCGATGAGACGGTGCGCCGGGTGGGGCTGGTGCATGCCGGCGCCAACGACCTCGCGTTGCTGCTCTACGCCGGCTCGTTTGCTGCACGGCGCCGGGGCAATCGCAAACGCGGTGTGTTGCTCGCGCTGGCGGGGGCCTCGGCGCTCCAGTGCGCCGGGTATCTGGGCGGGCACCTGTCCTTCGTCCGCGGGGTGGGCGTCAACCAGACCGCCTTCGACCCCGGGCCACAGGAGTGGACACCGGTCGCGTCGCCCGACGAGCTGACCGACGGTCACATCCATTCCGTCGACGCCAACGGCACGCCGGTGTTGCTGGCCCTATTTGGTGAGACGGTCTACGCGATTCACAACCGGTGCAGCCACCGTGGCTGCCTGCTCAGCGACGGCGACCTGCATGGCGCCGTGGTGACCTGCCCGTGTCACGGGTCGCAGTTCGACGTCCGAGACGGCGCGGTCGTGCGTGGGCCGGCCATCACCGGCCAGCCCACGCTGCAGACCCGCAAATCCAGCGGCCGTGTGGAAGTGCGACGTCCTCTACCCGAGTGATCCGCCTCCGGCGTGGGGCACGGGTGCGCTGATGCGCGTCCAATTTGCCTGTCAGACTGTTGTTCTGAGCAATCTGCAGCCCGAAGACCAGCGCAGATAAGGGCTTTAGAAGGGATTACTGAGGACCGTTACCGAACTGTTGCCATCCCTTGGCGCGGGGGGTAGCGTCGCTGACAGGTTGAGTTCACAGCCACCCGGAGCAACGTCAATGACGTTCAGGGAGGCAATCTCCCTGGTCTGCCTACTGAGGTGTATGCAAACCCTTTGACGTGATCCAGCAGCACGATATATCGACTGATGGAGCCACATAATGTCCGTTACACGAGCCACAGTGCCGTCACTGGAACCAGCCCACGAAATAGATAGCGCCTTCCCGATCCAGAGCTGGGAGAGCGAGACCGCCCGGTTCGCTGCCCGCTGGGGCCGCTCGGGCGGCGTGATCTCTGTACATGGTGAACTCGACGCAGCAAACGCTGATGAGTTCGCAGAGCAGCTACGGCGCTGCGCCGCCGGCTGCGAATGGTTGGTCGTCGACTTGAGCGATCTCCAATTCATCGGCACCGCGGGTTTTTCCGCCCTGCAGCGCATCAACGTTGGGTGCGCGCAGACCAATGTGTGTTGGGTGATGGTGCCGGGTGTGGCAACCCAACGGTTACTCCGAGTCTGCGACCCCCATGCGACATTGCCGACGGCCGAGTCGATCAGCGAGGCGCTGACAGCGGTACAGGACCCACGTCGGTTACTGCATCTGATCACGTAGTCGCGCTAGCGACTTCGCGAGGAGTCGGGATACGTGCATCTGCGATATCCCGACTCGCTCGGCGATCTGCGTTTGAGTCATCGATTCAAAAAACCTGAGCACCAGCACGATTCGTTCGCGCTCCGGCAGTGCGTTGAGCAATGGGCGCAGCGCTTCACGGTTCTCGATGCGCTCCAGGCCGGCGTCCACGCTGCCCAGAGTGTCGGCGATCGCGCGTACATCGTCGTCTCCCGCACTGGTGCTGGTGCTGTCGATCGACAGGGTGTTGTAGGAACTGCCCGCCACCAGGCCTTCCACCACCTCGTCCCGACTCAGCTCGACTTCCTTGGCAAGTTCGGAGGCCGTGGGCGCCCGGCCCAAACGCTGGGAGAGTTCGGCGGTCGCCGCGCCCAGCCGCAGATGCAGTTCCTTGAGCCGCCGGGGGACCTTGACCGACCAACTGTTGTCACGAAAGTAGCGCCGGACCTCGCCCATGATGGTGGGTACGGCGAACGAGACGAAGTCCGAACCTGCGTCGACGTCGAACCGGTTGACGGCGTTGACCAACCCCACCCCCGCAACCTGGATCAGGTCTTCGCGGGATTCGCCCCTTCCCTCGAATCGGCGGCCGATGTGCTCAGCAAGCGGCAGGCACCGCTCCACGATTTTGTCCCGCTGGCGCCGGTATTCGGCCGAGTCCGCCGGATAGCCGGCCAACTCTCGAAACATGTCCGGGACGTCGGCGTATTCGGAACTCGACCGCGATGCCGACCGGCCGGCCTCGCGTTGCGTCACTTGCCAGAACCCGTCCGCCACGTCGTCAAGGTCACGCCGAATACGCCGCTGTTCGAACCGTTTTCGTGACCATCATGGAAGGTTTTCACCTCGTCGGCCAACGACGTCAGGACATGCCAGCTGAAGCTGTCCGGTGCCACCACACTGTCCGAGGTGCAAACCGTGGAGGCTTGCACCAAGACGTCCTTTTCCCGCGGATCGACGACAACAACCAGCGTCGCGTCCGGGCCGGCCGACCGAATCAATTGGGTGCACATCTCGTCGACCGCCAGCCGCAGATCAGCGACCGTGTCCAGATTCAAATCCTCGCCCGCGACAACCGCCCCGACGAGCGTCCGCAAGATGGCCAGGTTCTCCAGTCGAGCGGCCACTTTCAACTCGACGGAACGCTCACCGTGCTTGGTCGCGGCCCGCTCAGATCCTGTCTCGGTCACTTGTCCTCCCGGCGATCGTGCACCGAGACTATCGCTACTGCCAAGCCGTGTGATCACGTTCGACACGGGACACTCGGCCCACTCTGACGAACAACGGCTCGGCGCTGGCGGAGGCCCGGGACACGCAGCCGGCGCACAGCGACATCGTCGGCTGTCTGGGAATCAGTCATGGCGTATTGCTGGTACCCATTTGTCCGCCGTCGTAACCCAAGCTTTTGTTCTCCCGCGCCGCGAGCAGCCGGTGTGGATGCAACCTCGCGATGAATCGGCGACGAGGTGCCGGTTGCCGATGGCGTTGAGCAGGGCCAACAGGCCGGTGCTGAGCCCGAGACGATACCGGCAGACGGACCCCCTCGACAGCCGAGTACGGGACTGGTCGAAGCGATGCCAGGAGGCGGGAACGAGTACCCCGACCGAGGTTTGGCGGCCGCCCCAGACGGGAATAGTTCCGACGGTCCGAATGGACACGCGTGAGGAGAAGGACATGCCGAACCCGTCAATCAAGGACGAGCGTCTCTACCAAGATCTCCGCGATCGGGGGGACTCGAAGGAGAAGGCTGCCCGAATCGCGAACGCATCGGCGGCCCGCGGCCGCTCACGTGTTGGTAGAAGCGGCGGCAAGTCCGGTTCGTATCAGGACTGGACGGTCCCGGAGCTCAAGAAGAGGGCGAAAGAGCTTGGCATCAGCGGCTATTCAAAGCTGACCAAATCCAAGCTCATCTCCAAACTCCGCAACCACTAGAGCGAAAGGCAGGCAATGGCTGACAACAGCAAGAACAGCGGTCCTCAGGAAGCGGTCAAAGGCGTCGTCGAAGACGTCAAGGGCAAGGTGAAAGAAGCCGCTGGCACCGTCGCCGGCCGCGACGACCTCATTCGCGAGGGGCAGGCGCAGCAGGACAAGGCCGAAGCCGAACGTGAAGCGGCGAAAAGGGAAGCCCAGGCCGAAGAGGCCCGCGCCAACGCCAAGGTCGAAGAGGCACGCCAGCAAGCCCATCAGTCTGATTGACGCCGACTAGGCGTCGCCCAAGAAGAAGGCTCAGCCGAGTACGGTTGGGCCTTCTTCGCGTGCGCGAGGCGGGGCCGGCCGCCAGCGAAGCCCGGTGCTTCAGCGCGAAACGAGCCCGGCGATCACCGGTGCGCCGATCGTGACGGTCAGCATCATCAGCGTCAGCAAGAACCACCCCGCCCCGTGCCAGCCCCACCAGATGCCTCGTCGGCGCCACACCTGGTAGGTGCGGACAAACGCCCACACCCCGCCGCCGAACAGGATCGCGGGCCCACCGAATGCCAACACGGTGCGCTGCGGCGCCCCGCACGCAGCGGTATCAATACTCGCCGCGCCACCACAGCTACTGACCCAGAGCGCCGCCAGCACGAGGAAACCGACGCCGGCCGCGGCAGTCACGATGGCGAACCGGCCGGCGGCGCGGACTTCGTCGTCCTCCTGGCCCAGCCGGTCGTCATCGGAGTCCGGAGATCGTCGCTGCACGCCTCGCCCCTCCCACACCGGTTCCATTGCCGGGTTTCCCATCATAGATGCAGGTAAACCGATCGTTCACCGGCTGATCCGCGCCGGCTCGCCGGCACCATAGGCGACCGCGATCTCGCCGGCCAAGCCGGCGTTGTCGGCGATGAGCTGCTGGTTGACGGCCACGCTTTGGCCGCCGGTCAGCTCCTCGACCAGGGCCAACACCGCCGGAGTCACCGCGGGGCCGGTCACACCGGCCCGCTGCACCCGTCCGACCGCCTCGACGAGCACCGGTTCGATGTCGAGCGCTGGGTCAGGTGCGCGGCCCAGCAGCAGGCCGGAGGCACCGACCAGCCGCCAGTGCGCCGAGGCCACCCCGGCGGCCTCGGCGGCATGCTCGACACGGCCCGCGGCCGCCGGCCCGCCCTGCCCGCTGTAGAAGACCGGCAGTGTGTCGGTCCGCCAGCCCAACACCGGCACGTTGAGTGTCTCCAGCAACTCGGCGGTCGCCCCGACATCGAGGATGGACTTGGCACCCGAGGACACCACCATCGCCGGTGTGCGGGCCAGCTGGATCAGGTCACCGGAGATGTCCAGGCTCTGCGCGAATCCCCGGTGCACACCGCCGATCCCGCCGGTGGCCAGGAACCGGATCCCCAGCAGACGGCAGATCGCCAGGGTGCCGCCGACCGTGGTCGCCCCCAGCGCGTGCTGGACCACGCTTGCCGCGATGTCGCGGGCTCCGACCTTGCGGGCCGACGATCCCGCGGCCGCGAAACGCTCGAGTTCCGCGGCGCCGAGTCCGGCGCGGATCCGACCGTCGATGACGCCGACCGTGCAGGGCACGGCGCCGGCCGCACGAACCCGCTGCTCGGCGTGTTGTGCGGCCAGCAGACCGCGACCGTGCGAAAAGCCGTGTGAGACCAACGTCGTCTCCAGTGCCACCACCGGCCGGCCGGCTCCCAGCGCTTCGGTGACCTCGTCGCTCACCCGGACGGTCTCCACCGGTCCCACTATTCCCGGGACGGTGACCGCGTGGGGCGCCGGGTGCCCAGGACCCCGGGAAGGAACCGAGGCGAATGGCTGTCAGGCCGGCACCGAGTCGGTCTGCCGATCCCAGATCCGATGCTTGGCCAGCGCGGCGGCGAACGCCTCGAAGAAATCCTCCGAGAGGTCATCGGCGGCCGCCGTCGTCGTCACAACGCCCTGTGCGTCAACAACATCCGTACCTTGGGCGGTTTGTCCGTCGATCCCCGCTTTGGGAAGCAGCTTCACGCCCGCACCGAATGCCCCGACGGGTTTGAGGTGCTTGTACGCCTCGGTGATGAAGTGCAGCGCGTAGCCGTCGCCGGCCAGGGTCTGCACCGCATCGGGTCCGCACGGCACCACCACCGCGTCGTAAAGCACCGACGCCATGGTGTTGATGGCCCGATCGACGGCGAGTTCGCCGCCCGATCCACCGGCCACCGTGCCCCCGCCGGCCGGTGCCAGCACTTCCGGGATGGCTCCGCGGTTGCGCATGGCAGCCAGGAATGCCTCGGTGCCCGCGACATCGACGCCGTCGGCAACCAACACGGCGATCTTGCGGCTTTCGATGCTGCGGGTCGCGGTGTTCAGCTGGGACAGCGCGGGAGACGCCGGCATCCGGTCATCCACCGGCCGCTCAGCCGGTGCCGACAACCCCAGTTTGCCCGCCACCTGAACAGCCAGGTCGTGGTCGACGAGGTTGAGCTGCTCAAGCACCCGGGAACGGATCTCGACGGTCTCCACCTTTCCCAGCTCGAAGCCGAACGCCGAAACGATGTGCTCGGCCTCGACCGGCGTCATACTCGTGTAGAACATCCGGGCCTGGCTGTAGTGGTCCTGAAAGCTCTCGGCCCGTTGGCGGATCTTGTGGCCGTCCACCTTCTGCGCGTAGTGCCGGAACACCTCCTGATCGGCGATCGCCGGGCAGCCGCCGCCCACCGTGTTCTTGTAGTAGCTCGACCTACCCCGCGGGATCGCGAACTGGCCGTACCCGTCGCGCTGGTTGTTGTGCACCTCGGCCAGCGGCCGGTTGACCGGTAGCTGTACGAAGTTGGGTCCCCCGAGCCGGATCAACTGCGTGTCGAGGTAGGAGAAGTTGCGGAACTGCAGCAGCGGGTCGTTGGTGAAATCGATGCCGGGCACCACATTGGCGGTGCAGAACGCCACCTGCTCGGTTTCGGCAAAGAAGTTGTCCGGGTTGCGGTTCAGGACCATCTTGCCGACCGGCTGCACCGGCACCTGCTCCTCGGGAATGATCTTGGTGGCGTCGAGCAGATCGAATGCGAAGCTGAACTCGTCGCTTTCGGGAACCAGCTGTACGCCCAGCTCGTATTCCGGATACTGCCCGGCCTCGATGGCATCCCACAGGTCACGCCGGTTGAAGTCGGGATCCTTGCCGGCCACCTTCTGGCATTCATCCCAAATAAGGGAGTGGACCCCGAGTTTCGGTGTCCAGTGGAACTTGACGAACGTACCTTCGCCCGCGGCGTTGACCAGGCGGAAGGTGTGCACACCGAAGCCCTGCATCATCCGGTAGCTGCGCGGCAACGCCCGATCCGACATCAGCCACATGATGGTGTGCAGCGTCTCCGGCTGCAGCGACACGAAATCCCACAGCGTGTCGTGTGCTGATTGGGCCTGCGGAATCTCGTTGTGCGGCTCGGGTTTGACAGCGTGCACGAAGTCGGGGAACTTGATGCCGTCCTGTATGAAGAACACCGGGAAGTTGTTGCCGACCAGATCGTAGTTGCCCTGGTCGGTGTAGAACTTGGTCGCGAATCCACGGACGTCGCGCACCGTGTCCGCCGAACCCCGAAACCCGGCCACCGTGGAGAACCGGACGAACACCGGCGTCTGCTTGCCCGGTGTCGTCAGAAATTTCGCGACCGTGTAGTCGGCCAGCGAATCATCGTAGGGCTCGAAATAGCCATATGCCCCGGATCCGCGGGCGTGCACCACACGTTCGGGGATCCGCTCATGGTCGAAGTGGGTGATCTTTTCCCGGGCGTGGAAGTCCTCCAATAGGGTCGGCCCGCGCTCCCCCGCACTCAGCGCATCGTCGGTGTGGTCGACGCGCACCCCCTGTTGGGTGGTCAGATACCCGGATTCTCGGTCCAACCGGTGCTCATCAAGCTGGCGTTGCTTAGCATCGCGGTCCTCACTCGCCGCCATTGCTCCTCCTCTTGGCATTGCGTCTTCTTGGCATTGGGCTTCCCCGCGTGAGTACCCGGCACCGAGCCCGACAAACGGGACACAGTCACCTCGAGCGCGCGGGCGAGTTTGAGGATCGCCTGGCGGGGAATAAGTCAGTCATGGGTGCGTGCAGGTTCGCGGCGACGCTCATCCCGGTGATGGGCGCCTATGTCCGGGAGGGTGCGGTCTCTCGCCGTCAGCGGGTGCGCCGCAACACATACTGCTGCTGCTCACCGATGGCGACCCGCTTGGCGTCGACACCTTCGCCACCCATGAGTTGCCGCTGGAAAGCGCGCCGCACGCCTACAAGGTTCTTCAACAGCAGCGCGACGGCGCGGTCGAGATACTGCTGAAGCCGTGAGCGGCATTCACCGGTATCCGACGAAGGGAGCGTGGCAGATGTCGGTGACCGTTCTGTTGCTGACCGACCGGTCCGACCCGGACTCCGTGCTACCGACGTTGCGCTTGGTCGCCCGCCGAGTGCGGCACGCGCCGCTTAGTGCGCGGGCGATACGCAAACATCCCGACGTCGATGCGGTGATCGTCGATGGGCGCACCGATGCATCCAGTGGTCGGCGGGCCTGCCGGAAGGTCGCTGCGAGTTCGCCAGAGGTGGCGGTGGTCTTGTTGATCTCCCCAGCGGATCTGGTGACCGTCGACCTGGACTGGCACGTTGACGACGTGGTGTTGCCGAACGCCACCACCGCCGAGTTGCAGACCCGTCTGCGGTTGGCGATAGGTCGGCACCGCAAGGCCATTGCCCGGACACTGCGGTTCGGGGATCTTGTCCTTCACCCCGCAAGCTATGTCGCCTCACTGCCCGACCGGGACCTGGGCCTGACGCTGACCGAGTTCAAGTTGCTCAATTTCCTTGTACAGAATGCCGATCGAGCGTTCACCCGGACCAGACTGATGCACGAGGTGTGGGGGCACGAATGCGGCCGGCGAACGGTCGACGTGCATGTGCAGCGGTTGCGCGCCAAGCTCGGCACCGAGTACGAATCGATCGTCGACACGGTACGCGGTGTCGGCTATATGGCGATCATTCCGCCGTCACGCGCCGACGAGCCCCCACCGACACAGATCGCGGTCGGTCAGTAGTCCGCTCACGCCCCGCTTCCCTCCGCGGCGAGCCGACAGGCTTGAGCTTCACTCTGTACCGCAGGCGCCGACCCCGGTAGCCGCTTTCCGGCCACCTCCGGGGCCCGGTCACCAGCGCCCCCGTAAATCATCGAGCCGACGTACTCGCCGCCCGTCGAGAAGCCCTGGACGATGCGAGCGACGACCAGCAGGACCGGCGCCCACATCCCGATGCTGTGATAGCCCGGCAGACGATGTCGGCTCCACTGCGAATACCGGAATCGAACAGCACCGGCATCCCGTCGGCCGCCTCCAGCACACCGTGCAGCTCCGCGAACGTGATGGGCAGCGACGGGTGTTCTTCGCGCAGCCCACGCCGATAAATCTCGTCCTGATGGCTGGCGAACGCCATCAGGTCAGGTTCCGAACCCTTGCCGAGGGGAGTTTGCCGACGCAGGCACACCCGCTTGACCCGTCAGCCGACCGGCGGCGAAGTCCGCCCCCTGATTGATCAGGTTGGCCTCGTCGACGTAGCTGTTGTGCGCAGCGAAATCGGTGCCGTCGGAGCAGACCGCGTCTTCGGGAACGCACAACTGAACGGTCTTGGCTTGATACGTCGGGCCGATGACGACCGGCGGCTCGTTGAGGAAGTTCATCGCCCGCACATTGGGGGTACCGAACAGGACAACCGCGGCGACGTGGTCTGCCACTTGCGGCTGCAGCGGCTTGGGAACGGTCGCGGGATCGATCCCGTCGGGCACTGTGGGCGAGGTGACGAAGCCCATCACGGCGGCGCCCTGGGAGAAACCACCCAGCACCATCTTGGTTTGCGGGCAATTGTTCGCCATCGAAACGACGTGCGCACCAGCATCTCTGACGCCATCGACACCGGTGGCCCACTCGTCGCTGGCCGGGTAGTTCACCGGATACACCCCCAACGGCTTCCCCCCGAGGCGTGCACCCAGCGCGTTCACGAACGCCTCCCCAGTGGGTCCCACCCCGGCCGGCTCGCCGGTGCCGCGGGCGAACACCACCTCCGTGTCGGGGCACGGCTGGGCGGCAGCCGGCGGCGCAGCGGATACGACACAGGTGGTGAGCCCCCACGCCGTGGCTACCGCAGGTCCGAGGATACGAATGAGATGTCGTGCAACCATGCAGCAGCAATTGCCCATCCTGACGCCATTCCAAACCGTCAATTTTCTCAGGTCGACGCGGCGGCCCGGCGGTGTTGAAAAATGGTCTGCCCGGGCGAAACTCGCGTCCCGCCGCGCAGGTGCCCTAGACAGCGCACACCGCGTTTGCTAGGAAGGAGAAGTCCGTGGTCTGTCTTCAGACTGCCAGGGCAGCTTCCATCACGGCGCTGGATGCGCCATGCGAAGAAGAGAAGCTCCCATGAATACCATCACCGCAAACTCTGCTCGGCTGGCTCGGTGGGTGCACCGGCTGACCATCATCGGCGCAGCCGTCGCCCTGTCCGGTTCGGTTGGCCTGGTGACTGGGCCGCCGCCCGCCCGCGCGGCAGCGCCAGAATTCCTGCAGGTGCCGTCGGCGGGAATGGGCCACGACATCACCGTGGAGTTCCAAAGCGGCGGGGCGCCCGCCGTCTACCTGCTCGACGGCCTGCGTGCCCGCGACGACCGCAGCGGCTGGGACATCGAGACGCCGGCATTCGACGAGTACAGCGGCTCCGGCATGTCGGTGGTGGCCCCGGTCGGCGGGCGCTCCAGTTTCTACTCGGACTGGTATGGGTCGGCGAACGGCCAAACCTACAAGTGGGAAACGTTCTTGACCAGCGAGCTGCCCAGCTACCTGGCCGGTCGCGGCGTCCGGGCGTCCCGCAACGCTGTAGTGGGCGCCTCGATGTCGGGGTCATCGGCGTTGATCCTGGCTGCCTACCATCCGGGCCAATTCGCCTACGCCGCCTCACTGTCCGCGTTGCTGAACCCCTCGGCCGGCAATGGGCCGGCGCTGATCGGACTCGCCATGAACGATGAGGGCGGCTTCCATCCCGAAGACATGTGGGGCCCGGCGGGCGGACCCGGCTGGCAACGCAACGATCCCACGATTCAGGCCGGACGGCTGGCCGGCAACAACACGCGGCTGTGGGTTTACAGCGGCAACGGCACACCGTCGGAGATCGGCCAGGGCAGCATCCCGGGTCAGGTGATCGAACAGGTGATCCTGCAAAGCAACGTCGCCTTCCGGGACGCCTACACCGCGGCCGGCGGGCACAATGCGACGTTCAATATCGACAACAACGGGGTACATAGCTGGGGTTACTGGAATGCCCAGCTGGCGGCGATGAGGCCGGACATGCAGCAGACACTGGGCGCCGGTGGCGGCGGGCAAAGCTGATTCGGGTACCGCGCACGCCCTGGAGGGCCACATGTCGGATATCTGGGCCACCAATCTGCGGGCCGCCGCGATCCAGTCCGAGGAGGTCTATGAGAAGTACATGCGTTATCTGACCGGCTGCGCGGACCTTTTCCGGCGAGGTATCAGCAACGTCGGGCAGTTCCCCCTCACCAAGTAGCGGTCCAAAGAAACGAGGCAACAGCATGACTCGGTTCACTCGGTTCTCTACAGGAAACGGCTTCCCCAATGTGGTCGTCACGGGCGTGGCGATGACGACGGCGCTGGCGACCAGTGTGGATGACACCTGGAAGAAGCTGCTGGATGGTCAAAGCGGGATCCGCAGGCTCGAAGACCCGTTCGTCGAACGGTTCGACCTGCCGGTGCGTATCGGCGGCCATCTGCTCGAAGATTTCGACCACGAGCTGACCCGCGTCGAGCTGCGCCGGCTGTCGTATCTGCAGAAGATGTCCACCGTGCTGGGCCGGCGGGTCTGGCAGAACGCCGGGTCACCAGAGGTGGACACCAGGCGGCTGATGGTGGCGATCGGCACCGGTCTGGGTTCGGCGGAGGAACTGGTTTTCGGCTACCAGGGCATGGTGGAGCGCGGCATGCGCGCGGTATCGCCGCTGGGGGTCCAGAAATACATGCCCAATGCGGCCGCTGCCGCGGTCGGCTTGGAGCGCGCGGCCAAAGCCGGTGTACTCACCCCGATCTCGGCGTGTGCGTCCGGGGCGGAAGCAATCGCCCAGGCGTGGCGCGACATTGTCTACGACGAGGCCGACATCGCGATCTGCGGCGGCGTCGAGACCCAGATCGAGGCCGTGCCCATCGCAGGGTTCGCCGCGATGCGCATCGTCTTGTCGACCAACAACGATGACCCGGCCGGTGCGTGCCGGCCGTTCGACAAGGACCGCAACGGGTTCGTCTTCGGCGAGGCGGGCGCGTTGATGGTCATCGAGACCGAGGAGCACGCCAAGGCCCGCGGGGCCACCATTCTCGGGCGGCTGATGGGGGCCAGCATCACCTCCGACGGCTACCACATCGTGGCGCCGGACCCGGAGGGTGAACGGGCGGGGTACGCCATGACCCGAGCCACCGAGCTTGCCGGGCTGACCGCGACCGACATCGACCACGTCAACGCGCACGCCACCGGCACCCACATCGGCGACCTGGCCGAAGCCCAGGCGATCCGCAGGGCGATGGGCGCCCACCAGCCGGCGGTGTATGCACCCAAGTCCGCGCTCGGTCATTCCGTCGGTGCGGTGGGGGCGGTCGAGGCGATTCTGACGGTGTTGGCGCTGCGTGACGGTGTCATCCCGCCAACCTTGAACCTGCACACCCCGGACCCGGAGATCGATCTGGACGTGGTGGCCGGGGAGCCGCGGGCCGGCGACTTCCGCTACGCGATCAGCAACTCGTTCGGCTTCGGCGGCCACAACGTGGCGTTGGCGTTCGGACGGTACTGACCAACGCGGGCCCCATACGTGACCAGAACTGCCAGATGCCCGGCGAGCGGTCGGGGGGTGTCGCCGCGATAGCTGGCGGCGCCTCGTCGCGCATACGGTCACCCAGATCGCCCCCTTCCTGCATGTCAGCCGGGTACCGCGAAGATGTGGTGGGGAATCACGCCGCGCTTGCCGATGTTGTTGGCGCGACCGCTCCTGACCCGGACATGTTGGCCGAGTTCGGGATACCGTCGGGAGCGGCGTTGGTGCGCACCGATGAACAGCCCGCAGACGGAATCCCGGCGGTACCGCGGTACGCGGTGTGGTTCACCGCAGACCGAATTCAGTACCAGTAACGTCGGCCGGCGACTGGCCGACCGACGGATCCCAGAACCCAGAATATGGCGCCAATGACCAGCAGAATGATGCCGATCGTCCACAACACCGGGATCGTGAACACAAATCCCAAGATCATCAGGATGATTCCCAACGCGATCATGACAACTCCATCCATTCTTCCAGGTGCGGCATCGAACTCGGTTCGGGTAGATGACAATCGACGACTCTCGGGTTGACACCGGCATAGTTGAGCGGGCCGGCTATCACCGTGAGCGCAACGGTTCCCGACGACGCACAACTGGTATCGCTGCGCTGCAGGTACCCGCGCTGCCAGGTGGCCAGCACCCCGATCAGCAGCCACACCAGGACGATCACGCCCAGATATCCACCGAGTCGCATCGGTCTCTCCGATCAGTAACCCAGGATCGCATCGCGTGCCCGGTCCATCATGGCGGCGAAGGGCCCGGCGATGACATTGGCCATCCGGGATTCCACGCCGGCGTGCGGCCTGGTGGGGGCAACGGACTCGGCGAGCTTGACCGTGCGCGTCATCCGTTCCAGCTCGTCGCTGGTCAATTCTTCGCGCAGCTTGGCAAACTCTTCTCGCTCTTCGTGTTCGGCATGATCCAGGACCGCCTCGCGCAGTTCGCCGAGTTGCTGACTGAAGGCCTCGGAGTCGATATCGAGATCCTCCAATTGCGATAGCACCGTCTTGGCTTCGTGTTCTTCGTCCAGTCGGTGCTTCACCACGTCGCTGCCGTTGGCGAACTCATGTCGGGCCCGCGGGTGCACGATCTCCTCCTCGGCGGTCTCATGCACGGCCAGCAGTCGCCGAAGCCGTACGAAGGCTTCCTCGCGCTCGCGACCCGACGTCGACAACGTCTCGTCGAACAGCCACTTGATCTGCTCGTGCTGACCGATGAGGAAATCGACTACATCGTGGGGCGATTTGACCGACGTGTCTGCCATGAGGTGCTGCCTGCCCTTCTCGGTGCCTTGCTCGGCCGCCGTTGTGCGGTGGTAGATGTGAGCTACCCGTCCGGGGGCCTGGTCAAACGTGTTACGCAGGCGCTTCCGCGATAACGCCCCAAGAAACGCCGTCGGGCACTTGGCGGCTTAAGTGTTGAACGACAGGGTTATCGCTACCACGTCAACGAGCAACAGCGCCCATCCGCATGCCGGGACGATGATCCCGCGCCGGCGCGACGCGGTCACAAACGACAGCAGAATCGTCGCCCCGGACACCACCGCCGCCCCGTAGTACATCACCGTGAACATGACCCCGCTGGGCCCCATGTTCGGACATTCGGCGGTGCTGCAGGCCGCGGTGCTCATCACCGCACCGAGACCGACCACCATGACCAGCGCGGCCGCCGGCGCGGTCAACAGGGCCAGTACCCAGTTGACGATCGTGCGGGTCGGTCGCTGGTGTTGTTTGGCCGGTGCGGTATCAGGTGGGGATGTCACGAAAGTCGGCTACCCGCCGTCGTGCGGTGGGAAACCACTGCGAACGATGCCAGGATGGCTACGTGGCCTCCCCGCCCCCTGACCCGCTGGCCCGGTTCGGCGAACTGACCCGGGACTGGTTCACCGGTGCCTTCCCCGCGCCCACCGCCGCACAGGCCCAGGCCTGGGCCGCCATTGCCGACGCACACCACACGCTGGTGATCGCCCCGACCGGATCGGGTAAGACCCTGGCGGCGTTCCTGTGGGCGATCGATCGGCTGGCAGCCGAGCCGGGCACCGGCACCCGGGTGTTGTACATCTCTCCACTCAAGGCGCTGGCCGTCGACGTCGAGCGCAACCTGCGTACCCCGCTGACCGGCATCGCGCGCACCGCCGAGCGACGCGGTCTGACAGCGCCGCAGATCCGGGTCGGTGTCCGCTCCGGTGACACCTCACCGGCCGGACGCCGCGCCCTGCTCACCCGTCCACCCGACATCCTGATCACCACCCCCGAATCGCTGTTCTTGATGCTGACCTCGGCGGCCCGCGACGCCCTGACCGATGTGCAGACGGTGATCGTCGACGAGGTGCACGCGGTGGCCGGCACCAAACGCGGTGCTCACCTGGCGTTGTCGCTGGAGCGACTCGATGCGATGTTGCCGCGGCCGGCGCAACGCATCGGGCTTTCGGCGACCGTGCGACCGGCCGAGGAAGTTGCCCGGTTTCTGGGCGGACAGGCCCCGACGAGCATCGTGGCTCCCACGGCGGCCAAGACGTTCGAGTTGACGGTGCAGGTGCCGGTGCCGGACATGGCCAACCCGGACGGCAATACCGTCTGGCCGGAGGTCGAGACGCGGATCGTCGATCTGATCGAGGCGCACACCTCCTCGATCGTGTTTGCCAACTCGCGACGGCTGGCCGAGCGGCTCACCGCGCGGCTCAACGAGATTCACGCCGTGCGCTGCGGAATCGACCTCGACGCCGCACCCAACCCGCAGGTGGCCGGCGGGGCGCCGGCACAGCTGCTGGGCAGTGGCCAAAGCTACGGGGCACCGGCCCCGCTGGCCCGAGCCCATCACGGCTCGGTGTCCAAGGAGACCCGCGCCGCGGTCGAGGAGGATCTCAAGTCCGGGCGGCTCAAGGCGGTGGTCGCCACGTCCAGCCTGGAACTGGGCATCGACATGGGCGCGGTCGATCTGGTGATCCAGATCGAAGCCCCGCCGTCAGTGGCCAGCGGCCTGCAGCGCATCGGGCGCGCCGGCCATCAGGTCGGCGAAATATCCCGCGGCGTACTGATTCCCAAACACCGCACCGATCTGATCGGCTGTGCGGTGGCCGCCGAGCGTATGCCGGCCGGGCAGATCGAAGCGCTACGGGTCCCCACCAACCCACTGGATATCCTGGCCCAACACACCGTCGCTGCCGCGGCGCTGGAACCACTGGACGCTGACATCTGGTTCGATACGGTCCGGCGGGCCGCACCGTTCGCCGCGTTGCCGCGCAGCGCGTTTGAGGCGACGCTGGATCTACTGTCCGGCAAGTATCCGTCGATCGACTTCGCCGAGCTGCGGCCACGGCTGGTCTACGACCGGGATGCCGGCACGTTGACCGGGCGCCCGGGCGCGCAGCGGCTGGCGGTCACCTCGGGCGGCACGATCCCCGACCGTGGCCTGTTCGCGGTCTACCTGGCGTCGGAAAAGCCGTCCCGGGTAGGCGAACTCGACGAGGAGATGGTCTACGAATCGCGGCCGGGAGATGTCATCGCATTGGGTGCCACCAGCTGGCGGATCACCGAGATCACCCATGACCGGGTGCTGGTGGTGCCCGCGCCGGGTCAACCGGGTCGATTGCCGTTCTGGCGTGGCGACAACGTCGGACGACCCGCCGAGTTGGGCGCCGCGGTCGGGGCGTTCACCGGCGAGATGGCCGCCCTCGACCGACCCGAGTTCGATTCCCGTTGCGCGGGTTTGGGTTTCGACGACTACGCCACCGAGAATCTGTGGCGGTTGCTGGACGATCAGCGGACCGCCACCACACTAGTGCCCACCGATGCCGCGTTGCTGGTGGAACGGTTCCGCGACGAGCTCGGCGACTGGCGGGTGGTGCTGCACTCGCCGTACGGGTTGCGGGTGCACGGCCCGCTGGCGTTGGCGGTGGGACGACGGCTGGCCGAACGCTACGGCATCGACGAGAAACCGACCGCCTCCGACGACGGCATCGTGGTGCGGCTACCCGACACGCTCTCCGATGAAACCGCCAGGCCGCCCGGCGCAGATCTCTTCGTCTTCGATGCCGACGAGGTCGACCCGATCGTCACCGCCGAGGTGGGGGGCTCAGCGTTGTTCGCGTCCCGGTTCCGGGAATGCGCGGCCCGCGCATTGCTGTTGCCGCGCCGACAGCCCGGCCGGCGGTCCCCGCTGTGGCAGCAGCGTCAACGCGCCGCCCAGCTACTCGACGTGGCCCGCAAGTACCCCGACTTCCCGATCGTGTTGGAGACGGTGCGGGAATGCCTTCAGGACGTCTACGACGTTCCGGCGTTGACCGCGCTGATGTCACGGATCGCGCAGCGCCGCGTGCGGGTGGTGGAGGTCGAGACCGCCAACCCGTCCCCGTTCGCCGCGTCGCTGCTGTTCGGCTACGTCGGGGCGTTCATGTACGAAGGCGACAGCCCGCTGGCCGAGCGCCGCGCCGCGGCGCTGTCACTGGATCCGTCCCTGTTGGCGGAGCTGTTGGGCCGGGTGGAGCTGCGCGAGTTGCTCGACCCGGCGGTGATCGCCGCCACCGCACGCCAACTGCAGCACCTGACCCCCGAACGGGCCGCACGTGACGCGGAGGCCGTCGCCGATCTACTGCGGCTGCTGGGTCCGCTGACCGCCGACGAGATCGTCGAACGGGCTGGGGGCGCGACATCGGTCACCGGATGGCTGGAGGGACTGCTAGCCGCCAAACGCGTGTTGTCGGTGTCGTTCGCCGAGCAGCGCTGGTGGGTGGCGATCGAGGACATCGGCCGACTGCGCGACGGTGTCGGGGTGGCGGTGCCGGTCGGTGTGCCGGCCGGATTCACCGAGCCGGTCTCGGACCCGCTCGGTGAGCTGCTGGGACGCTACGCGCGGACCCGCGGCCCGTTCACCACCGCCGACGCCGCCGCCCGATTCGGTCTGGGCCTGCGGGTGACCGCAGATGTATTGGGCCGGCTCGCGGCCGACGGACGACTGATGCGCGGCGAGTTCGTCGAACGGGCCGACGGAGGCGACCAGTGGTGCGACGCCGAGGTGTTACGGATTCTGCGCCGACGGTCGTTGGCTGCGCTGCGCGCGCAGATCGAGCCGGTCTCCACCGCCGCCTACGCCCGATTCCTGCCGGCATGGCAGCAGCTCGGCGGCGGGCCCGGCCTCGACTCGCTGGCCGCCGTCCTGGACCAGCTGGCCGGGGTGCCGTTGCCCGCGTCGGCGGTGGAGTCACTGGTGTTGGCGCCGCGGGTGCGCGATTACTCCCCCGCGCTGCTCGACGAGCTGCTGGCCTCCGGGGAGGTGCTGTGGTCGGGCAGCGGCGCAATCTCCGGAGCCGACGGCTGGATCACCTTTCATGCCGCGGATTCGGCGCCGTTGACGCTCTGCCCCGCCACACCCCTGGACTTCAGCGCCGCGCACCGCGCGATCCTGGATGCGCTGGGCGGCGGTGGTGCGTACTTCTTCCGCCAGCTGGGTGACGGGATCGGCGATTCCGAGCTCAAAGCCGCTCTGTGGGAGCTGATCTGGGCGGGTTGGGTGACCGGTGACACCTTTGCGCCGGTACGCGCCCTACTCACCGGTGGCGGCAAGCGGTCGACACCCGCGCATCGGACCCGGCGCGCACCCCGGCTCAGCCGCTACAGCGTCGCGCACGGTGCGACCCGGAACGCCGACCCGACGGTGGCCGGCCGCTGGTCGGCGTTGGCCGCCCCGGAGCCGGATTCCACCCTGCGCGCCCATCACCAGGCCGAGCTGTTGTTGCACCGGCACGGGGTACTCACCAAGGGCGCAGTGGCCGCCGAAGGAGTCTCGGGCGGATTCGCCCGCCTCTACAAGGTGTTGACCGCGTTCGAGGACGCCGGCCGCTGCCAACGCGGGTATTTCGTGGAATCGCTGGGCGGAGCCCAGTTCGCCGCGGCGTCGACGGTGGACCGGTTACGCGGCTACCTCGACGGAATCGACCCGCACCGTCCCGACTATCGAGCGGTGGTGCTGGCCGCCGCCGACCCGGCTAATCCGTACGGGGCGGCGCTGCCCTGGCCGGCACGCGACGGGACGGCGCGGCCCGGCCGCAAGGCCGGCGCGCTGGTGGTTCTGGTCGACGGTGAGCTGGTCTGGTTCCTCGAACGCGGCGGCCGGTCGCTGCTGAGCTTCACCGACGACGTCGAGGTGTTGACCGCCGCTGCAACAGCACTGGCGGAGCTGGTTGCGGCCCGCCGGGTCGATTCACTGCTGATCGAACGGGTCGACGGCGATCCGGTCCTGCAACTGCGGGACGCCTCGGTGCTCACGGCATTGGCCGATGCCGGGTTCTCCCGCACACCACGCGGATTGCGGCTGCGCCCATGACCCGCCTTCGAGGAAAGTGATATGCCCGAAGGCGATACCGTCTGGCATACCGCCGCCGTACTGCGCGAAGCGCTGGGCGGCAAGGCGTTGACCCGCTGCGATATCCGAGTGCCGCGCTATGCCACCGTCGATCTGTCCGGGCATCGGGTCGAGGAGGTGCTCAGCTACGGCAAGCACCTGTTCATCCGGGTCGGCCCGGCGAGCATCCATGCGCACCTGAAGATGGAAGGCAGCTTCCGGGTGGATCGCCGCCCACCCGACTACCGCGCGCGAATCATCCTGGAGGCCGGCCCCGTCCGCGCCATCGGGGCCGACCTGGGAACCCTGGAGGTCCTAGAACGTGAGCAGGACATGACGGCCGTCGCACACCTGGGACCCGATCTACTCGGTGACGTGTGGAATCCGGACGTCGCGGTGCTCAACTTGACCGCGGATCCGGAAAGGCCGTTGACGACAGCGCTGCTCGACCAGCGCGTGATGGCCGGTATCGGCAATGTGTACGCCAACGAATTGTGTTTCGTCACCGGGCATCGGCCGTCGGCGCCGGTCGGAGATGTACGTGATCCGCTGCGGCTGGCCAACCGCGCCCGGGAGATGCTGCGGGCCAACCGGTCACGGTGGAATCGCACCACGACCGGCGACACCCGGCCGGGCCGTCAGCTGTGGGTATATGGACGCGCCGGACTCGGCTGCCGCCGCTGCCGCACTCCGATCGAGCACGACAGCGGCGGCGGCAGAGACCGGATCAGCTTCTGGTGCCCGGCCTGCCAGCGCTAGCCGGCCTGCCGGATCACGGCCAGCCGCCGCAGCCGACGCCCGGAACGCAGCCGCCACCGCCGCCGGGACCACCCCAGCCGGTCGGGCCGCCGGGAATCTGGCCGCCGCCACCGCCAGGCCCGCCGCCACCGGTCGGACCGCCGGGAATCTGGCCGCCGCCACCGCCGGGGCCACCCCCACCGGTGGGGCCGCCCGGAATCTGGCCACCACCACCGCCAGGCCCGCCGCCACCGGTCGGACCGCCGGGGACCTGGCCACCGCCACCGGGTTCACCGGGGGTGCCGGGTTCACCGCTGCGGGTCGGTTCCAGCGGCGGTGTCGTGGTGGCGGTCGTCGTCGTGGTGGTCGTCGTGGTTGTGCTCGTCGAAGTCGGCGCGTTTTCACTGCTGTTGCCGCAGCCGACAGCCAGCGTCAGCGCGGCTGCGCCACCGAACACAGCGATCGCCATCCTGGATTGCGATTTCATCGCGTTTCACCTCCGTGTCGCCTCCTTCCACGTGTACCCCGGGCCGTGGTCCGGCGAAACACCGCGACGGCGCAGGAGTTCTGACCTGCGACGAATCGGAAACGACAGGATTTGATTTCGGCCTGCGCACAGGGCGAAAGCCCTGCGGCACATCGGTCATACCCACCTATGACCGATGTGCCGTCGGGTGCCGCGAACCCAGCGCCCGTGGTTTAGCTCAGGCCCAGCAGGCTCCAGATCGTCATGTCGAGTCCCAGGTCACTGCCCAGGAAATTCGCCAGTGTGGTGGCGTCGGTCACGCCGCCCAGCAGCTCACCCAGTGTCTGGGAGCCCAGATCCGCGCCACCGACCTGCAGCCCGTCGATGAACGTGCCCAAACCGGCTGCCGGGTCCAGACCCAGCGACGTCAGGATGTCCGAGATGCTCTCGCTGCCAAGCGAGGAGCCGCCGACCTGAATTCCCTCGATCAGCCCGCCCAGCGTCTCGTCGGGCTGTAGGCCCAACAGCTGGAAGAAGTTCTCGCTGTACAGCGTTCCACCACCGGCAAGCGGCAGATCCTTCAAGATCGTGTCGAGGTCCTGCGAACCACCGATACCTAGCCACGAACTGAGCGCCTGGTCGAGCGTCGAAGTGGGCGTCACCCCGTCGAGGCCCGTACAAATCAACGGTACGGGGCCGCACAGGAGTCCGGTGTATGACCCCAGCCCGAGTTCGTCTGCGATCTGCTGCACGGTGTCGGTTTGGCCGTTGAGGCCGACCCACCCCAGCATGGTGTCCACCGATGTCGCGCCCAGACCGAACTGGTCGATCAGCCCGCCCAGCGTCTGAGTTTGACTGATCCCCAGGATTGAGCTCAACGAAAGGGTGTCGAGGTTCCACGCGGCCAACTGCTGAGCGACCGTGTCAGCGGGGTTCAGGCCCACGCTGGTGAAGATCTGACCCAATGTCATCGAGTTGAAATTCATCGCCGTCAGCAGATCACTCAGCGACGAGTCGGCACCGAACGCGTCACCCGTGCTGGCATCGGTACCCAGATATCCCAGCAACGTACCCATGGTCGGATTGCCCAGGTCCTGGGCAATCAGGTCGGGGATCGTCGTCGTGTTGGTGATCCCGAATGCCTGCAGCAGGGCCTCCAGGCTCTGATCGTAGGTCGGGACACTGTCCGCGGCCAGCGCGATATTGCGCTCGGCATGGCCAAACGGCAGCTGCGACAGCGACAGGCCCGCCGGCGTGCCGCTGATCAGGGCTGTGCTGGCGACCACGGAGCCGGCCGCCGCCACACCGACTTTCATTGCGAAGCTGGCCCGCTCCGAGTCCGCAGCTATCGCGGCGAAACCACCCGGAGCAGTCTGGCAAAGCTGGCCCGAGCCGGAATGGCGGCGGTGCCGCCCTGTTGACTTGGTAGACATGGAGAGCGCCTCTCGGTCGAACTGAGATTGAACTGAGCAATCTCAGTTAAGCAATAGCCCCCCATCAAGGTGAGAAACTATAGTCACCCACCTCACAAGTCAATGCGTATCTAGCTGGGAAGTTTCTGACAGTGAGGTCCAGCTAGCAGCTCCAGACCCCAACCGGCTATGAGACACTGTTCCCAAACATGGGATTTACTAGACGGTAAATATTTCCGAGTAGACCGCTATTATCAGTTTGCGTATATGTAAATAACGCTGACCTTGCGGAATCCCTAATCAGGTCGCTTAGCAAACTGTCGATCGCTGACGAAACGGTGCTGTCGACCGGCGAGCGGGTCATCGAACTCCAGACTGCGCGCCAGCAAGCACAGTGGTGCGCTGAAATCGTCGGGTGCGACGTCCACGACGTCGGGATACAGCGGGTCCCCGGCGATCGGCACGCCCAGCGATGCCATGTGCACCCGCAGCTGATGGGTGCGCCCGGTGCGCGGGGTCAACCGGTAGAGGCCATCGCCCAGGGCCTCCACCAGGGTTTCCGCGTTGGCCTCGCCGGGTTCCTCGACGGCCTGCAGACACCCGCGACGTTTGATGATCCGGCTGCGCAGCACGGTCGGCAACGGGGCCGTCGCGACGCCAGGAGCCTGGGCCAGGTAGGTTTTGCGCACCGCCCCGCGGGCGAACAATCCCTGATACGCCCCGCGGATCTCGCGGCGGGTGGTGAAGACCAGCACCCCGGCGGTCAACCGATCCAACCGGTGCGCCGGGCTCAATTCGGACATCTGCAGGTCGCGGCGTAGCCGCACCAGCGCGGTCTGCACGACGTGGCGACCGCGCGGCATGGTGGCCAGGAAGTGTGGTTTGTCGACCACCACCAGGTTGTCGTCGCGATACAGAATCGGGAGGTCGAACGGGACCGGAACTTCCTCGGGCGGGTCGCGGTATAGGTAGATGCACGCCCCGGGCGGCAGCGTCATGCTGTCGTCGACGACCGCGCCGTTGGCGCAGACCACCTCCCCGGCAGCGACTTTCGCCGCCGCCCGCTGCCCGAACCGGGCGGCGAGTTCGGCGGCCACCGGACCACCGCGTACCCGCACGCGCGATGGGCCCAGCCCGTCGCGAACCGGCAGCGGGGCAGCGCGTTTCACACCGGGAGGCTAGAACATGGCCAGCAGCGAGGCGAACAGGTCGTCCAGCGTTTGGGTGCCGAAGCCCAGGTCGGTCAACAGGTCGGGCAGCGTGGTGGTGCCGGCGAGACCGAAGCCGTCCAGCAGGTCACCCAGCGTGTTGGTGACCGGGATACCCATATCGGTCAGCAAGTCGTTCAACGAGACGCCGCCATTCAGACCCAGGTCCGTGAGCAGCTCGTCAACCGTCGTGCCTCCGGCCAGACCGAAGCCGCTCAGCAGCGAGTCCAGCGTGGTGTCGTCCGTCAGCCCGCTCAACCCCAGCAGATCGGCGACCGTGGTGTCGCCGGGCAGCCCGAAGCTGGTCAGCAACGAGTCCAGCGTGGCGGTGCCGTCCAGTCCGCTCAGCCCGAGTAGGTCGCCCACCGAGGTGGTATCCGATAACCCGACGGCGGTGAGCAGGTCATTGAGGGTGGTGTCGCCGGACCATCCCAGCCCGCCCAGCAGGTCGCCTACCGTCGCGTCGCTGAGCGACGTGCCGTCGGTCAGGGTGAACGTGTCGAGCAGCGAGGACAGTGTGGTGGACGAACTCCACTCCGTTCCGGTCAGCATGTCGCCCACCGGGCCGAGCAAGGAACCCAGCGTCGTGGAGTCGCTAAGGGCCGGCAGTCCCATCAGGTCAGCCAACGACGGTATGACCGGAAACCCGACGACGCTCCACAGCGGGTCGCTGAACGCACTCATCAACGCGCCGAGTGTGCTGCTGTCCTCCAGCCCTAGCAGGTCGAGCAGGCCACCCACGGTTGAGGGGGCACCGAAGAATTGCAGCGCCTGAATCACGTCGCTGAGGAACGAATCGCCTTGAACCACAATGGGAGTCGCGTCACTCATGCCTATAAGGGGCAGCAGGTCGCCCACCGTGGTGCTGTCGCTCAGTCCGACATAGCCCAGCAGCGTGCCCAGGGTGGTGGCGTCGCTGAGCCCGATGTAGCCCAACAACGTGCCCAGATCGGTGGTCAACGGAAGCCCGATCGAGCCCAGCAGGCTGGTCAGCGTCGTCGCGTCGGTCAGGCCCACGTAGCCCAGCAGGGTGGACAACTGCGTGGTGCCGGGCAAGCCGATGCCGTTCAGGATCGAGCCCAGCTGGGTGCTGTTGCTGACGCCCACATAGCTCAACAGGGTGTTCAACGTGGTGGTCCCGGGCACACCCAGTTCGGCCAACAGGCTGTCCAGGCTCGTGCCGCTGCTCAACCCGAGATCACCCAGCAATGAACCCAGCGTGGTGCTGCCGGGCAGACCGATACCGCTCAGCAGCGCATCCAGCGTCGTGCTGCCCTGTACTCCCACGTAGCCGAGCAGGGTGTCCAGCGTGGTGCTGCCGGCGGGCATCCCGATGTCGGTCAGCAGCGTCCCCAGCGAGGTATCGCTGTTGAGCCCGACCAGGCTCAGCATGTCGCTCAGGTCGACCGATCCCAGCCCTAGCTGAGTCAGCAGCGACGGCACGGTGTCGTCGCCCACGCCAAGGGTGTCGGCAACCCACTGCACGGCCTGGATGAGGTCTTGGTAGAACGCGGCGCCGACGCTGTCGGCGGCCAGAGCAACGTCGGCCTGCGAATACGGCAGCACCAGCGAGGCGCCGACCGGGGCGGCGCCGAACAGCGCGCCACCAGCCACGACAGTGCCGGTCGCGAACGCACCGATCCGATGCGATGTGCGCAGATGGGCGTGCCGGCGAGGCCTGGTGGCGGACCGATTCGACATTGCTGCCCCTTTCCGGCCCCCCGCATTCTGTGTCAGTTCTGATAGCCCCCGGCGATTCACAAACCTATTGTGACTCCGGTCTCATGTCAACCGATGCGGCAACTAACCTGCTGGTCAACCGGGATACGCGGGCACCGGAAAGGGGGTTCGCGCGTCGCGCCGACCGTGGCCAACGGGTACTCGCGGCGACCAAAACGGACCTGGTCGACAGCCAATCTGAATGAAAACTGAGCCGTTTTGGCTCAGTCCAGCGGCACCGGTTCGAGTATCTCGGCGCGCGCCTCGGGTGCCGCCGCCCGCAGCGCGTCGGCCGACTCGTCGTCGGGCTGGGTCTGCGACAGGATCTCGGCCTCGACCCGGGCGATGTAGATCGCCACTTCGCGGTCGATGTCCTCGGCGGTCCAGCCCAGCACCGGCGCCACCACCTCGGCGACCTCGCGGGCACAGTCCACTCCGCGGTGCGGGTATTCGATCGCGATCCGCATCCGGCGGGCCAGGATGTCCTCCAGGTGCAGCGCACCCTCGGCCGCCGCGGCGTAATACGCCTCCACCTTCAGGTAGATGGGTGCCTCGGTGATCGCGGTCAGCAACTCCGGCGCGTCGTCGGCCATCGCCAGCACCTCGTCGATCAACGCGCCGTAGCGGTCCAGCAGGTGGCGCACCCGATACGGGTGCAACCCCTGCTTCGCGCCGACCCGTTCGGTCTGGTTGATCAGCGCGAAATAGCCGTCGGCACCCAGCAGCGGCACTTTTTCGGTGATCGACGGCGCCACCCGGGTCGGAACGAACTGCGCCGCGGCGTCGATCGCGTCCGCGGCCATCACCCGGTAGGTGGTGTACTTGCCGCCGGCGATCGCCACCAGGCCCGGCGCGGGTACCGCGACGGCGTGCTCGCGGGACAGCTTGGAGGTGTCGTCGTCCTCCCCGGCCAGCAGCGGACGCAGCCCGGCGTACACCCCGTCGATGTCGTCGTGCGTGAGCGGGGTGGCCAGCACCGTGTTGACGTGGCCCAGGATGTAGTCGATGTCGGCCTTGGTGGCCGCCGGGTGGGCCAAATCCAGGTTCCAGTCGGTGTCGGTGGTTCCGATGATCCAGTGGGTGCCCCACGGGATGACGAACAGCACCGACTTCTCGGTGCGCAGGATGATCGCCACCTCGGAGACGATCCGGTCCCGGGGCACCACGATGTGCACACCCTTGGACGCGCGCACCTGGAACCGGCCGCGCTGCCGGGACAGGGCCTGGATCTCGTCGGTCCATACCCCCGTCGCGTTGACCACGACGTGGCCGCGCACCTCGGTCAGGGTGCCGTCCTCGGAGTCGCGAACCGTCACCCCGGTCACCCGGTCGCCTTCACGCAGCAGCGCCACCACCTGGCTGGATGACCGCACCACCGCCCCGTAGTGCGCGGCGGTACGCGCGACGGTCATGGTGTGCCGGGCGTCGTCGACGACGGTGTCGTAGTAGCGGATTCCGCCGATCAGCGAGCTGCGCTTGAGCCCCGGGCACAGCCGCAACGCTCCGGCCCGGGTGAGATGTTTTTGCGCCGGAACGGATTTCGCTCCGCCGAGCTGGTCGTAGAGGAAGATTCCGGACGCCACGTAGGGGCGTTCCCACCACCGTTTGGTCAGCGGGTACAGAAAAGGCAGCGGTTTGACCAGGTGCGGCGCCAGCGTGGTCAGCGACAGTTCGCGCTCGTAGAGCGCCTCGCGAACCAGGCCGAACTCCAGCTGCTCGAGGTAGCGCAGGCCACCGTGGAACATCTTGGATGACCGGCTGGAGGTTCCCGAGGCGAAATCGCGGGCCTCGATCAGCGCCACCTTCAGTCCGCGGGTCGCGGCGTCCAGCGCGCACCCGGCGCCCACCACCCCGCCGCCGATCACCACGACGTCGAACTGCTCGGTGCCGAGTCGCTGCCAGGCCGCCGCACGTTGGGCAGGCCCCAGTACGGCGCCGCTGCCGCCCGGTGTGTCGGTCACGGAACAAACTCCTGTCGGTTACTCGTCAGTAGCTCGCCCCAGGCTACGTGAGCCCGTCTGGCGGCCGAGCGTGATCTCACAACCAGCTCACGGCGGGCGTCAGATCAGTCCAGGTCGTCGTGGGTCATCAAACGGCGCGCCGCCTCGGTCAGCGAACCCGACAGCGACGGGTAGACCGCCAGCGTCTGCGCCAGGTCGGTGACCGAGATGCGGTTCTGCACGGCCAGGGCGATCGGCAGGATCAGCTCGGAGGCGATCGGGGCGACCACCACCCCGCCGATCACTACCCCGGTGGCCGGGCGGCAGAACAGTTTGAGCAGGCCGTGCCGCATTCCCGACATCTTGGCCCGGGCGTTGGTCCGCAGCGGCAGCATGATGGTCCGGGCCGGCACGGTGCCGTCGTCGATCGCCTTCTGCGGCACCCCGACCGCCGCGATCTCGGGCCGGGTGAACACCGCCGCGGCGACGGTGCGCAACCGGATCGGGCTGACCGCCTCGCCCAGCGCGTGATACATCGCGATGCGGCCCTGCATGGCGGCGACCGAGGCCAACGGCAGCAGTCCGGTGCAGTCGCCGGCCGCATAGATCCCGGGAACCGATGTCCGCGACACCCGGTCGACGGTCAGGTAGTTGCCGGGTCCCAGCTCCAGCCCGACCCGCTCCAGTCCCAGGCCCGAGGTGTTCGGCACCGACCCGACCGTCATCAGCGCGTGGCTGCCCGCCACGCTGCGTCCGTCGGCCATCGTGACCAGCACGCCGGTGTCGGTGCGGGTGACCGATTCGGCGCGGGCGTTCTTGACCAGCGTGACCCCCCGCTCGGCGAACGAGGTCTCCAGCACCATCGCCGCATCGGAATCCTCATGCGGCAACACCCGGTCCCGGCTGGCCACCACGGTGACCTGTACCCCCAGCTCGACGTAGGCGTTGACGAACTCGGCGCCGGTGACCCCGGAGCCGACGACGATGAGGTGCTCGGGAAGCGTGTCCAGGTCGTAGAGCTGGCGCCAGGTCAAGATGCGTTCGCCGTCGGGTACCGCGCTGGGCAGCACCCGTGGGCTGGCCCCGGTGGCGATCAGCACCACGTCGGCGTCGTGCACGCTGGTGGTGCCGTCGGCGCCGGTCACCTCGATGCGGTGGTGCGCCAGCCCGGGAGTGGCGTCGACCAGCTCGCCGCGCCCGGAGACCAACGTGACACCCATGTTCTGCAGCTGCGCGGTGATATCGGCCGACTGCTCGACGGCCAGCCGCTTAACCCGCTCGTGGATCTGTGACAGCGAGATCTTGGCGTCCTCGGCGTCGATGTCGAATCCGAGATGCGGCGCGCGGCGCAGCTCGGTGCGCACCCCGGTGGAGGCGATGAACGTCTTGGACGGCACGCAGTCCCACAGCACGCAGGCGCCGCCGAGGCCGTCGGAGTCGACCAGCGTGACCTGGGCGACCTCCGGGCCGCGCGCCGCCGCCACCAGGGCCGCCTCATAGCCGGCCGGACCTCCGCCGAGGATCAGAATGCGGGTCACCACGCGCCTAACCTAGCCTGCGGCACCGGTTGCCCGCCCATCAAGCGGGTGACGTTTAAGCTTTGACCGTGCCGCTCTACGCCGCCTACGGGTCGAATATGCACCCAGAGCAGATGCTGCAGCGGGCGCCGCACTCTCCGATGGCCGGGACCGGCTGGCTGCACGGGTGGCGGCTGACGTTCGGTGGCGAGGACATCGGCTGGGAGGGTGCACTGGCCACCGTCGTCGAAGATCCCGGCAGCAAGGTGTTCGTCGTGCTCTACGACATGACGGCCGCCGATGAGACCAACCTGGACCGCTGGGAGGGATCGGCGTTCGGCGTCCACAAGAAGATCCGGTGCCGCGTCGAGCGGACCTCGTCGGACACCACCACTGACCCGGTGCTCGCCTGGCTCTACGTGGTAGACGCCTGGGAAGGCGGGCTGCCATCAGCCCGCTACCTGGGCGTGATGGCCGATGCCGCCGAAATCGCTGGTGCGCCAGCGGAATACGTACACCACCTGCGCACCCGACCGGCCCGCAACATCGGGCCTTAGCTTTTTGCCGCGAGCGTGCGCAGTTGTACGCCCGCGGCGTCGAAAATTGACATTCTGCGCACTCTCGCGGGGCGTGAGTTAGGCCGCGCGCCGCACGAGCTGCGCCTCGATCCGGCGGAGCATCTCCTGCGGGTGGCGCCGCACGTCGTCGGCGATGACCGCCAGCACCT
Source organism: Mycobacterium sp. NGS50 (assembly GCF_059812545.1). Taxonomy (NCBI): domain Bacteria; kingdom Bacillati; phylum Actinomycetota; class Actinomycetes; order Mycobacteriales; family Mycobacteriaceae; genus Mycobacterium; species Mycobacterium sp. NGS50. The sequence continues at coordinate 31,494 of NZ_JCALCW010000023.1, forward strand.
CCCACCCCACCTCCTGGAGGGCGGCGTGGCGACGACGGTCGTAAACCATCGCCTCCGGGCCGCTGTGCCAGTCAAGCCCGTCATATTCGACGGCGAGCCGGTATTCCGGCCAGGCGAAGTCGACCCGCCAGACCCGTGATGTTGCGTCAGGGATCTCGAGTTGCAGTATCGGGTGAGGTAGGCAGCCATCGATCATGACCAGCCGTGCCTCACTCTCCATCGGCGACTCCGCCAGCGGGTCGGCCAACGGCAGTAGATCCCGGACGGCAACGATGCCGCGCCGGCCGGACTGCTGGATGACAGCCGTTTCCAGCTGCTGGCGGTTGCAGGTGCCGCTGCGCAGCGCTGCGTCGAGGGTGGCCAACGCGCGTGGTCGCCGCAGCCCGCGTGCCACCTCGATGGCGGTCCATGCCGGGGCCGTGACGGGTCGGCCGGCGACTTGGACCAGTGGTGCACCCTCCCGTCGGTGCACCATCAAGCCAGGGACCGGCCGCAACTGCCCACCATCCGGGTTGAGCACATGCAGCATGGCGGGTTGTTCGGTGTCGAAGCCATGCGCTGCCGCAGCCGTGCCCAGACACGCCGCCACCGTCGTACCGGCGGCCAGATCCAGGCCCCGCAGCCGCAGATCGCGGGTCACGCCTCCGCACCCGTATACGCCATACCAAATCTTCTGCAGTACACCGCGTTTCACCGCAGCTTCCAATTCCCGGCGACGCAGGAAAGTCAAAGCCTGACCGGACGTGACCACGCCGCCTTGGTCGTCGAACAGCTGCTCCAATCGCTCGTCCATAACGCCATCTTGGGCACGCCGGCGCGGCCGTGTGTTCAGCTGGCCGCCACCCTGTGGACAACCGTCGCGAGCGTGCGCGGAATGCCAATTTTCGACGCCGCGGGCGTACAACTGCGCACGCTCGCGGCCAGGGTGAGCTAGACCGCGGCGGACTGCTCGACGAGGTTGACCATCACCCGCACTCCGACCGCCAGCGCCCGCTCGTCCAGGTCGAAGGTGGGCTGATGCAGGTCCAGTTGGGGTCCGCTGCCCGACCACACGCCGAGGCGGGCCATCGCGCCGGGCACTTCCTCCAGGTACCAGGAGAAGTCCTCGCCGCCGCCGGACTGCTGCGTCTCGGCCAGCACGTCGGGCCCGACGGCCTCGATCGCGTGGGTGAGCACCCGGGTGGAGATCTCCTCATTGACCACCGGCGGCACCCCGCGGCGGTAGTTCAGGGTGTGCTCGACGCGCAGCGGCGCCAGCAGCGACGAGACCGTCTCGGCGACGATGTCCTCCATCTGCACCCAGGTGTCGCGGCTGGCGGTGCGCACGGTGCCGGCCAGCACCCCGGTCTGCGGGATGGCGTTGGCGGCCACCCCCGCATTGACCGCGCCCCACACCATGACGGTGCTGTTGCGCGGGTCGATACGGCGGGACAGCACGCCGGGTAGCCCGGTGATCAGCGTGCCCAGCCCGTAGACCAGGTCCGAGGTCAGGTGCGGGCGTGAGGTGTGCCCGCCCGGGGAGGACAGGCTGATCTCGATGGTGTCGGCGGCCGAGGTGATCGGCCCGAGGGTGGTGGCGACCCGGCCGACCGCCAGCCGCGGGTCGCAGTGCAACGCGAAGATGCGGCTCACACCACTGAGCGCCCCGGCGGAGATGGCATCGATCGCGCCGCCTGGCATCAGTTCTTCGGCGGCCTGGAAGATCAGCCGCACCGACACCGGCAGGTCGGGCACCGACGCCAGGGCCACCGCGGCGCCGATCAGGATCGCGGTGTGCGCGTCGTGGCCGCACGCATGCGTCACGCCCGGCACCGTCGACGCGTAGGGCGCCCCGGTCTGCTCGGTCATCGGCAGCGCATCGATGTCGGCCCGCAGCGCGATCCGGGGCCGATGTTCGGGCCCGAAGTCGCAGGTCAGCCCGGTTCCTGCGGGCAGCACCTTGGGATTGAGGCCGGCGTCGGCCAACCGCTCGGCAATGAACTGGGTGGTCGCGAATTCCTGACGGCTCAGTTCGGGATGGCGGTGCAGGTGGCGCCGCCAGGCGACCAGATCGTCGCAGTGGCCGGCCAGCCATGACTCGGCGATGTCGGCGAGGCTCATGCCGGACTCCCCGGGCCTGACATCACCGCGCGATCGGCGCGCTGCGACACGGTGATCTCGGGCATCCTGGCAGTATCTCACCGCAGGCCGGGGCCGCTGACAACGGATAAGCTCGGCTCGTGACCGACGGACCCGACGCACTGGCGCAGCGGGCGGCGCGGGTCGTCGCGCAGCGCACCGGGGTCGACGAACATGATGTCGCGATCGTCCTGGGCTCGGGCTGGGTGCCCGCGCTGACCGCCCTGGGAGCCGCCGCCGCGACGCTGCCCATGGACGACCTGCCGGGTTTCGCGGTGCCGGCTGTGGCAGGGCAGGGCCGGCAGGTGCTGTCGGTGCCGATCGGCGCGCACCGCGTCCTGGTGCTGGCCGGGCGGGTGCACGCCTACGAGGGCCACGACCTGTGTCACGTCGTGCATCCGGTGCGGACGGCTGTGGCGGCCGGCGCGCACACCGTGGTGCTGACCAACGCCGCGGGCGGGCTGCGGGACGACTTCCCGGTCGGTCAGCCGGTGCTGATCAGCGACCACCTCAATTTGACGGGACGCTCCCCGCTGGTCGGACCGCAGTTCGTGGATCTGGTCGACGCCTATGCGCCGCGGCTACGGGCGCTGGCCCGCGAAGCCGATCCGGGCCTGCCCGAAGGGGTCTACGCCGGCCTGCCGGGTCCGCACTACGAGACGCCGGCCGAAATCCGGATGCTGCGCACGCTGGGCGCGGACCTGGTGGGGATGTCCACCGTGCACGAGACGATCGCGGCGCGTGCGGCCGGCGCCGAGGTGCTGGCGGTGTCATTGGTGACCAACGCGGCGGCCGGGATCACCGGGCAGCCGCTCAGCCACGACGAAGTGCTGGATGCGGGTCGCCGGTCGGCCGCCCGGATGGGGACACTGCTCGCCGACGTCATCGCCAGGCTATGACGCCCACCTCGTTGACTCTGCGTCTACGGCCCGAAAGTGTGAGTGCGGCGCGCCGTCAGCGCAGAGTCAACGCCGACCGGGTCGATCGGTGACGCCCGAGGAGTGGATCGCCCATGATCCCGACCCGGTGACCGCTGCCGAGCTGCGCGGCTGTGGTCCCGGCGAGCTGTCCGCGCGTTTCGCCCGTCCATTGACGTTCGGCACCGCCGGGTTGCGCGGCCCGGTGCGCGGCGGACCGGACGCGATGAATCTCGCGGTGGTGCTGCGCGCGACCTGGGCGGTGGCGCAGGTGCTCAGACAGCGCGGGGCCGCGGGCACGGTCGTCGTCGGGCGCGACGCCCGGCACGGTTCGGCCGAGTTCGCCCCGGCCGCGGCGGAAGTGCTGGGCGCCGAAGGTTTTTCGGCGCTACTGCTGCCCGAACCGCTGCCCACCCCGGTGGTCGCGTTCGCGGTGCGGCAGATGGGAGCCGTCGCCGGTATCCAGATCACCGCGTCGCACAACCCGGCCGGCGACAACGGCTACAAGGTGTACTTCGAGGCAGGGATGCAGATCATCTCCCCGACCGACACCGAGATCGAAACCGCGATGGCCGCCGCGCCACCCGCCGATCAGATCGCGCGGCGGGCCGTGCAAACCGCGGGTGGTGACATCGTGGAGCGCTACCAGCAGCGCGCCGCGGGGCTGCGCCGCGGATCGGGGTCGGTGCGGGTCGCACTGACTGCGCTGCACGGGGTGGGCGGCGCAGTCGCCGTCGAGACGTTGCGCCGCGCGGGTTTCGGCGATGTCCACGTCGTGGCCGGGCAGTTCGACCCCGACCCCGACTTCCCCACCGTCGGGTTCCCGAACCCCGAAGAGCCCGGCGCCACCGATGCCTTGTTGACGCTGGCCGCCGACGTCGACGCCGACGTCGCCATCGCACTGGACCCCGACGCCGACCGCTGCGCGGTCGGGATCCCCACCCCGACCGGCTGGCGGATGCTATCCGGTGACGAAACCGGCTGGCTGCTAGGCGATTACCTACTCTCGCACACCGACGCGCCGCAGCACAGCGTGGTGGCGTCCACGGTGGTCTCCTCGCGGATGCTGGCGGCGATCGCCGCGCAGCACGGCGCCCGCCACGTGGAAACCCTGACCGGATTCAAATGGCTGGCACGCGCCGACGCGGACATACCCGGCGCCACACTGATCTACGCCTACGAGGAGGCGATCGGTCACTGCGTCGACCCCGAAGCGGTGCGCGACAAAGACGGCATCAGCGCGGCCGTGCTGGTCTGCGACCTGGTGTCCACGCTGCGCGGTCAGGGCCGCACGGTGCCCGACGCATTGGACGCCTTGGCCCGCCGCCACGGGGTGCACATGGTGGCGGCGGTGTCGCGGCGGTTCGCCGACACCGATCAGATCGCGACGATGATGACCCGGCTGCGGGCCGGCCCGCCGGCCGCGCTGGCCGGCTTTCGGGCGACCGTCACCGATCTGGAACCGCGCACCGATGCGCTGGTGTTCACCGGCGGCAACGGCGGCGTATCGGCGCGGGTGGTGGTGCGCCCGTCGGGCACCGAGCCGAAACTCAAGTGCTACATCGAGATCCGGTCACAGGTCGCCGACGAACTGGAATCGGCCCGTACCGACGCCGCCCGGGTGCGTGACGCGGTGGTCAACGACGTGGCGGGCTGGTAGGACCGTCAGCGCGGGCCGTATTGGCGGTCGCCGGCGTCGCCGAGCCCGGGAACGATGTAGGCGTCCGCGTTGAGTCCGTCGTCGACGGCTGCGGCGAACACCCGCACTTCGGGCGCGGCTTTGTCCAGTGCGGCAAGCCCTTCCGGTGCGGCGACCACGCACAGCACGGTGATGTCGGTGGCGCTCCGGCGCTGTAGCAGTTCAATGGTGTGGATCATCGACCCGCCGGTGGCCAGCATCGGATCGAGCACCATCACCGGTTGGCCGGACAGGTCGGTCGGCAGTGCCGCCAGGTACGGCACCGGCAGGTGGGTGTCCTCGTCGCGCACGATCCCGACGAAACCCACCCGCGCCTCCGGCAGCAGCGCGTGCGCCTGATCGACCATGCCCAGCCCGGCACGCAGCACCGGCACCAGCAGCGGCGGGGCGGCCAGCCGGGACCCGGCGGTCTCGGCCAGCGGGGTGCGCACCGGAATGTCTTCTCGCGCAGCGTCACGCGTGGCTTCGTAGACCAGCATCAGGGTCAGGTCACGCAGCGCGGCCCGAAACGCCGCGTTGTCGGTGCGGTGGTCACGCAGCGCGGTCAGTCGCGCGGCCGCCAGCGGGTGATCGATAACGCGCACATCCACAAGGCGTGACCCTATCGCGATCGCGCCGGCTCACGCCCCGAACAGGTTGAAGGCGTCGAAACCCCAGCCCACCAGATCGATCAGCGGCTGCGCGGAAATCAACGGTGCGCCGGAGAAGATGGTGTCGGAAAGGTCGACCTGACCGAACAGCGCCCCGAACTGGTCGATCCCGTTGAGCATCAACTGATCCAGTTGGTTGGTGAGGTCGTAGCCGGTCAGCATCGAGTTCGTCATCTCGGTCATGAACGAGCTGACATCGGCCGGCAGTGTGTTGCCGTAGATCATGTGCAGGATGTCGTCGATCGGGTTGACGAAGCTTTGCACCCCGGCCCACTGCATGCCGGCCAGCATCTGCAGCGGATCCATCATCTCGATGAATCCAGCGCCGCCGGAGGGCACCAGATCGCCGCTGGCGTTGACCGCCCACGGGCCGATCGCATCGGTGCCGTTGACGCCGACGAACGGGTCACCCGGGTTGCCGTAGGCCCAGTTGATCCCCAGCGCCATTCCCGGCGCGAACATGTCGTAGAAGAACTGCCCCGCCGGCCCGCCGTCGTACATCCACGCCAGCAGCGGCAGCGGCGCGGGAATCATGTGGAAGGTGGTCAGGTCGATGGTGCCCAGATCGATGATGTTGTTGGTATCCAGGTTCACCCCGGGATCCGGGAACGGGTAGTAGGGGTGCACGGTCTGGATGCCGACCAGGGCGTTGATGACCGCCAACAGGTTGCTCGGGTCCTGCGGGAAGTTCGCCCAGCCGTCATATTCGCCGGTGTAGATGTCGGTGGAGAACGCGTCGGTCGGTGTCGCGCCGATGTCGAGTGGAATGTTGAGGAACGGCACGTGCTGCGGGATGGAGCTGAAGTACGGCCCGATGCCGTCGGGGAACTGGAACCGGTCCAGGATGCCGCCGATCGGATTGTTGGGGGCGGCCAGCAGCACGAAATGCAGGTTGGCGGGGTCGTAGTCGGGGTCCGTCGGCGGATTGGCGATGAGATTCTGCATCTCCAGGGTGGCGATGACGGCGCTCTGGGAGTAGCCCAGCACGACCAGGCCGTCCCCGGTCCCCAGTTGCGGCCCGATCGCGGTGTTCAGGTTGTCCAGGCCCTGGGCCAGCGAGTCCCCGAAATTCAGCTGCGGGTTGGGCGCCGGCAAGCAGACGATCGGGCAGAACTGCTCCGGGGTGGTCACCCCCTGGAAGGTGTAGCCGGCGCTGACGAAGGGCTGCAGGTAAAGGCTTTCGACCTGGCTCATGTAGGTGCCGACGGTGGGGTCCGGCACGCCGGTGCCGCTCATGATCCAGCCTTCGTCGGCCAGTAGTGCGACTTCCTCGAGGACCGTCTGCACGCCGATCGTCGAGGTGGCGCCCACCACCGTCGCACCGGCCGCGGCCAGCAGCACTGAGCCCAGTGAACGTATCCGCGAGCGATTCATCACGGCCTCTCCCCTTTTCACCGGCGCGCAGAGCTACCCAGGACCGCCGGTATCGGGTCAATGATGCACGCGACCACCCGGATAGACGGTGGAATTCACAATAATTTTTCATCTGTTTTTCAGTGGGGGGACACGCGCATCCGCGCTGCCCGGGGCCGGGGCCCTGCGTTTCTATACTTCGGCACATGCGACTGCGGGCCGTCGGGCTGCTGGGGATGCTGGCAGCCGCCTGTGTGTTGGCCCCGACCGGACACGTCGACCGTCCGCTGCGGCTGGCGGCCGCCGGCGTGCCGACCTTCGCCCATGTGGTGGTTGTGGTGGAGGAGAACCGTTCACAGGCAAACGTCATCGGCAACAAGGCCGCGCCCTACATCAACCAGCTGGCCGCGGCCGGCGCGATGATGGCGCAGTCGTTCGCCGAGGTGCACCCGAGCGAACCCAACTACTTCGCGCTGTTCGCCGGAAACACCCTGGTGACCGACAACATCTGCCCGGTCAACGCCGGCAACACCCCCAATCTCGGTGCACAGCTGCTGGCCGCCGGCTACTCCTTCGCCGGCTTCGCCGAAAGCCTGCCGGCCGTCGGCTCGACGGTCTGCAGTGCCGGCAAGTACGCCCGCAAGCACGTGCCGTGGGTCAGCTTCAGCAACATCCCGCCGAACCTGTCGCTGCCGTTCTCGGCGTTCCCGACCGACCCGGCCAGCTATGCCAGCCTGCCGACGGTGTCGTTTGTCATCCCCAATCTCGACAACGACATGCACGACGGTTCGGTCACCCGCGGCGATCAGTGGCTGTATCAGAACCTGTCCCGCTACGCGGAGTGGGCGAAGGCCAACAACAGCCTGCTGATCCTGACCTGGGACGAGGACGACAATTCGGCGCGCAACCAGATTCCGACCGTCTTCTACGGCGCCAACGTGCGGCCCGGCACCTACACCGAGCCGATCAGCCACTACAACGTGCTTTCCACGCTGGAGCAGATGTACGGGCTGCCCAAGCTCGGTTTGGCGGCGCGCGCCCCGGCGATCACCGACATCTGGGGCGCCTGAGCGGACGTCGGCCTACCGCTCGGCCAATGCCCGGTAGGCGCGCCACGACCTGGCCATCCCGTACTCGGCCACCAGGAGTACGACGGCGTTGACCACGTCGGGGCCGGCGCCGGCGTCCTGGGCCAAATCCACGTGCAGCGTGAAGGATTCGTCGAGAGTCTGGTTCAGCACATCGGTGGCCACACAGCTCAATGCCCGCTCACGCGGCGACAACGAAGGGTCTTCGTTGAAGCGCTGATCGAACTGGTCCGCGAAGAAGGCGGCGAAGTCCGTGTTGAGCGCCGCGAGCGTGTCGACGACCTGGGCGGGCAGCCGCCGGCCGGCGCCGGGCTGCACGGAATCGGTTGCCGGATCGTATTCACCGAGCTGCTGCAAGGCGACCGCGGCGGTCGGATAACCGACGTAGGGCGCTAGGTGGCGGATCGCGGCCGCGCATTCGGGAACCGTCACCCCGTTGGCGCCGGCCATCTGGATATGTGTGGTCAGAGCGAAACCCAGATTGGCGGTGCACAGGTCGGCGGCGATGAACACGAACGCCTTCTCCCGCATGCTCAGCTGCGGTATCGACCACGCCCGCTGGCCGACGGCGATCGCCATCCGCGCGAATGTCGGGTCCAACGCCTGGACTTGATCCTGATTGGCCAGCTTCATGGCAGTGCCCCGCGCTCCGCGGTCAGGTCGAGGAAATCCGCGACGTGCAACGCCCGCAGCACCCTGCGCTCGAAGCGCCTGACCCCGGTGCGGGCGGGGTCGCGCACCAGCCGTGGTGCGGTCAGGGTCAGGTCACGCCGCCGGGTGCGCAGTTGACAGCCACCAGCGGCCAGCACGTTCTTGACCCAGTCCGTGTCGGGTCCGTAGGTCAGCGCGATCCGGACGCCTGTCGCGGTGGCGAACACGTTGACCGGGGTGGCGTAGGTGCGCCCGGACCGGCGGCCACGGTGCCGGACCAGCCCGAACCCCGGGGCCCAGGGTGCGATGCGGCGTGTGACCCGGTTCAGTCCCACTCGATTCCACCGTGCCATCGCCTTCGGGAAGGGCATCACGTTCTCCTTAGCTTCGAGCCGAGTCGGTGGCCGCCCATGCGGTCACCCGCGGTATCCAGCGCGGCACGTTTTGGCGGTAGGCGTCGTAGTCGGCACCGAAGCGCCGGGTCAGATGGGGTTCCTCGAAGACCGGGATGGCGATCACGACCAGCGTGCAGAACAACACGAACCAGGCGAGCAGCCACGGCGACGCGATCACCGCGGCGGTGCCGAGCTGGATGGCGAACACCGCGGTCATCATCGGGTTGCGGACGTGCCGGTAGGGCCCGCGCACCACCAGCTTGATCGGGCTCCCGATCGCCAGCGCACCTTCACCGAACCGGTCGAACAGCAACACCGTCCACACCAGAAACCACAGCCCGAGGCCGATCAACACCGCGCCGCCGAGGATCAGCAGCGCGCCTTTCGGCGTGCCGGGGTCGGGTGCGTCGACGCCGGCGAACGCCAGGATCAGCGCCGGGATGAACACCGTCATGGTCACCGGGGCAACCAGAACCGAGATCAGGTGGTTCACCCACAGTCGTCGTGTTGCCATCTCCAACCCCTTTCTTCAACGTGCGTTCAAGAATCAAACGTACGCCGCGGCCAACCGATACGTCAACACCTGTTGAAGTAAGCTGCCCGGTGTGGCGGAACCCGGGCGCTCCGGCCGGTGGCGCACCGGTCAGCAGAACAGGCAGCGCATCATCGACGCGGCGCGTGAGCACTTCATGCGTGACGGCTACGAGCAGGCCACCGTGCGCCGGATCGCCGCCGACGCCGGGGTGGACGTGGCGATGGTGTACTACTTCTTCGGCAACAAGGAAGGCCTGTTCAGCGCATCGGTCCTCGACGTACCCGAGCATCCGCTGCACCAGTTGGTCGACTTGCTGGACCAAGGCCCTGACGAGATCGGCGCACGGCTGGTCCGCCACTTCATTGAGCGCTGGGATGAAGGCACGCTGTTCGATCCCCTGCTCACGGTGTGGCGGTCCGCGGCGATCCAGCCGCTGGCCCGCAAGCTGTTGCGCGATACCCTGGCCGGCCCGGCAGCCGAGCGCGTGCAGGAGCTGTTCGGCGTGGACAACCCGGTGCTGCGCGTCGAGCTCGTCACCGTGCACCTGCTGGGATTGGCGTTCGCGCGCTACCAGCTCAAGATCGAGCCGATCGCCTCCGTCGGCGTTGACGACCTGGTGGCGTGGATCGGTCCGACCGTGCAGCGCTACCTCACCGGGCCGAGCCCGGAACTCACCCACTGAGCTCACCGGCGCAGCATGTCCCGCGAGGGTCAACGCCCGTACCGGCCACCTGATCGGATGGGCCGGACGCCGACGCCGTTATCCTGTGCCGCATGGCTGTAGACCTCGTGCCCATCCGGCTGGGCCTGACCGCTGGCGACCTCTACACGTTGTGGGCGCCGCGCTGGCGTGATTCCGGTGACGAGTGGGAAGGCTTTCTCGGCAAGGACGAGGACCTGTACGGCTTCGAGACGACAGCCGACCTGGTGGCGTTCGTCCGCGACAACACCGACAACGACTTGGCCGATCACCCCGGCTGGGCACCGCTGAGCGAGGCCAACGCCCACAAGCTCAACCCGACCGAGCGCAACCAGTTCGACCTGGTTGCCGTCGAGGAGTTGCTGGCCGACAAGCCCACCAAGAAGTCGGTCAAGGTGCTGGCGAACACGATGACGGTGGTCGCCGCGATCGGGTCGGTGTGCGAGCTGGCCGCGGTGACGAAGTTCTTCAATGGAAACCCGGCGCTGGGCACCCTGGCCGGCGGTGTGGAGAACTTCACCGGCCGGGCCGGCCGCAAGCGCTGGCATGTCGTCGGTGAAATCGTCGACCGCAATTGGGACAACGTGCTCGCCGCGATCGACGCCATCATCACCACCCCCGCCGTGGACACCTCCCTGGCGACCCGGGCGGCCGAAGAACTCGAAGCCGACCCGCCGGACGAGGAAGAGCTCGAGGTCGCCGAAGAGGAAGCCGTCGACAACGCGGCCGACACCGTCGTCGCCGACCTCTCGGCTTCGGAGTCGACCCGGGCGGCCGTCGACCGGGTGGTGTTGGGCAGCGACGCGGACTTCTGGGAGAAGGTCGGCATCGACCCGGTCCAGATCATGCTCGGCGCCGGTACCTTCTACACGTTGCGCTGCTACTTCGACGACCAACCGATCTTCCTGGGCCGCAACGGCCGGATCAGCGTGTTCAGCTCCGAGCGGACGCTGGCCCGCTACCTCGCCGACGAGCACGACCACGACCTGTCGGACCTGAGCACCTACGACGACATCCGCACCGCGGCCACCGACGGCTCGCTGGCGGTGAACATCACCGAGGACAACGTCTACGTGCTGACCGGGCTCGCCGACGACCTCGCCGACGGCCCGGACGCCGTCGATCACGACCAGCTGGAGCTCGCGGTGGAGCTGCTGCGTGACGTCGGCGAATACGCCGAGGACGACATCGTCGAGCAGGCCCTGGACCCCGACCGCCCACTGGGCAACCTGGTGGCTCACGTACTGGACCCGGATGCGCCCGGCAGCGTCAAGGCGCCGTTCGCCGCCGCGGTCAAGAAGTGGGAAGAACTCGAGCGCTTCGTGGAGTCGCGGCTCAGGCGCGAATAGGCTGTCTCCTGCCGGCAAACCGGCCGCACCTCGATCAGCCTCAACGACGAGTGGCCTACGTCGGTTTTTTCAAGAACCCAGCCCAGCGTAGACCGGTCGGGTTAGGCTGCAGTGCCGTCTCGTGAATGTGACATGGGTGTCGACGGCGGTCGAGAGGCATCGCGCGCTCGGCTTCGGCCCCACCGATTTCGACTATGGCCGGGCTACCGGTATAGAAGGGAATCCCTATGGCAGTGACGAGCTTTCGAACCCGTATCAGCATCCCGGCGGTCGCCGCAGTGGCGGCCGCGTTCGCCGTCATCGCTGCCCCCGCCGCGTACGCCGACGACGCTTGGGGTGCGATAGCGGTGTCGCCCGACGGCGAGCATGTCGGCGTAGCGACCGATAAGGCGAATCAGTACCTTGCCGACCAGGCCGCGAAGGCCGATTGCCATGACAGCAGCACGGACTGCAATGTTCTGATCAGCTTCAAGGCTCCCGACTGCGGCGCGGTCGTCAGAAACGGCGATCATTATTTCGGGGATAGCGGCGCCACGCAGCAGGAGGCGGAACAGAACGCGATGAATCAGAGCCCCGGTGCGACGGCGCTCCGCTCGGCGTGCAACGGGGCGCCTGCAGAGGGTGAAGGTCCCGCGCCTACGCCAACTTCATCAACTTCGGAGACCACCGGCACGAACCCACCAGCGCCAGGCGGCTGAGCCCGCTCCCCCGACTAATCGAATTGTCTTAACGTCAAAGACAACTCACCTCTGGTGGCGACGTCTGCTTTGATCGTCGCCCGACAGGCGTGACCTTCGACGGTGCGCACCAACAGGGCGATCTCACGCTGTCGTCCGTACCGCCAACAGCCCCTGCACCGCGTCGTCCATGTGCGCCTCGATGAGCCGGGTCGCGGTCGCCGCATCCCCGGCGCCGATGGCCTCGCGCAGCGCGACATGCTCGGCGAGCTGCTCCCCCAAATCGCCGTAGACGTGGTGCAGTTCGCCGATCAGCATCCTGGTTTCCGACAGCAGGGTCCGCATCGCCCGGGACAGTCGCGGACTGTTGGCGCAATCGATCAGCACCTCGTGGAACTGCTGATCGGCGTCGGCGAACGCCCCGGCGTCTGCCAGCCGCGCGGCGGCGACCATCGCATCCACCGGCACACCCAGCCGGGTCCAGCCGGCACGGGGATTCCCGCGCAGCACCTCGCCGATGGCGGCCCGCTCGATCGCCTTGCGGACCCGATAGACGTCGTGCACATCGGTTTCGGTGAGAGAGACGACGAAAATGCCGCGGTGCCGTTCGCTGCGCAGTAGTCCTTCGGCCACCAGGCGCTGCATCGCCTCGCGCAGCGGCCCGCGCGACACGGCGAACTGCGCGGCCAGGACAGCCTCGAGCAGTTGCTGCCCGGGCGTCAGCTGCCCGCGGATGATCGCTTCCCGAAGCCGCTCAGCGATCAGCTCCGCGGTCGACTGCCTGTTCAGCGGCTCGAACGCCGCCCTTTCCATGATCGTCATCGCTCACCCTCGAACAACGCACCCACCCCCGTGGCATGACGGGACACCCCGGCAATGCGCAAACCTTCCCATACTGTGACCGTGTTGGCGGTCAATACCGGCTTACCCAACCGTTGCTCCAGTGCATCCACCTGGGCGACGGTGTGCATCGCGGTGTCGGGAATGAGCAGTGCGTCTGCGTCCGGATGGTCATTGGCCGCTGCCAAGGCGAGTACCTGCGCGGGACTGAGCCGGCCCACCTCGGCGGCGGTGTCGATGCCGGCATCACCCATCGATACGACGGTGATCTGGTGCGCGGCGAGGAAGTCCACGAACAGTTCGGCGACGTCGCGGGGGTAGCTGGCGGCCACCGCTACCCGGGCACAGTCCAGCGCCGCCACCGCGTTCACGAACGCGAACGAGGTGCTCGACGCCGGCACCCCCGCTGCCTGCGACAGCCCTGCGACCTGGTCAGCTGCCCCGTCGGGCCCGTAGACGAAGCTGCCCGAGGTGCAGGCCCACACCACGGCTTCGGGCCGGTGGGCGGCCAGCAATGCCGCGCCGTGCGCCAGCCGGTCCGGGCTGCCCAGATCCAGCAGTTCGGGCACGGCGTGCAGGTCGGTTCCGTAGATGTGCGCCACCGGGAGGTCCAGTCCGAGCAGCCCGGCCAGCCACGGGTAATCGGACTCCGCCGCGTGGTCCGGATAGATGAACCCGATCGTCGGGGCGCTCATCGCTCGGCTCCGGTGAACACGTCGCGCAGCCAGCGGCCCGGACCCATCATCGGCAGGCCCATCCGGCCCAGGCACGCCCACATCGTGAGCTGATTGGCGGTCAGGATCGGTTTGCCGAGCATTTTCTCCAGGGGATCGACGATGTCGTAGGTGCGTAGGTTGGTGCAGCTGACGAAGATGGCTTGGGCGTCCGGGTGATCGGCGGCGACGATCCGTTCGGCCACGGTGCGGTAGTTCACCTTCCAGATGCCCCCGCCCAGCCCCAGGTAGTCCGACCGCAGCACTGTGACCCCCAGCTGGTCGAGAAAGACCCGCAGCAGCTGGGTGAGCTCCTCGTCGTAGGGCGTCAGTACACAGACCCGTGAGATACCCAGCGCCACCAGCGCCTCGGCCAGGGCCCCCGACGTGGTGACGGCTGCGGGGGCGCCGGCCGCCTCGATCGCGGCGACCAGCGTCTTCTCGTAGGCGACGCCTTGGATAAAGCTGCCGCACGTGCACAGGTAGGCGACCACCTCGGGCTCCACGTGCAGCACGTCGCGGGTGGCGGCCTCAAGGTGGCGGGTGTCGGACACCAGTTCGGCCATCCGCCGGCTCACGGGGACCGGTTCGTAGCGGGTGCGAGCCAGATGCAGCGAGACCTCAGCCGGAATCCAGCGCCAGAGTTCGCGTTCGATCGCCAGGTCGAACGGCGCGATGATGCCGATGCCGCGCTGATCCACCGGTCCGTCGAATTCGGATAACGAGGAAAAATCCATGGGTGGTGGCCCAACTCGCGTAGTACCACTCCAGGCCGGCCCCTGGATTGTTGACAATCATACGATGCGTTTCTACGGTGTCAACGTGGGCGCGCGTCCGGTCGTCACCGTCCAGCACGGCGAGTTTGTTCCCGCGCAGCTCCCGGCCCAGCTGGCGGCCGCGATCGACGGCGACGCCGAGTTGCGGATGGCCCCCTCCCCCCGCCTCGCCGAGGCCCTGCCCGGCACCGATGTGCTGTTCGTCTACGACTTCTCCTCGCCGGCCCTGCGATCGGCCTGGCCGGCCGCCGATTCGTTGCGCTGGGTGCAGGTCGCCTCGGTCGGGGTCGACGCGGTGCTGTTCGACGGCCTGATCCACAGCGACGTCACCCTGACCAACTCCCGCGGGATCTTCGAGCAGCCGATCGCGGAGTACGTGCTGGGCCAGATCCTGTCCTTCGCCAAAGGGTTCCGCCGTTCGGCGCGGGCCCAGGACGCACAGCGCTGGGAGCATTTCGAATCGGAGCCCATCGCCGGCAAGGCGGCAACCATCGTCGGCACCGGACCGGTGGGGCGGGCGATCGCCCGGATCCTGACCGCCGTCGGCATGCGAGTGCGCGGTGTGGGACGTCGATCCCGCATCGATCCCGATTTCGGCGAGATCGGCACCGACTGGGCCGAGGCGGTCGCCGGCGCCGACTACGTGGTGCTGGCCGCGCCGTTGACCGACCAGACCCACGGCATGGTCAACGCCAGAGCCCTGGCCGCCATACCGTCGCACGCCCGGCTGATCAACGTCGGCCGCGGTCAACTGGTGGTCACCGACGCGCTGGTGGCCGCGCTGGCGAACGGGCGTCTGGCCGGGGCGGCGCTCGACGTGGTCGATCCCGAACCACTACCACCCGGGCACCCGCTGTGGAGCACCCCCGAGGTGCATCTGACCCCGCACAACAGCGGCGACGTGGTGGGGTGGCGGATCGCTCTGCAAGAACAGTTCATCGCCAATTTCCAGCGTTACCTCACCGGTGAGCCGCTGCACAACGTCGTCGACAAGCAGCGATGAGAAGGAGCGACGGCCATGACACCGCCAGCGACGATGCAGAGCCACGCGATGAGGAGGAGCGGCGGCCATGACTGAGCCCACCGACCTGACGGCGCTGCAGTTGGTCGCCGCGTATACCTCCGGGGAGTTGTCTCCGGTCGAGGCCACGGCGGCCGCGCTGTCGGTCATCGCCGAAAACGACGCCGACATCAACGCGTTCTGCCTGGTTGACGAGGACGCTGCACTGGCGCAGGCCCGCAAGTCCGAGGCCCGCTGGGCGGGCAACTACACCAAGGGGCTGCTGGACGGGGTCCCGATCGCCATCAAAGACGTGTTCCGCACCCAGGGCTGGCCCACGCTGCGCGGATCCCGGCTGACCGACCCGGACGGCCCCTGGCCGGAAGACAGCCCGGCGGTGGACCAGGTACGCCGCGACGGCATGGTGATACTCGGCAAGACCACCACCCCGGAGTTGGCGTGGAAAGGGGTCACCGACAGCCCGCTGTGCGGGGTCACCCGCAACCCGCTGGACCCGACTCGCACCGCGGGCGGGTCATCGGGCGGCAGTGCGGCGGCGGTGGCCGCCGGCATGGCGCCGCTGTCCGTCGGCACCGACGGCGGCGGCAGCATCCGGATCCCGGCGGCGTTTTGCGGCGTGGTCGGCTTCAAACCCACCCACGGCCGGGTGCCGATGTACCCGATCAGCCCGTTCGGGCCGCTGGCCCACGCCGGACCGATCAGCCGCACCGTCGAGGACACCGCGATGCTGATGGACATCATCGCGCTGCCCTCGCACCGCGACCCGACGTCGCTGCCGGCGACCCTGGCCACCTATCGCAGCGAAATCCACCGCGACGTCATCGGATTGGACATCGCCTACTCGCCGACGCTGGGCTATGCGAACGTCGACCCGCAGATCGCCGAGGCGGTCAGCGCGGCGGTCGGCGTGCTGGCCGAGGCCGGCTTGAACGTCGTGCAGGCCGATCCCGGGTTCAGCGATCCGATCGACGCCTTCGAAACGCTGTGGGCGACCGGCGCGGCGGGCAGCCTGCGGCATTACGGGGATGCGGCCCGCAACCTGGTCGACCCGGGTCTGCTCGCGGCATGGGACCGGGGACTGACGGTGTCTGCGGTGGACTATCTCGACGCCCGGCAGGCGTGCATCGACCTCGGGGTGACCATGGGCGAGTTTCACGAGACACACAACCTGTTGATCACCCCCACCACGCCCATCGCTGCGTTCGCCGCGGGCCACGACGTGCCGGAGGGATCGGAGATGCGCTGGTGGGCGCAGTGGACGCCGTTCACCTACCCGTTCAACATGACCCAGCAGCCAGCTCTGAGCATTCCGATCGGCACCACTGCCGAGGGGTTACCGATCGGAATGCAGATCGTCGGCCCCCGACACAGCGACGACCTGGTGCTGGCGGTGGGCCGGTTCGCCGAGCAGGCGCTGAGCTGACGGGGCGACCCTTTCCCGCGAGCGTGCACAGAATGCCAGTTGTGCGGCGTCGCGGCGTACAACTACGCACGCTCGCGGCAACAGGTCAGGCGCGGGCGAAGGCGAGTTGCTCGCCGACTGCGCCGGCCATCCACAGGTCGTTGCAGGCCGCGGCCATCTCGGCCAGGCCGTCCTCGATGGTGGCGAACACATTGCCGGGAACCCAGCCGATATCACCGTTGAGCAGCAGGTTGTTGCGTCCGTAGAAGATCGCCAGGTCGGTGGCGCCCTGCGGGGAGTGCGCCTCGGAACCCTCGTCGTAGCCGTAGGCGGGGTTGCCGATCTCGGCGGCGTCGAAGCCGAAGAAACACACGTCGCCCGGGATGGGGGTGACGGTGCAGTTTTCCCGACCGGGCGCGCCCAGCGGCGGCAGCAGGGTGTAGACCTCGTTACGCGCGTATTTGCCGTGATAGGCCTGGCCGGCGACCGGCATCGCGTCCCACACCAGCGCGCAGGTGCGCGGTGCCGCGTCGTCAAGCAGCCGTGCCCGACACGACACGTCGCGTTTGGTCAGGGTTATCGAGATGTAGCGCGCCACGTCCGCCCCTCCATTGTCAATTGTCGACAATTCACCAGGATAGTTGGTGAACAGCCGGACCTAGCCATAGCCAGCGCCGCCGCGATCTGGATACCCTCGGGCGGGGCTATCCCGACAAGAAGGCCCCTTTCCGATCCGATTCGAGAGGAACCACCATGCGCAAGGGAACGAAACGGGCAGCTGCGATATCCGCGGCGGTCCTCGGTGTCGCGCTCGTAGGCACGGGGTGTGAGTCCACCAAGGAAAAGGGCAACGAGGTACTGAGTTCAGCGAGTTCGGCTGCCTCACAAGCATCGTCGGCGGTGTCGTCGGCCATCAACGAACCAAGTGAGAGCGCAGCTCCCAGCACCACCCAGATGGCCGGCAAGGACGGCAAGGAATACAACGTTTCCGGCCCCATCCTGGAGAAGTACAACTCCCTGGACCAGGCGCACAAGGACGATCTCGGCGAGCCCAAGGGTGAGATGAAGGAAACCCCCGACGGCGGCCACTACCAGGAGTTCGAGGGCGGCGTGATCATCCACAAGACCGCGTCATATGTGGTGTGGGGTGCGATCCGGGACAAGTGGAACGAGTTGGGCGGCTCGCAGGGCGAGCTGGGCTACCCGACCAGCGACGAGACCGACACCGCCGATGGCGGCAAGCAGTCCACCTTCGAGCACGGCACCATCACCTGGAAGCCGGGCGGCGAGGCCGTCGTCACCAAGAGCTGACGGCGCGAGCAGACGCAGATGTGCCCATTTCGTGCCGAAAGAGGGCACATCTGCGTCTGCTCGGCATTCAGCCGATCAGCACTGCATAGCGCGGCTTGATCACCTCGTCGATGATGGCCAGTCGTTCGTCGAATGGGATGAACGCCGACTTCATCGCGTTGATAGTGAAGCGCTGCAGGTCGGCCCACCCGTAGCCGAACGTCTCGGCCAGCAGCCACATCTCCTTGCTCATGGTGGTGTCGCTCATCAGCCGGTTGTCGGTGTTGACCGTCACCCGAAAACGGCTGCGCGCCAACAGGTCGAACGGATGGCCGGCAATACTGTCCACCGCACCGGTCTGCACATTGGAGCTGGGACACATCTCGAACGGAATGCGCTTGTCCCGCACGATCGACGCCAGCCGGCCCAGTCGCAGACTGCCGTCGTCGCCCACCGCGATGTCGTCGACGATACGCACCCCGTGCCCGAGCCGGTCCGCACCGCAGAACCCGATCGCCTCCTGGATCGACGGCAGTCCGAAGGCCTCACCGGCATGAATAGTGAAGCGGGCATTGTTGTTTCGCATGTATTCGAAGGCGTCCAAATGCCGGGTCGGCGGGTAGCCGGCCTCGGCGCCGGCGATGTCGAACCCGACGACCCCCTTGTCCCGGAACCGGATTGCCAGCTCCGCGATCTCCCGCGACAGCGCGGCATGGCGCATCGCGGTGACCAGGCAGCGCACCGTGATCGGCTGGCCCGCCGCGGCGGCGGCCTTCTCGCCGTCGGCGAACCCGGCCAGCACCGCTTCGACGACGGCGTCGAAGGACAGTCCGCGATCGATGTGCAGTTCGGGGGCGAATCGGACCTCGGCGTACACCACCGAGTCGGCGGCCAGGTCCGCGACGCACTCGTAGGCCACCCGGTGCAGCGCCTCGGGGGTCTGCATCACCGCCACGGTGTGGCTGAACGGCTCCAGATACCGTTCCAGCGATCCGCTGTGGGACCGGGTGCGAAACCAGGTCGCCAAGTCTTCGACGTTGCTGGCGGGCAGCTCGTCGTAGCCGATCTGGCCGGCGATCTCGAGCACGGTGGCCGGCCGCAGCCCGCCGTCGAGGTGGTCGTGCAGCAGCGCCTTGGGGGCCTGACCGATCGCGTCCTGCGTCATCGAAGTCTTCATGTCTCGATCCGATCGATGATCAACGGGCGGTGGGGCGGTGCGGTGTCGCCGATGTTCCAGCCGCCGTCGAGCTCGGCGAGCGCGGCGGTGAACCGGTCGGCGGTGTCGGTGTAGAGGGTGAACAACGTCTCCCCGGCGGTGACCGGTTCGCCGGGGCGTCGGTGGATGCGGATCCCGGCGCCGGGCTGCACCGTGTCACCGGGGCGGGACCGGCCCGCTCCGAGCCGCCACACCGTGCGCCCCACAGCCATCGCGTCGATGTCTGCCATTGTGCCGTTCCGCGGCGCGCTGATCGTCTCCGAACACGCCGCGGTCGGCAACGGCACCGACAGGTCACCGCCCTGGGCGGCGATCAGCGCCCGGAATCGGTCCATCGCGGTGCCATCGGATAGGGCTGCCGCCGGATCACGCTGGTCCAGCCCGGCGCCGGCCAGCATCTCGGTGGCCAGGGCCAGGGTCAGCTCCACCACGTCGGGCGGTCCGCCGCCGGCCAGCACGTCCAACGCCTCGGCCACCTCCAGGGCGTTGCCGGCGGTGGCGCCCAACGGGGTGTTCATGTCGGTGAGCAGCGCCCGGGTGCGCACCCCGGCCGCTGCGCCCAGGTCCACCATTACCTGTGCCAGCTGGCGGCCGGCGTCCTGCGACGTCATGAACGCCCCGGAGCCGATCTTGACGTCCAGCACCAGTGCGCCGGCGCCCTCGGCCAGCTTCTTGCTCATCACCGAGCTGGCGATCAGTGGCAGCGACTCGACGGTGGCGGTGACGTCACGCAACGCGTACAGCTTGGCGTCGGCAGGTGCCAGCTGACCGGCGGCGAAGATGGCCGCGCCGACCTCACGAAGCTGGTCGGCCACCTGCTGGTTGGTCAGCCGGGCGCTGAACCCGGCGATGGATTCCAACTTGTCCAGGGTGCCGCCGGTGTGGCCGAGTCCGCGTCCGGACGCCTGCGGCACCGCGGCCCCGCACGCGGCGACGACGGCGACCAGCGGCAGGGTGATCTTGTCGCCGACCCCGCCGGTGGAGTGCTTGTCCACGGTGGGCAGCCGCACACCGTCGCGCCGCAGATCAGAGAAGTCCAGCCGGTCCCCGGAGGCGATCATCGCCGCCGTCCACCGCGCCGTCTCCGCGGGATCCATCCCGCGCAGGTAGATCGCCATCAGCAGGGCCGACATCTGCTCGTCGGCGACCCGTCCGTCGGTATAGGCCGCGATCACCCAGTCGATCGCGGCGTCGCACAACCGCCCCCCGTCCCGCTTGGTGCGGATCACGGTCGGCGCATCGAAGGGGCTCACGGACGGGCCAGGTCTGCCGGTCCGAAGGCGTCGGGCAGCAGCGCCTCGAGCCGGCGCGGCCCGTCCGGATGGTCGATCAACAGCCCGGGCCCGCCGTGCTCCAGCAACACCTGCCGACACCGTCCGCACGGCATCAGCAGGGCCCCTGCGGCGTCGACGCACGCCAGCGCCACCAGCCGGCCCCCGCCGGACGCGTGCAGGGCGCACACCACACCGCATTCGGCGCAGAGACCCAGGCCATATGAGACATTTTCCACATTGCAGCCGGTGACTACCCGGCCGTCGTCGACCAAGGCTGCCGCCCCGACCCGGAACCGCGAGTACGGCGCGTACCCGTGGCCCGCGACCGCGATTGCCCTGCTACGCAGCATGTTCCAGTCAACGACACCACTCATGTCAGCGGCCTCCGGCTTGGTTCGAGCACATCGCAAGCACCCCGTTCACCCGTCGGACACTGTTATAGGCCACCCTAACTTCGCAGGCTGGAGCGCGTCGTTGACTGTCGGGTAACTTCGTTCGTCACCCTAATTGGGTTTAGAGTCCACCCGACGGTTCTAAGCGATGGCGTTGCGTAGCGACCGCAAGCGCGGCGAAGCCGGGTGCAGCGGGTCACTACCGATATTGGAGGCCTGATGACGGCGACGACATCTTCGGCAACCCGGGTACGGCGCACCTTGTACCGCGGAGATCCGGGCATGTGGGCGTGGGTGCTGCACCGCATCACCGGTGCGACCATTTTCTTCTTCCTGTTCGTGCACGTGCTCGACACTGCACTGGTACGGGTCAGCCCGCAGGCCTACAGCGAGGTGATCGACACCTATAAGACGGTGCCGGTCGGATTGATGGAACTCGGGCTGGTCGCCGCGGTGCTCTACCACGCCCTCAACGGCATCCGGGTGATTCTGATCGACTTCTGGTGGCAGGGTGCCCGCTACCAGCGACTGATGCTGTGGGCGATCGGGATCATCTGGCTGCTGGTCATCGTCCCGGCCACCGTCGTGGTCGGCATTCACATGATGGAGCACTTCCGATGAGCGCCCCCGATCTGCAGCTCGGCCGCGGGCAGGTCGCCCCGGTCCGCCAGTACAGCCCCGACCGCCCGGCCAGCCTGGGCAGCCCGCGCGCCCCGCACCGCCACTCCGGTATGCCCAACTTCGAGAAGTACGCGTGGCTGTTCATGCGGTTCTCCGGCATCGTGCTGGTATTCCTGGCGCTCGGGCACCTGTTCGTGATGCTGATGTGGGAAAACGGGGTCTACCGCATCGACTTCACCTACGTGGCGCACCGATGGCACTCCCCGTTCTGGCAGACCTGGGATCTGCTGCTGTTGTGGCTGGCGCAGCTGCACGGCGGCAACGGGATGCGCACCATCATCGGTGACTACACCCGCAAAGACTCCACCAAGTTCTGGCTGAATGCCCTACTGGCGGTGTCGATGCTGTTCACGCTGGTCCTGGGTACCTACGTGCTGGTGACCTTCGACCCCAACATCTCCTAAGAGGGGGATTCTCAGATGCAGGTGATGACGCGGTGATTCAGCAACACCGATACGACGTGGTGATCGTCGGCGCCGGCGGGGCCGGGATGCGGGCAGCGGTGGAATCCGCGCCGCGCGCCCGCACCGCGGTGCTGACCAAGCTGTACCCGACCCGCAGCCACACCGGCGCCGCCCAGGGCGGGATGTGCGCGGCGCTGGCCAACGTCGAGGACGACAACTGGGAATGGCACACCTTCGACACCGTCAAGGGCGGCGACTACCTCGCTGACCAGGACGCCGTGGAGATCATGGCCAAGGAAGCCATCGACGCGGTGCTCGACCTGGAAAAGATGGGGATGCCGTTCAACCGCACCCCCGAGGGCCGCATCGACCAGCGCCGATTCGGCGGCCACACCCGCGACCACGGCAAGGCTCCGGTGCGCCGGGCCTGTTACGCCGCCGACCGCACCGGCCACATGATCCTGCAGACGCTGTATCAGAACTGCGTCAAGCACGGCGTGGAGTTCTTCAACGAGTTCTATGTGCTGGACCTCGTGCTCACCGAGACCCCCACCGGTCCGGTGGCCACCGGCGTCGTCGCCTATGAATTGGCGACCGGCGAGATCCACGTCTTCCACGCCAAGGCCATCGTGTTCGCCACCGGCGGCTCGGGCCGGATGTACAAGACCACCTCCAACGCGCACACCCTGACCGGCGACGGCATGGGCGTGGTGTTCCGCAAGGGACTTCCGTTGGAGGACATGGAGTTTCACCAGTTCCACCCGACCGGCCTGGCCGGCCTGGGCATCCTGATCTCCGAAGCCGTGCGTGGTGAGGGCGGCCGGCTGCTCAACGCCGACGGCGAACGGTTCATGGAGCGCTACGCCCCGACCATCGTCGACCTGGCGCCGCGCGACATCGTGGCGCGCTCCATGGTGCTCGAGGTGCTCGAGGGCCGCGGCGCGGGTCCCAACAAGGACTACGTCTACATCGACGTGCGCCACCTGGGCGAGGACGTGCTGGAAGCCAAGCTGCCCGACATCACCGAGTTCGCCCGCACCTACCTGGGTGTGGACCCGGTCAAGGAGCTGGTGCCGGTCTACCCGACCTGCCACTACGTGATGGGCGGCATCCCGACCACGGTCACCGGGCAGGTGCTGCGGGACAACACCAACACCGTGCCGGGGCTGTACGCGGCCGGTGAATGCGCCTGCGTCTCGGTGCACGGCGCCAACCGGCTGGGCACCAAC
Organism: Mycobacterium sp. NGS50; assembly: GCF_059812545.1. Classification (NCBI taxonomy): domain Bacteria; kingdom Bacillati; phylum Actinomycetota; class Actinomycetes; order Mycobacteriales; family Mycobacteriaceae; genus Mycobacterium; species Mycobacterium sp. NGS50. The sequence continues at coordinate 54,864 of NZ_JCALCW010000023.1, forward strand.
TCGCTGCTGGACATCAACGTGTTCGGTCGTCGGGCCGGGATCGCCGCCGCCGAGTACGCCCTGGAGCACGATTTCGTCGAGATGCCGTCGGACCCCGCGGACATGGTGGTCGGGTGGGTCGCCGACATCCTCTCCGAACACGGCAACGAACGCGTCGCCGACATCCGTGGCACGTTGCAGCAGTCGATGGACAACAATGCCGCGGTGTTCCGCACCGAGGAGACGTTGAAGCAGGCGCTGACGGACATTCACGCGCTCAAGGAGCGATATGCCCGAATCACCGTGCACGACAAGGGGAAACGCTTCAACTCCGATCTGCTGGAAGCCATCGAGCTGGGCTTCTTGCTGGAGCTGGCGGAAGTCACCGTGGTCGGCGCGTTGAACCGCAAGGAGTCGCGCGGCGGGCACGCCCGCGAGGACTATCCCAACCGCGACGACGTCAACTACATGCGCCACACCATGGCCTACAAGGAGGGCAGCGAGTTGCTGTCCGACATCCGGCTGGACTTCAAGCCGGTGGTGCAGACCCGCTACGAGCCCAAGGAGCGGAAGTACTGATGACCGAGGTTATCGAGACCGCAGAGGCCGGGGATCCGCCGTTGCCGCCGGTGCCCGACGGCGCGGTGATGGTCACGTGCAAGATCGCCCGGTTCAACCCGGAGAATCCCGACGCCGCCGGGTTCCAGAGCTTCCGGGTGCCGTGTCTGCCCAGCGACCGGCTGCTGAACCTGCTGATCTACGTCAAGAGCTACCTGGACGGCACCCTGACGTTCCGTCGGTCCTGTGCGCACGGGGTGTGCGGCTCGGACGCCATGCGGATCAACGGGCAGAACCGGCTGGCCTGCAAGGTGCTGATGCGCGACCTGCTTCCGAAGAAGCCCACCAAGGACCTGACGTTGACCATCGAACCGATCCGCGGGCTGCCCGTGGAAAAGGACCTGGTGGTCGACATGGAGCCGTTCTTCGACGCCTACCGCGCGATCAAGCCGTTCCTGATGACCACCGGCAACCCGCCGACCCGGGAACGCATCCAGAGCCAGACCGACCGGGCCCGCTTCGACGACACCACCAAGTGCATCCTGTGCGCCTGCTGCACCACGAGTTGTCCGGTGTACTGGAGCGAGGGCAGCTACTTCGGTCCGGCGGCGATCGTCAACGCGCACCGGTTCATCTTCGACAGCCGCGACGAAGGCGCCGCTGAGCGCCTGGACATCCTCAACGAGGTGGACGGGGTGTGGCGCTGCCGCACCACGTTCAACTGCACCGAGGCCTGCCCACGCGGTATCGAGGTCACCAAGGCGATCCAGGAGGTCAAGCGCGCGCTGATGTTTGCGCGCTGATCCCCGGCCCCCCTTGGCCGCTTGGCCACGAGCGTGCACACAATGCCGCTTTTCCTGGCATTTTGGCGTACATTTGCGCACCCTCGCGGCTTAGCCACCGAGCAACCGTCGGGGTAACGAGTAACCGGGGCTGTCACACTTTGTCCGGCGTTCTCGTCTAGTGGATATGACCACGAAACCTCGCATCGAACCCCTGCCCCCCAAGCGCGCGAACTGGCTGACCCGCGCCATGTACCGCTACGCCAAGCGTCGCTTCGGCGAGGTGCCCGAACCGTTCACCGTCGCCGCACACCACCCGCGCCTGCTGGTGGCCAACGCCGTACACGAGATGCTGCTGCAGTCGGGTTCCCGCAAACTGCCCGCCGGGCCGCGGGATCTGGCCGTGTTCTGGACCGCCCGCACTGTCGGCTGCTCGTGGTGTGTGGACTTCGGATCCATGCTGCAACGCCTGGAAGGCATGGATATCGAGCGGTTGAAGGACATCGACAACTATGCGACGTCACCGCGTTACAGCGACGACGAGCGTGCCGCCATCGCCTACGCCGACGCCATGACCACCGACCCGCACAGCGTCACCGACGAACAGGTCGCCGATCTGCGGACCCGCTTCGGCGATGCGGGTGTGATCGAGCTCAGCTATCAGGTCGGCGTGGAGAACATGCGTTCGCGGATGTACTGCGCGCTGGGGATCACCGAGCAGGGCTTCAACTCCGGGGATGCGTGCCGGGTGCCGTGGGCGTAGCGGCGTAGCGGGTCGCCGCCGGAGGCCGCAAACGTGATAGAACACGTTACAAAACAGCGACCCGCAGCACGGCGGATTCCCCCGGCCACCCAATGCTGCCTGGCCCGATAGGAATCGCCGTGCACTGGTACACCGGCAACACCGTCTATGACACCGTGCTGACCGCCGCGTTCGCGTTCGCGGCGTTCGTCATCATCGGCGGGTTCTTCGCGCAGAGCTCCTACGGCCGCTTCTCCTCGACGAAACTCGGATTCAACCTGAACCCGAAACTCGGCTGGTGGCTGATGGAGATCCCGGCGACAGTGGTGTTCTTGATCTGCTACCTGAGCGGGCCGGCCCGATTCGAACCGACGTCGCTGGTGCTGGCCGGCGTCTGGGCGCTGCACTACGCCAACCGCGGCTGGTTCTTCCCGCTGGCGATCCGACAGGTGCCGGGCAAGCGCAGCACCTTCAACTTCTCGGTCGTCGCGATGGGCATGCTGGTGACGTCCATGCACGGGTACCTCAACGGGATGCTGTTCAGCCACGACTACTTCGGGCAGTACACCACCGCCTGGCTGACCGACCCCCGGTTCCTGGCCGGCCTGGTGATCTACCTGTGCGGGTTCGCGTTGCTGGTCAACTCGGAGTCCATCGTGCGCAACCTGCGCGACAAGAACAATCCCGGTGCCGCCGAGTACCGCATCCCGTTCGGCGGCGGCTTCCGCTTCGTTACCAGCCCGGCCTATCTGGGTGAGCTGGTCGCCTGGTCGGGCTTCGCCGTGCTGACCTGGGCACTGCCCGGCGTCGTCATCCTGCTGATCACCGCCGGCAACCTGGTGCCCCGGGCGATCGGCACCCACACCTGGTATCGGGAGAAGTTCGCGGACTACCCAACCGACCGCAAGGCACTGCTGCCCTACATGTTCTGACGCAGCGGCGAGCCGCTGAACTTGTCCGGGTTGGCGACATCCCAGACCGCGCACACCCGACCGTCGCGCACCGTCATCGCGGTGATGCGCGGCATCATCGGCGCAAAACCGTCGCCGCCCGGCGCACCCGGCGTGTACGCACCCAGCTCGCCGTTGATCAGCGCCAGCTGATTCGACGTGACCATGCCCGGGCCGTAGCGCCGAGCCAGGCCGAACAGGAACCGGGCCACCTTGTCGGCGCCGCGGATGACCTGCGCCGCGGTCGGTGCTCGGCGGTTGGAGTCGCCGGTGAAGGTCACGTCCGGGTGCAGCAGCTCCACCACTGCGGCCATGTCGCCCTCGGCCATCGCCGCCATCAGTCGCCCGACCACCTCGGCGTGGGCGGGGTCCGCGGCGGGTGCCGGATCGGCGGCCACCGTGCGCCGGGCCCGCGAGGCCAACTGACGGGCAGCGGCTTCGCTGACCCCGAGCACCCCCGCCACCTCGGCGAACGGCAGCGCGAACCCGTCGTGCAGGACGAACGCCACCCGCTGATCGGGGTTGAGCCGTTCCAGCACCACCATCGCCGCGAACCGGGCGTCCTCGCCGGCCACCACCGCTGACAGCGGGTCGGCATCGTCGAATCCGGTCACCACCGGTTCGGGAAGCCATTGGCCGACGTAGGTTTCGCGACGGTGTGCGGCCGAACGCAGCCGGTCCAGACCCAGCCGGCTGACCACCGTCGTCAACCACGCACGCAGATCGGCGATGTCGTCGCGGTCCGCGGAGTCCCAGCGCAGCCAGGCGTCCTGCACGATGTCTTCGGCGTCGGCGAACGTGCCGGTCAGCCGGTAGGCCACCGACAGCAGTTGTGGGCGCAGCTCCTCGAATTCGGAGACCTGCATCGAGGTCATGACCCCACAGTAGTGGTGGCCTGGCGGCCCCAAGCGCGGCCGATCCGGCGCCCGAGGCGGGCACGACCTTAGAGTCAACGGCATGGGTCCCAAGCCGCGCATCCACCCGGTCCGCTGGCAGCCCCCGCCATCACGGGCGCTGCCGCCACCAGATCCCACCCCGGAACTGAGCGTCGTCGAGATTCCCGGCACCGCCCCCGAAGACGTCGTCGCCGACGACGACGGCACCATCTGGACCGGGGTCGAGGACGGGCGCATCATCGCGGTCCGCCCCGACGGCACCGCACCGCGGGTGGTGGCCGACACCGGCGGGCGACCGCTGGGGCTGGCATTCACCCACGACGGCAGGCTGCTGATCTGCGACAGTCACCGCGGGCTGCTGCGCTACGACCCGAAAACCACGCAATTGGAGACCCTCGTCAGCGAGGTGGCCGGCCGACCGTTGACGTTCTGTTCCAACGCCGTCGAATCCTCCGACGGCACCATCTATTTCACCGAGTCCACCGACCGGTTTCGCTACGAGCACTACAAAGCCGCGGTGATCGAGGGCCGCGGCGGGGGATCACTGATGCAGCGCAGCCCCGACGGCCAGGTGAGCGTGCTGGCGTCGGGTCTGCACTTCGCCAACGGCGTCACCTTGACCGCCGACGAATCGGCGGTGGTCTTCGCCGAGAGCACCGGTCGCCGCCTTGCCAAATACTGGCTGTCCGGACCCCAGCGCGGCACGATCACCCCGCTGGCCAGCGAGCTGCCCGGCCATCCCGACAACATCTCCACCGGGCGCGACGGCCGGATCTGGGTGGCGATGGTGTCAGAGCGCAACGCGCTGTCCGACTGGCTGAGTCCGCGGGCACCCGTGCTGCGCAGCCTGCTGTGGCGGCTGCTGCCCTACCGCTGGATGCCGGACCCGGTGTCGGTGGTGTGGGTGATCGGATTCGACGCCGACGACGGCCGGGTGCTCAGCCAGTTCCGCAGCACCGATGCGCGGTTCGGCCTGGCCACCGGCGTGGTCGAGGCCGACGATCGGCTGTGGCTGGGCCGCATCGGCGGTCCGGGACTCGCCTATTTCGATCTCGGCGGCACGCGATAGCCGTTTCGCCGAACGCGTACTCAGACCGACAATCGGGCCGATCTTGTGCCCTGAGTGCACGTTCGGCGTGAAGCCCTCGATTCGTTCATAACTTCCGCCCCATCAGTCACGCGTGACACAGCGTGGCTCCCCGGCCTCCGGCTGCCGATTGGCTAGTCTGCACAGACGATGCCCCTCCTACGTTCTGCGTCGTGTCTTGCTGCGGCGGTGTTCCTGCTCGGTGCGCCGGTCGCCGCGACAGCCAGCGCCGAACCGGGCGCCGGCCCCAACAGCATCCTGGAACCCTGCCCCTACAAGGTCGTCACACCGCCGGCCGTCGACTCCTCGGAGGTGCCGACGGCCGGTGACCCGCCCGCGCCGCTGCCGGTGCCGGCCACCCCGGTCGGCGGGTCGGCGCTGGGCGGCTGCGGAATCGTCACCGCCGACGGCACTCCCCCGGTGCCCGACGACATCTCCGCGGAGGCGTGGCTGGTCGCCGACCTGGACAGCGGCGCGGTGATCGCCGCCCGCGATCCGCACGGCCGACACCGACCGGCCAGCATCATCAAGGTGCTGGTGGCGATGGCGTCGATCAACGAGCTCAACCTGAACCAGGGCGTGGCCGGGACCCCGGAGGATGCGGCCGCCGAGGGCACCAAGGTGGGGGTCGCACCCGGCGGCGTCTACACCATCGACCAGCTGCTGCACGGGCTGCTGATGCACTCCGGCAACGACGCGGCCTACGCGCTGGCCACCCAGCTCGGTGGCATGCCGGCCACACTGGGCAAGATCAACACGCTGGCCGCCAAGTTGGGGGGCAGCGACACCCGCGCCGCCACCCCGTCCGGCCTGGACGGACCCGGGATGAGCACGTCGGCCTACGACATCGGACTGTTCTACCGCTACGCCTGGAACAACCCGACGTTCGCCGGCATCGTGGCGACCCGCACGTTCGACTTCCCCGGCCACGGCGAGGCCCCCGGCTACGAGCTGGAAAACGACAACCAGCTGCTCTACCACTATCCCGGCGCCATGGGCGGCAAGACCGGATACACCGACGATGCCGGGCAGACGTTCGTCGGTGCGGCCAACCACGACGGGCGTCGCCTGGTTGCGGTGCTGTTGCACGGCAGCCGGCTACCGATCCCGCCGTGGCAACAGGCCGCCCACCTGCTGGACTATGGCTTCGCCACCGCACCTGGCACCCGGGTCGGCACGCTGATCGAACCCGACCCGTCGTTGCTGCCCCGAGCCGCCGAGCCCGTCGACGTCGCGGCCGCCGGCGCACTGGCCGCCGATTCGCTGCCGGTGCGGGTGGGGGTGGCCGTCATCGGAACGATCGTCGTATTCACCCTGATGATGGTGGCGCGCTCGATGAATCGCCGCCCGCAGCAATGAGTTACGACACCCCGGCACCGTAGGCGTTCGCGAGGTCCTGCGACGTCGCCCACCGACTGTAGGTCGGCTGCTGCGGCCAGCCCGGCGGCGAGTCCTGCCACACTTCTTGGCGCCCGTAGGGCAGCACGTCGATCAGCGCGAACGTATGGCCCAGTTGCTCCACACCGCGGCCGTTGGTGTGCCAGGTGCGGTACACGGTGTCGCCGTCGCGCAGGAACACGTTGAGCGCGAAGCCGCCACCGGGCGGGGCGTCGACATCGCTGCCGAACGGGCTGTCCGCCGTCGAATACCAGGGCATGGTGTTGCCGACCCGCCGGCGGTAGTCCAGCGCCTCGTCGATTGCACCCGGGGTGACGATCACGAATCGCGCGTCGTAGCTGTCCAGAAACTCCAGCCGGGTGAATTGCGACGAGTAGCCGGTGCAGCCGGGACACTGCCATTCGGCGCCCGGTGACCACATGTGGTGATAGGTGATCAGCTGGGACTTCCCCGCGAAGACGTCGGCCAGGCGTACCGGGCCGTCGGCTCCGACCAGGGTGTATTCCGGCAGCTCGACCATCGGAAGCCGACGGCGCTGCGCGGCGATCGCGTCCAGTTCCCGGGTGGCGGCCTTCTCGCGGGCGCGCAGTTCGTCGAGTTCCCGACGCCAACTGCCGGCGTCGACGATGGGGGGCAGCGGGGAGGTCATCACAACTCCTTGATCGATGTTCACGCCGTACACATGCTAATGTTCACACCGTACACATGAGGTGAAAGGCGGGTCAAGGGTGCTGGACACGACGCGGCGCAGCTATCACCACGGCGATCTGGCCGCCGCGCTGGTGGCGGCGGGTCTGGACGTGACCCGCACCGGCGGGCCCGACGCGCTGTCCCTGCGTGAGGTGACCCGCCGCGCCGGGGTCTCCCCCAACGCCGCCTACCGCCACTTCGCGGACCGCCAGGCGCTGCTGTCGGCGGTATCGGCGGCGATCCAGCAGCAGATGGCCGCGCGGATGGCGACACCGACCGCGCGGGTCGACGACCCGGTGGCAGTGCTGCGGGCGGTCGGGCTGGGCTACATCGAGTTCGCGCTCGCCGAGCCGGGCTGGTTCGCGGTCGCGTTCTTCGGTGCCGATGCCGAATCACCCGAGGCGCCGGACGTGGCCGGCTCCCCGCCGTATCGCGCGCTGGTCTACGCCCTCGATGCGATGGTGGCCGCCGGCGTGCTGAGCCACGAGCAGCGGGCCGGGGCCGAATGGCCGTGCTGGTCGGCGGTGCACGGCTTCGCCGAACTGGCGCTGCGCGGCCCGCTGCGGTCCACCGGCCGCCAGGTTATCGCCCGCCACGCGGCCGGCACCGTGGATGCCATCATCGCCGGCCTCTCGGCACGCTGAACCGACCGCGGCACGAGGCGCCGCCGCCCATCCCCTACCGTGGTGTGGGTATGCCGAATCCCAGCACCGGGGCCCTGACGTGAGCCCCCTCCGTACGTTGCGACGCTCGTCGCCGGTCGCGCTGCTGGTGGGCATCGCCGCAACCAGCGTCGGTGTCATCTACGGCTATGACCTGTCCAACATCTCGGGGGCGCTGCTGTTCATCAGCACCGACTTCGGGCTGTCCGCGGCCGATCAGGAGATGGTCGCCACGGCGGCGGTGATCGGATCGATCGCCGGCGCAGCCGGCGGCGGCTGGCTGGCCAACACGATCGGACGCAAGAAGTCGATGGTCGCGGTGGCCGCCGGCTACGCGGTCTTCGCGGTGCTGGGCGCGCTGTCGGTGTCGCTGCCGATGTTGCTGGTCGCGCGGCTGCTGCTGGGCGTGACCATCGGGGTGTCGGTGGTGGTCGTTCCGGTTTTCGTCGCCGAGTCGGTACCGGCCTCGGTACGCGGCTCGTTGCTGGTGGCCTACGGCCTGACCTCGGTGGTCGGCATCATCGCCGGCTACGTGATCGCCTACCTGCTGGCCGGCGCACACAACTGGCGGCTGATGCTGGGGCTGGCCGCGGCACCCGCGGTGATCGTGCTGGTGCTGCTGCTGCGGGTGCCGGACAGCGCTCGCTGGTACATGCTGAAGGGCCGGGTCGCCGACGCGCGCGAGACGCTGCGGCGGGTGGAGCCCAAGGCCGATGCCGAAACCGAACTGGCCGAGATCGCCCGCGCCCTGCAGGAAGAGGAGCAGGCACATGTGGGCGTGCTGCGCGAGATGCTGCGGCCGCCCTACCTGCGGGCCACCGTCTTCGTGGTGGTGCTCGGCTTTTTCATCCAGATCACCGGCATCAACGCCATCGTCTACTACAGTCCGCGGCTGTTCGAGAAGATGGGTTTCACCGGTGATTTCGCGCTGTTGTTGTTGCCGGCCCTGGTCCAGGTCGCCGCGCTGGTGGTGATGGCGGTCGCGCTGGTGCTGGTCGACCGGGTGGGGCGGCGGCCGATCCTGTTGGGCGGTATCGCCGCGATGGTGGCGGCCAACCTCGTCCTGATCACGGTGTTCGCTGCCGGTTCGGTGTTCGGCGACGCGCTGCCGCTGGTCAAGTTCGCCGGGGTGCTGCTGTTCACGGTCGGCTACACCTTCGGGTTCGGTTCGCTGGTGTGGGTGTATGCCGGTGAAAGTTTGCCGTCACGGCTGCGGTCGATGGGGTCCAGTGCCATGCTGACCTCAGATCTGGTGGCCAACGCCATCATCGTCGGCGTCTTTCTGACCATGCTCAATTCCCTCGGCGGTGCGGGCACCTTCGCGGTGTTCGGCGTGCTCGCGACGCTCAGCTTCGTCTTCGTCTACCGCTACGCCCCCGAGACCAAGGGCAGGCAGTTGGAGGACATCCGGCACTTCTGGGAGAACGACGGCGTGTGGCCGGTCGTCATGCCGGAGCTGCCGAGCCAGCTCGCGGAGCCGGCGTGACGCTGGTCGCCGCCGCGGCGATCATTCTCAACGGTCAGGTATGCCGACCCGGTTGGTTGCAGACCGCCGAGGGGCGGATCAGCGCGTGCGGACCGGGAGTCCCGCCTGCCGCACCCGATCTGGATTTTCCCGACGCCGTCGTGGTTCCCGGTTTCGTCGACATGCACGTGCACGGCGGCGGCGGTGCGTCCTATGGCGACCGCACCGAGATCGGCCGGGCCGCCGCGTTGCACCGTCGGCACGGCACCACCAGCACGCTGGCCAGCCTGGTCAGTGCCCGGCCCGGCGTGCTGCTCGACGCCGTGCGTGCGCTTGCCGAGGCGACCCGAAGCGGACTCGTCGCCGGCATTCATCTTGAGGGCCCCTGGCTGAGCGTGGCGCGCTGCGGCGCCCATGACCGCGATGCGCTGCGCTGCCCCGACGTCGATGAGATCCGCACGTTGCTCGCTGCCGGCGCCGGCACCATCCGGATGGTCACCCTGGCCCCCGAGCTGCCCGGCAGCGGCGCGGCCATCCGCTGCCTCGTCGAGGCGGGGGTCGTTGTCGCCCTTGGCCATACCGATGCCGACTACGAGCAGACGCGGCAGGCGATCGACGCCGGAGCCACCGTCGGGACCCACCTGTTCAATGCGATGCGGCCGGTGCATCACCGCGAACCGGGGCCGGTGCCGGCGATGCTGGAGGATCCCCGGGTGACCGTCGAGCTGATCGCCGATGGGGTGCACGTCCATCCCGCGCTGATCCGGCAGGTGGTGGACCTGGTGGGTCCGGGCCGGGTGGCGTTGGTGACCGACGCGATGGCCGCAGCCGGGTCCGGCGACGGCCATTATCGGCTCGGTGAGCTGGATGTCGAGGTGGCCGGCGGCGTGGCGCGGGTGCGGGGCACGTCGACGATTGCGGGCAGCACCGCCACCATGGATCGGCTGTTCGCAGCCGCGGTACGGCAACTGGGTTCCTCCGATGGCGCGCTGGCCGCCGCCGCGCTGATGACGTCCGGCACCCCGGCGCGCGCCGTCGGGCTGGAGCGGGTCGGCGACCTGCGCCCCGGGTTCGATGCCAATCTTGTTGTGCTAGACACGGACTTACATCCGGTCGGGGTCATGGCCCGCGGCGACTGGCAACCCGATGGAGGTGCGTGATGGCGTGGTTGGTGCTGGTGGCGTCGGGGATACTCGAGGCGGTATGGGCCACCGCGCTGGGCCGCTCCGACGGCCTGTCCCGCCCGCTTCCGTCCGCGGTGTTCAGCATTGCGCTGGTCGGATCGATGCTCGGGCTGGCCTACGCGATGCGCGACCTGCCCACCGGCACCAGCTACGCGGTGTGGGTCGGCATCGGCGCCGGTCTCACCGTCATCTATGCGATGGCCACCGGCGCCGAACCCGCGACCCTGGCCCGAGGCCTGCTCATCGCCGGGATCATCGGCTGTGTCGCCGGACTCAAAGTGGTCGGGTGAGTCGGGTTGAATAGCAGCCAGCATCCCGCCAGCGAGAGGACGCCATGACCGAGCCGACCGTCACCAACGCCGCCGAGGGACCACGCAAGGCCTACGAAATCCACGTCGACGGCGTTCGTGCCGGGCTGACCGCCTACGTCGACACCGACACCCAGCGGATCTTCTACCACACCGAAATCGGCGAAGAATTCGGCGGACGCGGGCTCGCCAACACGTTGATCGCCGCGGCGCTGGCCGACACCCGCGCCACCGGCAAGCGGATCGTGGCCATCTGCCCGTTCGTGGCCGCCTACGTCGACAAGCACGACGATTTCGACGACATCCTCGACCCGATCACCCCGCAGGCACACGCCGCCGTGCGCGCTGCGCTGGGCTGATCATGACCCGGGTCTACATCGACAAGCAGTCGCCATCTGTCTACCGTGCGTTCAGTGCCGCCGCTGCCGAGGTGCGGGCCCGGGCCGAGGATGCCGGGCTGTCGCGGACAACCATCGAGCTGGTGAATATCCGTGTCTCACAGCTCAATCGGTGCCCGTTCTGCCTGAACCTGCACAGCCAGACCACCCTGGAGAATGGTGAAACCCCGCAGCGGCTCGCGGTCCTTCCCGCCTGGCGGGAGACGACGCTGTTCAGCGATGTGGAGCGCGCGGCACTGGAAATCGCCGAGACGGTCACCCTGGTCGCCGGCGGCCATCTGACCGACGCCGAGTATGCGCGGGTGCGCGAGCACCTCACCGACGATCAGATCTCGCTGTTGATCTGGGCAGCTATCACCATCAACACGTTCAATCGGGTGTCGATCATGAGCGGCCATCCGGTGCGACGGGCACCGGCACCGGACCTCGGCGACAACGAAAGGGTCCCGCGATGACAGACAACATTGATTGGGATGCGGCCTACCGGCAAGAACAAGCACCCCCGTGGAACATCGGGAAACCGCAGCCGGAATTCGCGACGCTGATCGACCAGCCCGGCGCCGTGCGCGACGAGGTGCTCGACGCCGGATGTGGCCACGCCGAACTGGCGCTGACGCTGGCCGCCCGCGGCCACACCGTCGTCGGCATCGACCTGTCCCCCACCGCGATCGCGGCCGCCACCGCTGCCGCCGCCGAGCGCGGCCTCACCACCGCGACGTTCGCCGCGGCCGACATCACCGCGCTGACAGGCTACGACGGCCGGTTCTCCACCATCTTCGACAGCGGGCTGCTGCATGCGCTGCCCGCTGAGCTGCGCGAGAACTACGTGCGCGCCATGTACCGCGCGGCGGCCCCGGGGGCAACATTCCACATTCTGGCGTTCGGGACCGGCGCCTTTCCCGGCCGTTCCGGCCCCGGCCCCACCGAGTTCACCGAAGATGAGCTGCGCGAAGTGGTTTCGACCTGCTGGCAGGTCGACGAAATCCGGCCGGCCCACCTGCATGCCACCGTGTTCGAGCAGCCGCTACCCGGCTTCCTGGTCACCGCACACCGCGCGGAGTGACTTAGGCCTCGTAGTCGATCGTTACGGTGGGGCTGGTCGGATGTGACTGGCAGGTCAGCACGTAGCCGGCGTCAAGTTCGGCCTGCCCGAGTGCGAAGTTCTGGTCCATTTCCACGGTTCCCGCCAGTAGCTTGGCCCGGCAGGTGCCACAGGCGCCGCCCATGCACGAGTAGGGTGCGTCGGCGCGGACCTGAAGAACGCCTTCCAGAATGGAATCACCGGCGACGAGATCGACCGTGGCCTCCTTCCCGGCAAGCCGGAAAGTAACGGCGGCCGGTGCGTACGAACGCTGCGGCTCCGCCGACTTCTGGTACCCGGTGAACAGCTCCAAGTGGATACGTTCCTCGGCGACACCGTGATTGATCAGCATCTCGCGGGCGATGGTGCTCATCCCCAATGGACCGCACAGGAACCATTCGTCGACGCTGTCGGGCCGCAGGCTGGTGGTCAGCCATCGCTGCAGCTTCTCGTCGTCGACGCGCCCGCGTAAGTCCGGGGTGTGCAGCGGGTCACCGGACAGCACGTGCCGGACCTCCAACCGGTCGACGTAGCGGGACTCCAGCCGGTCCAGATCATGCCGGAACATCGTCGACTCCTTGGTGTGGTTGCCGTAGATGAGGGTGAACCGGCTTTCGGTTTCGATCTCCAGCACCGTTTCCAGGATCGACAGCACCGGGGTGATCCCGCTGCCGGCGACCAGCCCGACGTAATGCTTTTGCGCCAGCGGCTGCAGCGGTGTACCGAAGCGTCCGGTGGGAGTCAGCAGCTCCAGCACGTCGCCGGCCTTGAGCTGGTCGGCCACAAACGACGAAAAGGCGCCGCCGGGAATGTGTTTGACGGCGATGCGTAGTTGGGCCCGGGTCGCCGGCGCGCAGATCGAGTAGTTGCGCCGCACACCTTGGCCGCCGAGGTCGGTGCGCACGGTGACGTGTTGGCCGGGTTCGAAGCGGAACTCATCGCGCAACGCCTCCGGTACGGCAAACGTCACCAAGGTGCTGTCGGCGGTGATGGGATCCACCGAGGCGACCGGGATCCGGCGAAAGACGGCGTGCGAGGCGCTGGATCGGGCCGGCATCCGCACCGGAACCAGCCGTCCGAGTTTGCGGTTGAGCTCCTTCCATTCCCGGTACTCCTGCGGGTTGAGCTGCTGACCGAAGACGGTGGCGATCGCGGCTTCCCGTTCCAGGTAGGCCTCTTCATTCCGTCGCCATGTCCGCACATACCGGTAGAACGGCACCGAGGGGTGTAGATGGTGCACCAGATGGTAGTTCTGGGACAGCATCAGCGGGGTGTACAGCCACTCCATCCCGACCCGGGTCCGGGTGGCTTGGTAGCGGTTGCTGCGTTGGGTCGCCGCCAGCCCGTGATGCGGCAACCAGTCGAACCACCACACCAAAAAGACCAGCCCGATGCGTTGCGGGATGAGGAAGACCACCGCCAGCGTCCAGATGTGGCCGGTGGTGATCGCGACGATCAGCCCGACCACGCTCAGCAACAGCATCCCCAATGTCTCCGCGACTTCGGGTTTGGGTCGACTCCGCAACGTGCGGAGGATGAATCCGCCGTAGAGCAGCTCGGGAACCGGCCAGCGCAACGGCATCTGCCACCACCGGGAGTGCGACGCCCAGGCGTCCGGGTCGTTGGCGTCGTCGTTGGAGTGGCGGTGGTGCTCGATGTGCAGGAATGCGTACGTCGGAAATGAAATGATCGGCACCACCAGCAGGAATGCCAACCGTCCGATCAGCCCGTTGACCCACCGGGTGGTGCTGATCGCGTAGTGGATGGCGTCGTGTACCACGGTGAACATCACGAAGGTCACCGCGGCATTGACCATGATGGCGCTCCAGGCCGGCATCCAACCCTGAACGTAGCCCACTGTCGATACCACGAACGCGGTCAGCGCGGTCAGGTAGACCGCGACGGTCGGCACTGCCAACCGGGGTACCGACTCACCGGGATCCGGCAATGCGTGGCGCGCAGCCGGTTCCGCAGGGTGATCTGGCGCTTCGCTGATTGACATTGCGGCCTCCAGTTCGGTTCTCCTCGTGAATCTACGCACTCGGCGCCCGCGCGGATGATGTCTTGAGCGGACGAAGTTTTTGCCTGTCCTCGTCGCGCCGAGCCGATGAATGTCTGGACTTGGTCGCGGCAGGACGCCGTCAACCGTTGCGGCGGCGCATCAGCCGGGAAAGACCCAGTGCACCAACGGCTCCAACGGCGGCCGCAGCCAACGCCTGGCGCGCACTGAGACCGTCGTCCAGCTGGACCCGCGGCGTGATCACGGCCGACCCCGGCACCACGGCCGGCGGCGGGCGCAGATTCTCCGGGGACGTCGCGGCCCACGCGGTGGAGAACAGGATCAAACGTGCCGTGATGTAGGCGAACACCATCAGCCCCAGCACCGGCCCGAACGCTGCCCCTGCCGGCCCGCCCAGGACCGAGCGCAGATAGATCGACGCGACCTGCTTGAACACTTCGAAACCCACCGCCGCGATCAGCCCGGCCCGCATCGAGCTCACGAAGCTGATCGATTCGCGCGGTAGCCGGGCGATCATCCAGGTGAACAACAGCCACGACACCAGCAACGACATCAGCAGCGACGCCGCGCGCAAGATCCCGCCCAGCGCCATGAAGTCGTGCACGCCAATCCACCCCAGCAGCTTGGCCATCAACGACGGATCGCCCAGCGCCGTCAATGCCAGGGTGAGCACGATCGCCAGGAACGCCGACAGCAGCGCGGCCAGATCGGACAGCTTGGTACGCACAAACCCGGGCGGCTCGGCCCGCTGCTCCCACATCTGGCTCAGCGCCTCACGCAGTTTCGCCATCCAACCCAGCCCCGCCCAGCCGGCGACGGCCAACGCGACGATGCCCACCGAGGTGCGCGATTGGATGGCCGAGTCCATCAGGTCGATCAGCTGCTGACCGAACGCGCCGGTGACCGAGGACCTGATCCGGTCCTCGATCTGGTGCAGCAGATCGGGCCGCCGGGACAGCACGAATCCCCCGGCGGCGAAACCCACCATCAGCAACGGGAACATCGCGAAGATGGTGAAGTAGGTGATGCCCGCCGCGTAGAAGTCGCCCTGACAGTCGTTGTAGCGTTCCTGCGCCTGCATCACCCGGTCGAACCAGGGATACCGGGCACGGAGCCGCTCGAGGATTCCTGGTTCTTCCGGTCGGGTCATGACGTGGCGGCCAGGAATCCCAGTCGGTCGTACACCCGCTCGACGGTCTCCGAGGCCACCGCACGGGCCCGCCGCGCCCCGGTGGCCAAGATCGCCTGCAGTTCAGCGGGATCGTCGAGCAGTTCGTCGACCCGGGCCTTGATGGGTGCGACGAACGCGTGTACCGCGTCGGCGGTGTCCCTTTTCAGGTCGCCGTAGCCGCGTCCGGCGTAGCCGTCGACCAGCGCGCCGACCGCGGACCCGGTGACCGCGGCCTGGATCGTGAGCAGATTGGACACCCCGGGTTTGGATTCCGGGTCATAGCGGATCTCCCGCTCGCTGTCGGTGACCGCCGACCGGATCTTCTTGGCGCTGACCGCCGGATCGTCGAGCAGGCTGATCAGCCCGGCGTCGCTGGCCGCCGACTTGCTCATCTTGGCGGTCGGGTCCTGCAGGTCGTAGATCTTGGCGGTGACCTTCGGGATCATCAGATCGGGCACGACGAAGGTGTCCGGGTAGCGCGCGTTGAAGCGCTGGGCGACGTCGCGCGCCAACTCCAGGTGCTGGCGCTGATCCTCCCCGACCGGCACCAGCTGGGTGTCGTAGGCCAGCACGTCGGCGGCCTGCAGCACCGGGTAGGTGAACAGACCGACCGTGGTGGCGTCGGCGCCCTGCTTCTGCGACTTGTCCTTGAACTGCGTCATCCGCGACGCCTGACCGAACCCGGTAAAACAGCCCAGCACCCAGGCGAGTTCGGTGTGGGCGGGCACGTGGCTCTGCACGAAAATGGTGCTGCGGGCCGGGTCGATCCCCAGCGCCAGGTACTGGGCGGCCGTCACCAAAGTGCGCTGCCGCAGCGTGGCCGGGTCCTGCGGGACGGTGATCGCGTGCAGGTCGACGACGCAGAAGAACGCCTCGTGGTCGTCCTGCAGCCCGACCCACTGGGTGACCGCGCCCAGCGCGTTGCCGAGGTGCAGTGAGTCAGAGGTGGGCTGGACGCCGGAGAAGACACGGGTGCTCATGATCCGTCGATCTTGTCACGGCCGTACTCGACGGTCACCGGTGCGTGGTCCGACCAGCGCAGCGCGTAGGCCGCCGCACGTTCCACTCGCGCCGCGCCGGCCCGCGCGGCCAGCCGGGTGTTGGCCAGCTGGTAGTCGATGCGCCAGCCGGCGTCGTTGTCGAATGCTTTGCCCCGCCACGACCACCAGGAGTACGGCCCCGCCACCCCCGGGTGCTGTTCGCGCACCACGTCGACCCAGCCGTCGGCCAGCAGGTCGGACAGCCATTGCCGCTCGCTGGGCAAGAAGCCGGACTTCTTGAGGTTGCCCTTCCAGTTCTTGATGTCGTGCTCGGTGTGGGCGATGTTCCAGTCCCCGCACACCACCGCGTCGCGGTGCTCGCGGGACAGCACCGCCATGCGGGCGGCCAGCGCCGCCATGAAGCGCTCCTTCTCCAGCTGGTGCGCGGTTTCGGCCTCCCCGGTGTGGACGTACACGCTGGCCACCGTCAGCGGGGTGGCCGTGTCCGGCATGTCCAGGTCGACCTCCAGGTAGCGACCGTGCCGCGCGAACTCCACGTCACCGTCCAACCCGGTGCGCACCGCGGTGAACGGCCGACGGCTCAGCACCGCAACACCGTTGCGGCCCTTCAGGTGCGCATCGGCCGAGGCCAGGTGCCAGCCGGTGGCCAGCGCGGGCGCCAACGCGGTGGTCAGCTGGTCATCGTCGGCGCGGGTTTCCTGCAGGCAAACCACGTCCGCGGCGGTCTGGTCCAGCCAGACCAGCAGGCCGAGGTTGTCGTCGGAGCGTTGCTTGACCGCTGCGCGGATGCCGTTGACGTTGACGGTGCTGATGATCACGGGTCACGACATTAACCAGTGTCGTGATCCCAGCTGCTGGGCAGCATCGGCACCGCCGCGCCGCGCCCGGCCACCGTGGTCAACCCGGTCGGTCCGTCGCCCGGGCGTGACACGGCGCCGGCGAAACCGAGCGCACCGGCGTCGGAGTCCGACGGCTCGAGGTCCATGTATTCGTAGCCCCGGCCGAGTTGGGTGGCCTTGACCCGCCGGCGGCGCCGGGCTGCGGGCTGCTCCTCGGCGGGCACCGGTGCCGCCGGGGCCTCGGCGCTGTCGGGCTCGGGGGCCTTGCGGGAGCGGGCGCTGCTGGCCGCTGGACGCCGGGCACCGGCGGGCAGCGCGCCGGCCAGGTAGGCCAGACCCTGCATGGTTGCCGACGGCGGGCCGGCGGGCGTGGGGGGCGGGGCTCCGGGCGCCGGCGGTGCAGGTGTCGCCGCGGGAGCCGGGGCCGGAGCGGGCGCGGGCGCCGGCGCCGGTGTGGGAACCGGGGGCGGGGCCGGGCTCAGCGCCATAAACGGCGGCGGGCTCGGGATGAGCACCGGCGGGACGGGTTGCAGTCCCGCCAGCCCGGCCAGGCCCGCGAGGCCGGTCAGCATCACCGGGGCCGCCGCCAACGGCACCAGCGGGATGGTCAGCAGCGGCAGGAAGGCCGGCAGCAGGATCAGCGTCTCCTCGAGCAGGGTCTTCAGCAGCGCGATGGTGTCGGTGATGATCGTGCCGATGGCCTCGATGGTGGTGAACAACAACGTGTAGGCGATCGCTGCGGGGTTGCCGGACGAAAACGCCAAGGTGAGGTCCGCGCTGATGAACGCAAAGGTCTGCGACAGGAACGCGGCGTAGGTGCCGAAGTCCATCGGATAGCCCAGCGCGAACGCGATGTTGAACGGGTCGAGGAACGAAATCGGGTTTCCGACCCACGGCAGATACGGGTCGATCCCGTTGAGCAGCGACTGCAGGTAGGGATTCGCCATCAGCTGGTTGATCATCGGCTGCAGGTAGTTGTTGTAGAAGTCGGTGTAGCCGATCTGCTGTAACCACTGCTGGATGTCGCCCTGCTGATCCGGCGGTAGAGCTGGACCGTCGTCGGCGGCGGCGTTGGCCGTGAGGATCGTCGGTGCGGCCGTGCTCTGCGGCGCGCCGGCCACCGCCGCGGAAGCCACCGCCTGGTAGGTGCTCATCACGGTGGCGGCCTGCACCCACATCCGCGCGTAGTCGGCCTCGTTCAGGGCGATCGGGATGGTGTTGAGGCCGAAGAAGTTGGTCGCCAACAACAGCCCGTGTACGGCATGGTTCGCGGCCAATTCGCCCAGCGTGGGCATGGTCGCCACGGCGGCGGTGTAGGCGGCGGCCGTGGTTTGCTGTCCGGCGGCCATCGCGGCCGCGTTGAGACTTTCCTGCGACAGCCACGCCAGGTACGGCGCGTGGGCGGCCGCGTAGGTTTGCGCGCTGGGTCCTTCCCAGGCCCCGGCCGTGACCGCCCCCAGCAGCGCGGTCAGCTCACCGGCCGTCTCTTCGTACTGGGTGCTCAGCACGCTCCAGGCGCCCGCGGCCGCCAGCATCGGACCCGCTCCGGGACCACTGGACAGCAGGGTCGAATGCACCTCGGGAGGGCTGGCCATCCAGATGGGCGCGGTCATCGACGTTCGTCGGCTCTCTCGGGGTGCACCGCCCCGGGTCGCAGGATGCGATGACGCCAGTGTCCTGGCTCTCGGATCACAGCTCGCCTCGCCTTCCAACTCCGCAAAGAGCCGTGGCGGTTGAGGGTCGCTCCCCGATGACAGTGGCGGGACCGCGCCGGATTCACACCGGCTTCCTGCAACGTCATCGCCTTACCTGCGGAATTATTGCACCAGGCCTCGTCTGCCACGATCAATGGGCGAAATCCACTGACCGGAAAGCGATGCGCATGCCGACCTCATCCGCCCAGGGCGGTCGCACCCGGACCGACCTGTGCCCGGGTGCGCTACGGCCCTGGCCTGCCGGGGACGGACTGCTGGTCCGGCTGCGGCTGGTGGGGGGACGGCTGCCCGTCGCGTCGTTGACCCGGCTCCTGGCGGTCAGCGACGAGTTCGGCGACGGGCGACTGCACCTGACCAAACGCGCCAACCTGCAACTGCGCGGGCTGCCCGGGCGCGACCGCCAGCTGGATCCGGCGGTGCTGTCCGCTCTCGAGGCGACCGGGTTGTTGCCGTCGCGCACCCACGAACTGGTCCGCAACATCCTGGTTTCCCCGCAGAGCGGATACGGCGGCGGGCGGGCCGATCTGCGCCCGGTAGCCCAACGGCTGGATGTGCTGCTGTGCGGCGATCCGCGATTCGCCGGGCTGCCGGGCCGCTTCCTGTTCACCCTCGACGACGGGCGGGGTGATCTGCTCGACCGGCTGACGGCACCCCGGGGCACCGATCTGGGCCTGGTTGCGCTCAGCGAGACCGAGGCCCAACTCCGCATCGGTCAGCAGTGGGGCAAGGTAGTGCGCGTGGAAGACTCCCCCGGCCACCTTGCCGCGCTGGCGCAGGCGTTCCTCGCCGCCCGCGGGAACGGGGTGGATGCGCCCTGGCACATCCGGGAGTTGACCGCGCCGCTGGTGCCTGCCGGCACCGCCGATCCGCGGCTACCCGCCCCGGGCGGCCCGCTGCACTACGGTGCGGTGCCCGGCGGCATCCATCAGGAGATCCCCGGCGGGGTGCTGACCGCCGACCTCGCACGCGCGTTGGCCGAGACCGGCGGCACCTCCGACCTGGTCGTGACGCCGTGGCACGGCATCCTGATCCCCCGAACACAGGAGACGATTGCGTGACCGGCCCAGCTGGGCGCCCGACCCGGCGCTACCCGTACATCGATGACGGCCCGGCGATCTACGTCGAATCGTTCGCGACGATCCGGCGCGAGTCCGACCTGTCGCACCTCCCCCCGGCGGCCGAAGGGCTCGCGGTGCGGATGATCCACGGGGCCGGTCAGACCGACGTGGCCGGTGACCTGGTGATCCACCCCGACGCCGTTCCGGCCGGGCGCGCCGCACTGGCCGCCGGCGCACCGATCCTGTGCGACACCCGGATGGTGGCGGTCGGGGTGACCGCGGGCCGGCTGCCGGCCGGCAACGAGGTGTTGTGCTATCTGCGCGATGACCGGGTTGCGGCGCTGGCCGCCGACTGGGGAACGACCCGTTCGGCGGCGGCGGTCTCGCTGTGGGAGCCGGTACTGGCCGGTGCCGTCGTCGCGATCGGCAATGCGCCGACCGCGCTGTTTCACCTGCTGGAGCTGATCCTGGACGGCGGTCCGCGGCCGGCGGTGATCGTCGGCTGCCCGGTGGGTTTCATCGGCGCCGCCGAATCCAAGGATGCCCTGGCGGCCCTGCACGCCGACCACGGCATCGATATCCCGTTCATCACGGTCCGGGGCCGACGCGGCGGCTCGGCGATCACCTCCTCGGCGCTGAATGCGCTGGCGTCGGACGCCGAATGAGCGGACGGTTCTACGGGGTGGGGCTGGGCCCCGGCGATCCCGAACTGATCACCCGCAAGGCCGCGCGGATCATCGGCGCTGCCGACGTGGTGGCCTATCACGCCGGGGTCAACAAGGCGTCCTACGCCCGGACCATCGCCGCTGACCTCATCGCCGACGACGTGATCGAGGAAGAGTTGCGCTACCCGGTGACCACCGGGGTCACCGACCATCCCGGCGGGTATGCCGGGGCGCTCGCCGATTTCTACGAGGCCTCCGCGGCACGGCTGGCCGCCCACCTGACCGCGGGACGCACCGTGGCACTGCTGACCGAGGGCGACCCGCTGTTCTACGGCTCGTTCATGTACATGCACGACCGGCTCGCCAGCCGCTTCGACACCGAGATCATCCCCGGCGTACCGGCATTCAGCGCCGCCACCGCCGCGCTCGGCGCGCCGCTGGTGCGCCAGACCGACGTGCTGACCGTGCTGCCCGGCACCCTGCCCGAGCACGAACTCGCGGCGCGACTGGCCGACACCGACGGCGCCATCATCATGAAGCTCGGCCGTACCTTCCCCGCCGTGCGGCGCGCCCTGTCCGCCGCCGGACGCCTCGAGCACGCCCGCTACGTCGAGCGCGCCAGCCATCCCGAGCAGCGCTGGCTGCCGGTCACCGACGTTGATGAGACGACGGTGCCGTATCTGTCGCTGATCGTCGTCGACGGCGACTCCCGCAATGGGCGGCGCTCACGCACCCCGGCCGACCAGGTCGCCGTCGCCGTCGAGTCGGCTCCCGCCGCCGAATTGCTGGTCGTCGGGCTGGGCCCGGGACCCGACGGCTGGCTCACCAGCGAGGCGACCGACGCGCTGGCCGAGGTCGACCATGTGGTGGGCTATCGCCCCTACGTCGCGCGGGTCCCACAACGTGAGGGGCTGCGGCGGCACTCGTCGGGCAACACCGTCGAGCTGGACCGGGCCCGCTTCGCGCTGGATCTGGCGGCACGCGGTGAGAAGGTGGCGGTGGTCTCCGGCGGGGACGCTGGGGTGTTCGGCATGGCGGCCGCGGTGTTCGAGGCCTTGGATGACGGTGAGCGGTATCGCGATGTTGCGGTGCGGGTGCTGCCCGGAGTCTCCGCCGTGCAGGCGGTGGCCGCGCGTGCCGGCGCTCCGATCGGGGCCGATTTCGCGGTGCTGAGCCTGTCCGACCGGCTCAAGCCGTGGGCGGTGATCGAAGCCCGCCTGCGGGCGATCGCCGACGCCGACCTGGTGCTGGCGATCTACAACCCGGCATCGCGTGCCCGGCCCGACCAGATCGCAATCGCACGCAAAGTGCTGCTGGAACACCGCTTTCCGCAGACCGTGGTGGTCATCGGCCGCGACATCGGCCGGGCCGACGAGTCGCTGACCGTGACCACCCTGGGCGAGTTGGACACCGACGCGATCGACATGAAATGCCTGCTGCTGGTGGGGGCGTCGTCGACGAGGGTGACGCCGTCGGGCCGGGTGTGGACGCCACGGTGGGTGCGATGAGGACGCCGGTCGAGTTCGTCGGCGCCGGTCCGGGCGCTGCGGACCTGCTGACGGTGCGTGCCGCCCGACTGCTGGCCGACGCCGAGGTGGTGCTGTACCCGGGCAGCTACCTGGATCCGGATGTGCTCGAAGTTTGTTCTGGTGCGGCCGAACTCGTCGACACCCAGGATCTGGACCTGGACGCCATCGTGGAACGGCTGGTGCGGGCCCATGAGTCCGGGAACCGGGTGGTGCGGCTGGTGTCCGGAGATCCGTCGCTCTACAGCGCGGTGTTCGAGCAGACCCGTCGGCTCGACGCGGCGGGGGTGGCGTGGCACGTCACTCCGGGTGTGGCGGCCTACGCCGCCGCCGCCGCGGTCCTGGGCCGTGAGCTGACCGTGCCGCTGGTGGCGCAGTCGGTGGTGCTCACCCGCACCCAGGCCCGCTCCACGGCAATGCCGGCCGGTGAATCACTGGCCGCGTTCGCGGCCACCGGCGCCACCCTGGTGCTGCACCTGGCCATCACCCGCACTCGGGAGTTGATGGCCCAGTTGGCCCCCGAGTACGGGCCGCAGTGCCCGGTGGCCGTCGTCTACCGGGCGTCGCAACCCGACGAGTTGGTGCTGCGCGGCACCCTCGCCGACATCGCCGGGCAGGTTGAGGCGGCGGGCCTGCGTCAAGCCGCCGTGATCCTGGTCGGAAGGGCACTCACCGAAGGCCACGATTCGTGCGCCGGGGAGAGTCACCTCTACGATCCGGGCCGGGACCGATCACGGCAGCGTTAGCGCCCACTGTGTGACGGTGCGCGCCGGTGTCCACCCGGTGAAAGTACCGAGCGGGGCAACGTGTTCGGCGTGGATGCGCGTCAGCTCGCCGCCGTGCTCGCGGAACCCGGCGGCCAGCAGCGCCTCGGTCTCCAGGGTGACCGCGTGTGCGACCAGTCGGCCGCCGGGCCGCAGCGCGGCCAGGCAGTCGGCCAGTACCCCGGGCCGGCTCAGACCGCCGCCGATGAAGACCGCATCCGGTGCCGGCAGACCCGCCAGCGCCGCCGGCGCGGAACCGTGGACCACGGTGAGTGCCGGTACGCCGAGGTTGCGTGCGTTGGCTGAAATACGTTGGGCCCTGGCCTCGTCTGCTTCGACGGCGACGGTGCGACAGGCCGAGTGGGCGCGCATCCACTCGATGCCGACCGACCCGGCACCGGCACCGACGTCCCACAGCAACTGCCCGGGCACCGGCACCAGCCGGGCCAGGGCGATTGCCCGCAGATCGCGTTTGGTCAGCTGCCCGTCGTGCTCGTACGCCTGATCGGGTAAGCCGGGCACCCATCCGCAGCCGTGCCGCATCGGGCCGACCAGGTCCAGCGCGACGATGTTCAGCCGCGGAACCGGGCCTGCGAAACCCGCCGCGGTGCTCTCCCGCACCGATTCGGACTGCCCGCCCAGGTCACCCAGTACCAGCATCCGGCTGTCGCCGAAGCCGCGATCGACCAGCAGCGCGGCCAACTGGGCCGGCGTGGTCTCGTCGGCGGACAGCACCAGCAGCCGCCGGCCCGGTGCCAGTTCACGCAACACCGTGTGCACGTCGCGGCCGACGACGCTGATCACCGCGGTGGACTCCGCCGACCAGCCCAGCCGGGCCCGGGCCAACGCCACCGAGGACACCGCCGGCAACACCGTCACCCGGCCCGCGCCCAACAGCCCGACCAGGGTGGTGCCGACGCCGCTGAGCATCGGGTCTCCCGACGCGAGCGCGACCACCTTCCGGCCGGCCAGCCCCTCCAGCAGCCCCGGCAGACCGGCGCTCAGCGGCGACGGCCACGGCTGACGGTGCTGGCCTGCCACAACGGGCAGCAACTCCAGCTGGCGTGGCGCGCCGAGCACCACGTCGGCGTCCCGCACCACCGCGCGCACCGGTTCGGTGAGGCCGATCCAGCCGTCGGCGCCGATACCCACAACGGTGAGGCGATCGGGTGCAGGCACGGTGCTAGGGTAGCGGCGCGAGGTGCCAGGGAAGTCGGTGCGACTCCGACGCAGGCCCGCTACGGTGTTCCGCGGCGCATCCGACGGATGCTTCTCGGTCAGTCCGATTACCGGCTTCGCGTTACTCACGAGCGGAGCCTCACGTATGCAACAGCTTTACCCGTTCCCCGCCGTCGTCGGCGCGGACCCGGACGCGCCGGGCGGCCTGGACGACATGGCGCTGGCGCTGGTGCTCAGCACGATCTCGCCCACCATCGGCGGGGTACTGATCCGCGGCGAGAAGGGCACCGCCAAGTCGACGCTGGTGCGGGGCCTGGCCCAGGTACTGCCGCCGATCCAGGTGGTGGCCGGCGACCGGTTCTCGTCGGATCCCGCCGATCCCGATCCGCTCTCCCCCGACGGACCGTTCGGCGCCGACGCCGCCGTCGAAACGCGGCCGGTGCGGCTGGTGGAACTGCCGGTCGGCGCCACCGAGGACCGGGTCGTCGGCTCGATCCAGCTGGAACAGGCGCTCAGCGCCGGTGTCGTCGCATTCGAACCCGGGCTGCTCGCCAGGGCACACCGGGGCATCCTCTACGTCGACGAGGTGAACCTGCTGGCCGACCACCTGGTGGATCTGCTGCTCGATGCGGCCGCGATGGGGCAGCTCACCGTCGAGCGCGACGCGGTGTCGGTCACCCACGCCGCCCGCTTCGTCATCGTCGGGACGATGAACCCGGAGGAGGGTGAGCTGCGTCCGCAGCTGCTGGACCGGTTCGGCCTGACGGTGGAAGTCACCGCGCCACGCGATCCGGGGTTGCGCGCCGACGCGGTGCGCCGGCGGCTGGCGTTCGACGCCGACCCGGTGGCGTTCCGTAGCCGCTACGCCGAGGCCGAGAACCGTTTGCGCGCCCGGATTCTCGATGCTCAGGCGCTGCTGGCGCGGGTGCGGCTGGCCGACGACCTACTGCTCAAGATCGGCGAGGTGTGCGCGGCGTTCGACGTCGACGGGTTGCGCGCCGATATCGTCACCGCCCGCACCGCGGTGGCACACGCGGCGTGGCAGGGCCGCGACGAGGTGGCCGTTGACGACATACGGGTAGCTGCCCGGTTGGCATTGCCGCATCGGCGTCGGCGCAATCCGTTCGACGCGCCCGGACTGGACGAGGCGCAGCTCGAGGAGCTGCTCCCGCCCGAAGAGCCGGATCCGGAACCCGAACCCGACGGGCCCGGACCTGAGGGCGGCAGCGCGCCGGATCGAGGCGAGCCATCTTCGCCCGGCCAAGGCGGAACGAGCACGATAAGCGCCGATTCCCCGTACCGAGCACGGCTTTTCACTGTCAACGGCGTCGGGGACGGCCAGGCCGGGCGGCGCAGCCGCGCCCGCACCAGCATCGGGCGCCGCACCGGTGCCGCCCCGCTGCACGCGGCGGGCACCGGCCTGCATCTGTTCGAGACGGTTCGCGCCGCCGCACCGCACCAGGTTGCCCGCGGCCGCGCCGGCGGCCGTCTCCTGCTGGCGGCAACCGATCTGCGGCGCGCGACCCGCGAGGGCCGGGAAGCCAACCTGGTGCTGTTCGTCGTCGACACCTCCGGCTCGATGGCCGCCGCCGAGCGGATGCGTCACGTCAAGACCGCGATCGCCTCGCTGCTGCTCGATGCCTACCGGCGCCGCGACCGGGTCGCCGTGGTCACGTTCCGCGACACCGGCGCCCAGGTGCTGCTGCCGCCGACCGGGTCGGTGGAGATCGCGGCGGTGCGGCTCGATCAGGTGCCGGCCGGTGGCCGTACTCCGCTGGCCGAGGGTCTGGCCGAGGCCGGCGAAGTGATCCGGCGCGAGAAGCTCCGCGATCCGGCGCGTCGCCCGCTGCTGGTGGTACTCACCGACGGCCGGGCCACGGCCGGCGCCGATCCCGTCGAACGGTCCCGACAAGCCGCGGATCACCTGGCCGCACAACGTGTTTCCGCGGTCGTCGTCGACTGCGAGAACGGCAGGATGCGATTGGGACTGGCCCGCGCGCTCGCCGATCATCTACGGGCCGAATACATTCCGCTGCCTCAGGTGAGCGCCGAGGCACTGACCGACATCGTGAGAGGAGCCGCCTGATGCCGCAGGGGCAGCCGCTGACGGTGCCCGACGATCGGTTGACCACCCGGCAGCGTCGCAACCGGCCGCTGCTGGTGGTGCACACCGGGGACGGCAAGGGGAAATCCACCGCGGCCTTCGGATTGGCATTGCGTGGCTGGAATCAGGGATTCCGCATCGGCGTCTTCCAGTTCGTCAAGTCCGCCAAGTGGCGCGTCGGTGAGCAGACCGTGCTGGAGCGGCTCGGCACCTTGCACGACGAAACCGGTGAGGGTGGGACGGTCGAGTGGCACAAGATGGGTTCTGGCTGGTCGTGGAGCCGCAAGACCGGCAGCACCGAGGATCATGCGGGCGATGCCTTGGCGGGCTGGAACGAGATCAAACGCCGCCTTGCCGCCCAGGCTCACGACCTGTATGTGCTCGACGAGTTCACCTACCCGATCGACTGGGGCTGGGTGGACATCGACGACGTGGTGCAGACCCTGGTGAACCGGCCGGGTCACCAGCATGTCGTGGTCACCGGCCGGCGCGCTCACCCGCGACTGGTCGAGATCGCCGACCTGGTCACCGAGATGGCGAAGGTCAAACACCCGATGGACGCCGGCCAGAAGGGCCAGCGCGGTATTGAGTGGTA
>NZ_JCALCW010000024.1:0-77883 GCF_059812545.1 Mycobacterium sp. NGS50
CACGACCTGAGGCAGACACTGGTCGCGCTGAGCGCGGGGCATGGACTGGCCGAACACGACGGTCCCGGCGAGGCGACACTGCAGGTCCTGCAGGGGCATGTTCGGCTGACCGCCGGTGAGGACACCTGGGACGGGCGCGCCGGCGACTACGTCACCATTCCACCGGTGCGCCACGCCCTGGACGCCGTCGATGACTCGGTGGTCGTGCTGAGCGTCTCGATGCGCGTCGGCTAAGCCGCCGGTGTTGGCCACGGCGTGGTCTCGCAGCGCGGGGCTGCGGGTCCCGATCGTCAACGCCCCGATGGGCGGGGTGGCCGGCGGGCGATTGGCCGCCGCGGTCACCGCCGCCGGGGGACTGGGCATGGTCGGCATGGGCAGCACGGCGACCGCAGCGGCACTGCAGAGCCAGCTGCGGCTGCTGGGTGAGGTGCCGCGATTCGGAATCGGCCTGGTGGACTGGGTTGTTCGGTCCCAGCCCGGGCTGCTCGACGTTGCGCTGGAGGCCCGCCCGACGCTGCTGTCGATCAGCTTCGGCGCCGACTTCGCCTGGGTGCAGCGGGCCCACGCCGCCGGAACCGTCGCGGCCACCCAGGTGTACGACGCCGAAACGGCACGTCGCGCCGTCGATGCCGGGGTCGATGTCCTGGTCGCCCGCGGAGCCGAGGGCGGGGGCCACGGTACGACCGGGCTCGCGACGCTGCCATTGCTGGACGTCGTGCTCGACGCGGTGTCGGTGCCGGTGCTCGCCGCCGGCGGAATCGCTTCCGGGCGAAGCCTTGCCGCGGTACTGGCGGCCGGGGCCGCCGGTGGATGGCTGGGTACCTGCCTGTCGGCCTGCGTGGAGGCGCTGAGCACCGACGGCGTGCGCCGCGCCCTCATCGGCGCCGCCGCCGGCGACACCGTCAGCACCCGGGTCTTCGACATCGGTCAGGGCCTGGCGTGGCCGGCGCAGTATCCGTCGCGCGTGCTGCGCAACGACTTCGTGGCGCGCTGGAGCGGTCGGGAGGAGGCGCTGGCTGCCGACCCTGCGGCCCACGCCGAGCTGGCCGACGCCGACGACGCCCAGGACTACCGGATCGCGCCGGTGGACGCCGGACAGGGCGTGGGCATGGTCACCGCGGCGCGCCCGGTGGCCGAGGTCATCGAGGAGCTGTGCACCGATGCGCAGCGGCTGCTGACCCGCTGGTAGTCAGACGCTGAGCACCACGCAGCAGCGCTCGGCTCCCGGACACAGCCGCGCGCGCGGCGGGTAGGGGTCCAGCGCCTCGGTCACCCCGGTGACCAACGCGTGGTTCATGGTGCACGCCAACTGGGTCTGCGCCTGGGCCAGCGCGTGAAACGGGCAGTTGGCCAGGTGCACCTCGCCGGCCAGGTGGCGGGGCTCGTAGCCGTGCTCGCGCAGCACCGCCACCGCCAGTTCGAGGGCGGCCTGGGCATCGGCGGGGGGATCGGCGATCGCCACATCGCCCATCTCGCGACCGTAGTCGCGGGCGATCTGGTTGAGCACCTCTGCGACCGGCGCCCCGGTGCGGGTGGACTCGGCGATGGCGTCGGCCATCAGCCGACCGGCCAGTTCGTAGTCGCGCGGCGGCAGACTCACCGCGATCTCGTCGGAGGCTCGGCGGTAGCGCTTTGACGTTCGGCCGGCGCCCGGGCCGCTTCGCCCGGACAGCCGGGCGAAGTCGGTCTCCAGCAGACCGTCCGCGGCCAACCGGTCCAGATGGAATTTGGCCTGGTGATGGGCGATCCCGACGGCCTCGGCCGCCTGCTCGCGGGTCACCGGGCCGGCCTGGGAGCACACGAATTCGTAGAGCCGGCGGCGCATCGGGTCGGCGAGCGCGCCGATCCCGGCGGCGCGGCGTTCCAGAGATCCCATCGCGATCACCCGCTTCTAAAAGATAAGACCCTTGACGATACATTGTACGAAGTTCTAACGTTTAAAATGTCATCTGTTAGAAAAAGGAGTCAGCAATGAGCAGCACGATCGCCAGCAGCACGCCCAGCCTCGGGGCGCGGTTGAAGGACCCGCTCTTCGAGGCGTTTTTCCTGCTGCGCACCCTGTTCACCGTCGCACCGATCCTGTTCGGGCTGGACAAGTTCTTCAACGTGTTGCCGACCGACCCGGACCGGTGGAGCAAGTACCTGGCCGGCTGGATCGACAACCTGTTGCCTGGCAGCGCGACCAGCGACATGTATCTGGTCGGGGTCATCGAGATCGTGGCCGGGTTGCTGGTCGCGGTCGCCCCCCGCATCGGAGCGTGGGTGGTTGCGGCCTGGCTGGCCGGGATCATCCTGGACCTGCTCACCTTGCCCGGCTACTACGACGTGGCGTTGCGCGACTTCGGTCTGCTGGTGTCCGCCGTGGTGCTGGCCCGACTGGCGCAGGCCGTGCACACCGCCGGCCACGGAACACGGCGGCGGACCTAGCCGCAACGCAGGGGCGTCACACCGCGCGCAGGTAGCGCGCGGTGATGACGCGCTGCGCCAGCGAGACAACCGGGGCGCCGAGCCTGCTCCACCAGGTGGCGGGCCTCGAGAACGCCCGCACCTCGGCGTACACGCTGTCGTCGGCGGGGTCATAGCGCACCGAGAACATTTCTTCGCCGGACTCGGGGTGTCCGGGCAGCGTGCCGTAGGCGAACCCGCGCCGATCGGGTTCGGCGACGACGTAGACCACACGGCACGGCGCCGGCAACACGCCCAGGCGCACCACCAGCACCGTGTCCACGGCGGCGACATCGCTGCTGGCCGTAACCCGCAGGCCGGAGCCGCGCTGCATGCCGTAACGCATGACGGCGTCGGCGGCGTCTTCGAAGCGTTGCCGCCCGGTTCCGATGCGCGCCGACACGGTGATGTGGTGATAGCCGTGCGGCAGTGCACCCGCGGTGGCGCCCACATCCGGATAGGTGAACGGCTGCCCTGCGAGCTTGGTGATATCCACGGGTCCAGCTTGACATTTCCCCGGCTGCCCGCCCGATACGGTGTGGTGATGGTCGAACACCCCGGTGGCGGATTCAACCCGCCGCAACCCACCACCAAGGGCGGACCCGACTACGGTCGGTTCATCGCGGCGGTCCGCACCATGCAGGATCACGCCCGGCTCGTCGATGCGCCCGACGACGTGATCACCGAGGCCGCCGACCTGCTGGAGAAGGTCTCGACGCTGCTCGCGCCGTTCGACTCCGACGAATGGTCGGCCCCGTCGGGCCGGCGGATGGATCTGCCGAATCGCGGCAACATCCTGGGGGTGCCGATGGAGATGCGGCGCGACGGCGACCGGATGCGCGGCACCGCCCGATTCGCCCGCTTCCATCTGGGCCGCAACGGCGCCGTGCACGGTGGCGCGTTGGGTCTGCTGTTCGATTCGGTGCTGGGCATGACGTCGGCGCTGCTGACCGGCAACCTGTTCCAGCGCACCGCCTACCTGCACATCGACTACCGCAGCATTGTGCCGATCGAGAAGGAGTTGCAGGTCGACGGCGGCGTGGACCGGGTCGACGGGCGCAAGATCTTCGTGTCCGGCAGGCTGTGTGACGGCGACACCCTGCTGACCGAGGCCCAGGGGCTGTTCATTCTGCTGAAGCCGGGCCAGCCGTGAGGGCTGCCCTGCGGCCGCCCCGATAGCATGGTCGCGACCGTATCCACCGCCTGCACACCTGGAGAGCCCGCCATGAGCGCCCCTGCATCACCCGGAGCCGATGGCGGCGACCCGGCGCGCCCGGCTGCGCCGGCCTTGCGCTCCCCGCAAGCTCCGATCCGGGTGACTGCCGGGGCCACCGCCGCCGCCGCGGTGCGCGACGCCGGGTTGCCCAGCCGTGGCGCCCCGGACGCGATCGTGGTGGTGCGCGACGCCGAGGGCAAGCTGCGCGACCTGAGTTGGATCCCCGATGCCGACGTCGAGGTCACCCCGGTCGCGGCCAACACCGACGACGGTCGCAGCGTGATCCGGCATTCTTGCGCTCATGTGCTGGCCCAGGCCGTACAGGAGCTGTTCCCGGCGGCCAAGCTGGGCATCGGCCCGCCGATCACCGACGGTTTCTACTACGACTTCGATGTGCCCGAGGCGTTCACCCCGGACGACCTGGCAGCCCTGGAAAAGCGGATGCGGGCGATCGTCAAGGACGGCCAGCTGTTCGCCCGGCGGGTTTACGAGTCGAAGGACCAGGCCCGCACCGAGCTGGCCAACGAGCCCTACAAGCTGGAACTGGTTGACGACAAGTCCGGCGACGCGGAGATCATGGAGGTGGGCGGCGACGAGCTGACCGCCTACGACAATCTCAATCCGCGTACCAAGGAACGGGTTTGGGGTGACCTGTGTCGCGGCCCGCACATCCCGACCACCCGCTTCATTCCGGCGTTCACCCTCACCCGTTCCTCGGCGGCGTACTGGCGCGGTGACCAGAAAAACGCCAGCCTGCAACGCATCTACGGCACCGCCTGGGAGTCGCAAGAGGCATTGGATCGCCACCTCGAGGTGATCGAGGAGGCGCAGCGTCGGGATCACCGCAAGCTCGGCGTCGAGCTCGACCTGTTCAGCTTCCCCGACGAAATCGGTTCGGGTCTACCGGTTTTCCATCCCAAGGGCGGCATCGTGCGTCGCGAGTTGGAGGACTACTCGCGGCGCAAGCACATCGAGGCCGGATACGAGTTCGTCAACACCCCGCACATCACCAAGTCTCACCTGTATGAGACCTCCGGGCACCTGCAGTGGTACCGCGACGGCATGTACCCGCCGATGCACATCGACGCCGAATACAGCGACGACGGTGAGCTGCGCAAGCCGGGCCAGGACTACTACCTGAAGCCGATGAACTGCCCGATGCACCACCTGATCTACCGCGCCCGGGGGCGTTCGTATCGGGAACTTCCGTTGCGGCTCTTCGAATTCGGGTCCGTGTACCGATACGAACGCTCCGGTGTGGTGCACGGGTTGACCCGGGTGCGCGGCATGACCCAAGACGATGCCCACATCTACTGCACCCGCGAGGACATGCGCAACGAGCTGACCTCGTTGCTGCAGTTCGTGCTGGATCTGCTCGCCGACTACGGGTTGAACGACTACTACCTGGAGCTGTCCACGAAGGATCCGGAGAAATACGTCGGGTCCGACGAAGTGTGGGACGAGGCAACCGACACGCTGCGGGAGGTCGCCGAGGCGTCCGGGCTGGAACTGGTTCCGGACCCGGGCGGCGCGGCGTTCTACGGGCCGAAGATTTCGGTGCAGGTCAAAGACGCGCTCGGGCGGTCCTGGCAGATGTCGACCATCCAGCTGGACTTCAACATGCCGGACCGCTTCGACTTGGAATACACCGCGGCCGACGGGACGCGGCAGCGGCCGGTGCTGATCCACCGGGCGTTGTTCGGCTCGATCGAGCGGTTCTTCGGGGTGCTCACCGAGCACTACGCCGGCGCGTTTCCGGCCTGGCTGGCCCCGGTGCAGGTGGTCGGTATCCCCGTCGCCGACGAGCATGTGCCCTACCTGCAATCTGTTGCCGCGCAGTTGAAGACCGCCGGGGTACGAGTGGACGTCGACTCCGGTGACGACCGGATGGCCAAGAAGATCGTCACCCACACCAACCAGCGGGTGCCGTTCATGCTGCTGGCCGGTGACCGCGATGTCGAGGCCGGAGCGGTCAGCTTCCGGTTCCCCGACCGCACCCAGATCAACGGGGTTCCCCGCGATCAGGCCGTCGCCGCGATCGTTCGGTGGATCGCTGAACGCGAAAACAGCGTTCCCACAGCAGATCTGGTGAAGGTGGGCGGCGCGACGTGAGCGAGGCCGAGCACGACGCGCGCGAGGAGACGGCGACCGTGGCGGACTCCCGTGGTGGCGACGACGAGCGCTCGCGCGAGGAGACGGCGACCGTGACCGACAGAGGCGTCGGGCGCCCCGATCATCTGGAGCGGCTGTGGACGCCCTACCGGATGACGTACCTCGCCGAGGCCCCGCTGCAGCGCGACGCGTCGGGGTCGGCCCGATCCGAACGGCCCTTCACCGACATCCCGACACTGTCCGATGAGGACGGCCTGGTGGTGGCCCGCGGTGAGCAGGTGTACGCGGTGCTGAACCTGTACCCGTATAACCCCGGGCACCTGATGGTGGTGCCCTACCGGCGCTTCTCGGAGATGGAGGACCTCACCGACACCGAGAGCGCCGAGCTGATGGCGTTCATCCAGAAGGCGATTCGGGTGATCAAGGCGGTTTCACGGCCACACGGGTTCAATGTCGGCCTGAACCTGGGATCCTCGGCGGGCGGCTCGCTGGCCGAACATCTGCATGTGCACGTGGTGCCGCGGTGGAGCGGCGACGCCAACTTCATCACGATCGTCGGCAACTCCAAGGTGATCCCGCAGCTGTTGCGCGACACCCGGGCGCTGCTGGCCGCCGAATGGGCCAGACAGTCATGAGCGCGTTCAGCTTCCTGTCGCGGGCCTCGGTGTCCGGGCTGACCAACCCGGTGGGCCGGGCCCTGCTGCGGATGGGCTTCACCGCCGACGGCGTGACGATCTTCGCCACCGCTGCCGCGGTGCTGTCCGCGCTCACGCTGTTTCCCAGCGGACACTTGTTCGCTGCCGCGCTGGTGATCTGGTTCTGGGTGATGTTCGACCTGGTTGACGGGGCGATGGCGCGGCAGAGCGGCGGCGGTACCCGGTTCGGCGCCGTGCTGGACGCCACCTGCGACCGGATCAGCGACGGCGCGGTGTTCGCCGGGTTGCTGTGGTGGGCCGCGTTCGGGCTGCACAGCCCGTCGCTCATGGTGGCGACGCTGATCTGTCTGGTGACCTCGCAGGTGATCTCCTACATCAAGGCCCGGGCCGAGGCCAGCGGGCTGCGCGGTGACGGCGGGCTGATCGAGCGCCAGGAGCGGCTGATCATCGTGCTGACCGGCGCGGGACTGTCCGACCTGCCGGTCATCCCGCTGGCACCGGCGCTGCCGATCGCCGTGTGGGGGCTGGCCGCGGCCAGTCTGATCACCTGCGCGCAGCGGTTGCACGCGGTGCGGATATCGCCCGGTGCGGCGCAACCGTTGCAGCCGGCGGACCCGGACCAGCGCCGCGAGAAGCCCGAGCCGTGAGCGAGGTCCCGGCCGGGTGGGAGCTGCCCGGGCGAAGCCTGCTGGAGGGGCAGCTGACCGACTGGGGGTATGCCACCGGCTGGCGGATGGTGCGCGCCATGCCAGAGTTCGCAGCCCGCAACGTGTTCGACGCCGGTGCCCGCTACGCGGCGCTCGGAGGCGGTCCAGAGCAGCTGCGCAAGAACCTGGCCCGGGTCATCGGCGTCGCACCGAAATTCGTGCCGGCGTCGCTGATGCGGGCCTCGTTGGCCTCCTACGGCCGCTACTGGCGCGAGGCGTTCCGGCTGCCGTCGATGGACCATGCCGCGCTGGCCCCGCAGCTGGACGCCGCGGTCACCGGCAAGGACAACGTGGTCGCCGCGCTGGCGGCCGGGCGTGGCGTCGTGCTGGCGCTGCCGCACAGCGGGAACTGGGACATGGCCGGGGTGTGGCTGGTCCAGACCCACGGCAGGTTCACCACCGTCGCGGAGCGGCTCAAACCCGAGTCGCTGTACCGGCGTTTCGTCGACTACCGGGAAAGCCTCGGGTTCGAGGTGCTGCCGTTGTCGGGTGGCGCGCGGCCGCCGTTCGAGGTGCTGGCCGAACGATTGGCCGACAACCGGCCGGTGTGCCTGATGGCGGATCGCGACCTGACCCGCTCCGGGGTGCCGGTCGACTTCTTCGGTGAACCCACCCGGATGCCGGCCGGCCCGGCCAAACTCGCCATCGAGACCGGAGCGGCACTGGTACCGGCCCACTGCTGGTTCACCCGCCGCGGCTGGCGGGTCAACCTGCATCCACCACTGGACACCAGCAGCGGCGACGTCGGTGTCATCACCCAGGCGCTCGCCGACCAGTTCGCCCGCAACATCGGCGCGCATCCCGCCGACTGGCACATGCTGCAACCCCAGTGGCTGGCCGACCTGTCCGACGAGCGACGGGCCCGGTTGGAGGAGCGCTGATGCGGATCGGCATGGTGTGCCCCTACTCGTTCGACGTGCCTGGCGGGGTACAGGCACACGTGTTGCAACTGGCCGCGGTGCTGCGCGAGCGAGGCCATGGGGTCAGCGTGCTGGCGCCGGCGTCACCGCACGTGGCGCTGCCGGACTACGTCGTCTCGGCCGGCAAGGCCGTCGCCATCCCGTACAACGGGTCGGTGGCTCGGCTTCAGCTCAGCCCGGCCGCCCACCGCAAGGTCAAGAAATGGCTTTCCGAGGGCGATTTCGATGTGCTGCACCTGCACGAGCCGAATGCTCCCAGCCTGTCGATGCTGGCGCTGAACGTGGCCGAGGGCCCGATTGTGGCGACGTTTCACACCTCGACGACCAAGTCGCTGACACTGAGCGTCGTGCAGTCCTTCCTGCGGCCGATGCACGAGAAGATCATCGGACGCATCGCGGTGTCCGACCTGGCCCGGCGCTGGCAGATGGAGGCGCTGGGAACCGATGCGGTGGAGATCCCCAATGGTGTTGACGTCGCCGCGTTCTCGTCGGCTCCACTGCTGGATGGTTATCCGCGGCCGGGCCGTGCCGTGCTGTTCGTGGGCCGCTACGACGAATCCCGAAAGGGGATGGCGGTACTACTCGGGGCGCTGCCGGCGCTGGTGCAGCGGATACCCGACGTGCAGGTGTTGATCGTCGGACCCGGTGACGAGGATGAATTGCGCAGCCGGGCCGGAGATTTGGCGGGACATCTGCGGTTCCTCGGGCAGGTCGACGATGCCGAGAAAGCATCGGCGTTGCACAGCGCCGACGTGTACTGCGCGCCCAACACCGGCGGGGAGAGTTTCGGCATCGTGCTGGTCGAAGCGATGGCCGCCGGCACCGCGGTCGTGGCCAGCGACCTTGACGCTTTCCGGCGGGTGCTGGGCGATGGCGAGGCCGGTCGGCTGGTGCCGGTCGGCGACGAGGCAGCGCTGGCAGCCGGGCTGGCCGAGGTGCTCGAGGATGATGCACTGGCCGCACGCTACGTCGAGGCCGGCTCCACGGCGGTGCGCCGCTACGACTGGCCGGTGGTGGCTGCCCAGATCATGCGGGTCTACGAAACCGTGGTCAGTCCGGGCAGCAAGGTGCAGGTGGCCAGTTGATGATCTCGGCGGTCGTGGCGCTCGCGCTGCTGGTCGTTCTGGTGCTGCTGCTGCTCGGCGGCTGGGCCTACCAGACGGCGCATCGGCTGGACCGGCTGCACGTCCGCGGCGACCTGTCCTGGCAGGCGCTGGACGCGGCGCTGGCCCGCCGCTCGGTGGTGGCCCGCGCGGTGGCTGTCGACGCCTACCACGGTGCGCCGGAGGGAAAGCGGTTGGCGGCCTTGGCTGATACCGCCGAACGTGCGCCCCGGATCGCCCGGGAGTCGGCCGAGAACGAGCTGTCGGCGGCGCTGGCGCTGGTTGATCCGGCAGCATTGCCGGCCGCACTGGTCGCCGAACTGGCCGACGCCGAGGCCCGGGTGCTGCTGGCCCGCCGATTCCACAACGATGCGGTACGCGACACGCTCGCGTTGCGGGAACGGCCGGTGGTGGGAATGCTCCGGCTGGGCGGGCGGGCCCCGCTGCCCAGCTACTTCGAGATCGCCGAGCGGCCCGACGCGGTCGCCGCGGTCGCGCACACCGATCACCGGGTCCCGCGCACGTCGGCGCGGGTCGCGCTGCTCGACGACGACGGCGCGGTGCTGCTGCTGTGTGGGTCGGACCCGGCCCTGCCCGGACCCGATTCCTCGCGCTGGTGGTTCACCGTCGGCGGTCAGGTGCGGCCGGGGGAGCGGCTGGCCCGCGCCGCGGTCCGCGAGTTGGCCGAGGAAACCGGACTGCGGGTGGATGCGGCCGAGCTGATCGGGCCGGTCTGGCGCCGCGACGCGAGATTCGAGTTCAACGGCGCCGAAATCGACAGCCAGGAGTTCTTCTTCGTGTGCCGTACCCGGCGCTTCGAGCCCTCCGACGCC
The DNA here is from genome assembly GCF_059812545.1 of Mycobacterium sp. NGS50. Lineage (NCBI taxonomy): Bacteria > Bacillati > Actinomycetota > Actinomycetes > Mycobacteriales > Mycobacteriaceae > Mycobacterium > Mycobacterium sp. NGS50. The sequence goes on from NZ_JCALCW010000024.1 coordinate 9,993, forward strand.
GGGCGCACCGGCCTTGAGCAGCGCTACCTGCACGGGTATCGCTGGTGTGATGCCGCCGCCATCGCGGAGCTGTCCGACGCCGGCCAGACGGTGTATCCGCGCCAGCTCGCCGAGCTACTGGATGAGGCGAACACCCTGGCGGACAGCCCGCGCCCCGGTGAAGGCCCACGGTCAATCGAGTGAGCATCCCCGCCACGAGGGTGCGCACCTGTACGCATGCACGGCGTCATACCCCGGCATGGTGGTCACCCTCGCGACGTGGTGGGTCAGTGCTTACGATGAGCCGATGCCGACCCATCGCGCCGTCCACGTAGCATCCGCCGGCGGGGAGCTGGCCGTCGTCGAAACCGAAACCATCGCCCCGCTGCGACATCAGGTGCGCATCGCCGTCGCGGCCTGCGGGGTCTGCGGTACCGACCACGGCATCGTCAACGGCGGGTTCCCCGGCCTCACCTGGCCGCTGACCCCCGGGCACGAAATCGCGGGCACCATCGCCGAACTCGGAGCGGCCGTGGCGGGCTGGGAAGTCGGCGACCGGGTCGCGGTGGGCTGGTTCGGCGGTCACTGCAACCACTGCATCCCTTGCCGAAAAGGTGATTTCATCCACTGCGCCAATGGGCAGGTGCCCAGCTGGCACTACCCGGGCGGATATGCGGAGTCGGTGACGGTTCCGGCCAACGCGCTGGCCAAGATTCCCGACGGTCTGTCGTTCGCCGAGGCCGCCCCGATGGGTTGCGCGGGAGTGACCACGTATCACGCACTGCGCTCGACGCGCGCGATCGCCGGTGATCGCGTCGCGGTGCTCGGCCTCGGCGGCCTGGGCCACCTCGGGGTCCAGTTCGCCCGGGCCATGGGTTTTGAAACCATCGCCATCGCCCGCGGCGCCGCCAAAGCCGAGGATGCCCGAGCACTCGGCGCCCATCACTACATCGACTCGACGGCGGGCGATGTGGCGGCCGCGCTGCGGGACCTCGGTGGCGCGTCGGTGGTGCTGGCCACCGCCGCCAATTCGCGCGCCATGGCAGACACGCTCGGCGGGCTGTCGCCACGGGGTGAGCTGGTGATCATCGGCGTCACCCCCGATCCACTGCCCATCTCCCCGGTGCAGCTGATCTCGCCCGGGCTCAGCGTGGTGGGCCACCCGTCCGGCACCGCACGCGACGTCGAGGAGACCATGCAGTTCGCGGTGCTGTCCGGGGTGCGGGCACGCATCGAAGAGCGGCCGCTGGACCACGCCGCGGAGGCCTATGCCGCCATGGCGGAGGGCAGGGCCCGCTACCGCATGGTGTTGACCATGTGAGCTACGCGCTCTGCAGCACCGCGTCGTAGTCCCATCGCGTCGGCGGTTTCATCCCCGGCGGCATCCAGCCGACGAACATGTGCCCGTCGCGGTGGGCGCGCCGCGTCGGCTCGACCCCGAGCAACTCCCGCACCTCGGTGATCGGCTTGTCCAGGAGTTCCTCGTAGGGGGCGGCCATCAGGTTGTCGGCACGCTGCCCGCGGCGAACCGCCTCGCGGAAGTAGCGCAATTTGCGACGCGGCGAAACCGGGATGATGGACCCGAGCCCGGCGAGGGTGAGCGCCTTGAGCGCACCCGACGGCTCCATCTGGCCGCAGTGGAAGCCGAGGTTGCCGAACTCGCCGCCGATGTCGGGGCCGTAGCCGCCCAGGGTGTGGAACATGTCGTGCAGGGCGGTCCCGCGCCGGATCATGTAGAAGAAGTCGTCATCCCAGCCCCGGCGTTCGGCGATCGGCCTTATCACCGTGTCCACGTCGAACACGCCGGCGTCCAGCCGGTTGGTACGCAGAAACGACCGGTAGGCATGGCCCAGCGACCCGACCGGCAGCGACGCCAGGTAGTCATCGTCGCCGAGCACGGCGAGCAAATCCGGCTTCTCGGCGAACAAACGCCGGCCGTTGGGATGCGCCCGCAGTTGGTGGTAGCTGCGCGCCAGGATGGGGGCCGCCAGGCCTACGATCAGCTCGAATGACCAGCCTTGATTCTTGCCCGGATTGACCAGCAGCCGCCACGAACCCAACACCGCCTGCCAGTCGCGCTGCTCGGGTACTCCGGCAAACGTAGCAACCATGCGACGATCCCTTCGTTGGAAACGCACCTTCCACCAATAATAAACATTTGAACGGAGATGTCCATATATGTCGGCGAGGCGATTCGACGCGAGGGGCAGGCGATGACGGTGCGGGGACGGGGCCGCCCGCCCGGCGGCGGCAATCCGCCCGAGCATGCCCGCGAGTTGCTGCTCGATGCCGCCGAACGATCCTTCGGCCAGCGTGGCTACCGGGCATCGACGATGCAGGCCATCGCACGCGAGGCCGGTTACACCCGCGGCGTGATCTATCGGCACTTCGCCACCCGAGATGAGTTGCTGGACGCGCTGGTGGTGCGGGTCGCCGCGCGCAAGATGGCCGAGATCGCCACCCGGCTCCAGACGGCGGCTGACCCCGCCGAACTGGTGACCGAGTCGCTGGTGATCGTGGCCACCGAAGTCGGTCAAGACCCGCTGCTGCGGGTGATCTCCGAGCACACCGAGGAGGGCAACGTTGCCGCGCTGATCGCTGAGTCGGCGACGTTGAGCGAGATGCTGGCCGGGCAGTACGAGCTGGGGTTTGCGGAGGCGGGCGAGTATTTGCGGGCCGGGCTTCTACCCGGGGACGCCGCCCGTTTCGTGCTGTCGGTCGCCCTGGGGCTGCTGCTGGGGCTGATTCCCGGCGTCGATGACGCCGAGCAGGTCCGTCGCTACGTGCGGGTGTTCGTGTTGCCCGCGCTGGTCGCCGATCCGCCACCGGCCGGACCGGTCTTCGTGGCATCCGAGTAACACCGCTGTAGCGCTGCAGCGGCGAGGCCCGAAATCCGCTGGCGGCTGCCCACTACACTGAGCGAGTATCCCGGGTCAGCAAGGAGAAGCATCAGTGGACAGCGCGGCGCAGAACGGATCGCCCGCCGGCGGGCAGACCGGAACGGCGCGGGTTAAGCGGGGGATGGCCGAGATGCTCAAGGGCGGCGTCATCATGGATGTCGTCACCCCCGAGCAGGCCCGCATCGCCGAGGGTGCCGGCGCCGTCGCGGTGATGGCCCTGGAACGTGTGCCCGCCGACATCCGCGCCCAGGGCGGGGTGTCGCGAATGAGCGACCCCGACATGATCGAGGGCATCATCGCCGCGGTCACCATCCCGGTGATGGCCAAGGCCCGCATCGGGCACTTCGTCGAGGCGCAGATCCTGCAGAGCCTCGGGGTGGACTACATCGACGAATCCGAGGTGCTCACCCCCGCGGACTACACCAACCACATCGACAAGTGGAAGTTCACCGTGCCGTTCGTGTGTGGGGCCACCAACCTCGGTGAGGCGCTGCGCCGGATCACCGAGGGCGCGGCGATGATCCGCTCCAAAGGCGAGGCGGGCACCGGGGATGTCTCCAACGCCACCACCCACATGCGGACGATCGGCGCGGAGATCCGCCGGCTGGGCACGTTGGGCGACGACGAACTCTATGTCGCGGCCAAAGACCTGCAAGCCCCCTACGAGTTGGTCGCCGAGGTGGCCCGGGCCGGGAAGCTGCCGGTCACGCTGTTCACCGCCGGCGGTATCGCCACCCCCGCCGACGCGGCGATGATGATGCAACTCGGTGCCGAGGGTGTGTTCGTCGGCTCGGGCATCTTCAAATCCGGCGACCCGGCGTCGCGCGCCGCTGCCATCGTCAAGGCCACCACCTTCTACGACGACCCGGACGTGCTGGCGCGGGTGTCGCGCGGCCTGGGCGAGGCCATGGTCGGCATCAACGTCGAGGAGATCGCGCAACCGCACCGGCTGGCCGAGCGCGGCTGGTAATACAACCTGTATGGCGATCGAAGAGATCCTTGATCTCGAGCAACTCGAGATCAACATCTTCCGAAGCACGGTGGTCAACACCACCCCCGGCGCGCGGAACCGTGCCTTCGGAGGCCGGGTCGCCGGACAGTCTCTGGTGTCGGCCGTGCGCACCGTGGACCCGCGCTACCAGGTCCACTCCCTGCACGGATATTTTCTGCGGCCCGGAGATCCGGTGGCGCCCACCGTGTTCCTGGTCGAGCGAGTGCGCGACGGCGGCTCGTTCTGCACTCGCCGGGTCAGTGCGGTGCAGCACGGCGAGGCCATCTTCCACATGTCGGCGTCGTTCCAGGTCGCTCAGCACGGCATCAGCCACCAAGACGCGATGCCCGGTGCGCCGTCTCCCGAGGACATGCCGCCCATCAGCGCGATGATCGCCTTCGACGACGAAGGCTTCCGGCAGTTCGAGGAATGGGACCTGCGCCGGGTGCCGCGCGATCAGCTGCCGCACATGCCGGGCAAGATCGCCGAGCAGCAGGTGTGGTTCCGCCACCGCGACCCGCTGCCGGACGACCCGGTCCTGCACATCTGCGCCCTGGCCTACATGAGCGACCTGACCCTGCTGGGCACGTCCTGGTCGATTCACCCCGGGGAGAGGGACCACCTGGAGGTGTCGTCGCTGGACCACGCGATGTGGTTCATGCGACCGTTTCGGGCCGATGAGTGGCTGCTGTATGACCAGTCCTCGCCGTCGGCGGGAGCCGGCCGGTCACTGACCCAGGGCAAGATCTTCAACCAGCGCGGAGAGATGGTGGCTGCGGTGATGCAGGAGGGCCTGACCCGCTACCCGCGCGGCTTCACGCCGTCGTGAACGGGAGCCCCCGCGTCGGAGTGCTGGCCCTGCAGGGCGACACCCGGGAACATTTCGCAGCGCTGGCCGATGCCGGAGCCGATCCGGTGTCGGTGCGCCGCCGTGACGAGCTGGACTCGGTCGACGCGCTGGTCATTCCGGGTGGGGAGTCCACCACGATGAGTCACCTGTTGCGTGAACTGGATCTGCTGGAACCGCTGCGGAAACGACTGGCCGACGGGCTGCCGGCGTACGGATCGTGCGCCGGGATGATCCTGCTGGCCACCGAAATCCTGGATGCCGGAACCGGCGAACGCGTCGCACTTCCGCTGTCCGGGATCGATATCACGGTGCGACGCAACGCGTTCGGCCGTCAAGTCGATTCCTTCGAAGGCGATCTGGAGTTCGCCGGGTTGGACGATCCGGTGCACGCGGTGTTCATTCGCGCCCCTTGGGTGGAGCGGGTCGGGCCCGAGGTGGCGGTGCTGGCCCGCGCGGGCGGGCATCCGGTGGCGGTGCGCCAGGGTCCGGTGCTGGCGACGTCGTTTCACCCGGAGATGACCGGCGATCGCCGTATCCACCGGTTGTTCGTCGACATCGTCACCGGCCGGGCCTGAAAGCGCGGGTACCCGTGCCGACCCGATAGCGGTACCGGCGGTACCACCAGCGGCGGCGGCCAGGCATGATGGGCGGATGGCAGACATCGTGCGGGGACGGTTGGGCCGGGTCGCGAAGTTGGCGAGCCTGCCGGCAGGGGTGGCCGGTCGCGCCGCGTTGGGTGTGGGCAAGCGGATGACCGGCAAGTCCAAGGAGGAGGTCAACGCCGAGCTCCTGGAAAAGGCCGCCGACGAGCTGTTCAAGGTGCTGGGTGAGCTCAAGGGTGGCGCCATGAAGGTCGGCCAGGCGCTGTCGGTGATGGAAGCAGCGATCCCTCCGCAGTTCGCCGACCCGTTCCGCGAGGCGCTGGTCAAGCTGCAAAGCGAGGCGCCGCCGCTACCGGCCGCCAAGGTGCACCGGGTGCTCGACGCCCAACTCGGCACCAAATGGCGCGATCGCTTCGAATCGTTCGATGACACCGCGGTCGCCTCCGCCAGCATCGGTCAGGTGCACAGGGCCATCTGGAAGGACGGCCGCGAGGTCGCGGTCAAGATCCAATACCCGGGTGCCGACGAGGCGCTGCGCGCCGACCTGAAACTGATCCGACGGGCCAGCTGGATCGTCAAGCAGATCGTGCCGCGAGCCGATGTGGACCGGATCATCGCCGAAGTCAGCGAACGCGTCGAGGAGGAGCTGGAGTATCGGCAGGAGGCCGACAATCAGCGTGCCTTCGCCAAGGCGTACGCCGACGACCCGAAATTCTTCGTGCCGGCCGTGGTGGCCAGCTCGCCGAAGGCCATCATCTCCGAATGGGTTGAGGGCCGGCGACTCTCGCAGATCATCACCGAAGGCACCCGCGCCGAACGCGACGCGGCGTGCGCGTTGCTGCTGGAGTTCACCCTGAGCTCGCCGGCACGGGTCGGCCTGGTGCACGCCGACCCGCACCCGGGCAACTTCATGATGCTCGGCGACGGCCGGCTGGGTGTCATCGACTTCGGCGCGGTGGCCGAGCATGCCGGCGGGATCCCGCCCGAGTTCGGTGAACTGCTCTGCTGGGCACGCGACGAACAATGGGACGAGGCGATCCGGCTGCTCAAGCAGCTCGGCTTCATGCCGCACAGCTACAACCTGAGCTCTGAGCAGCTGGTGGAGTACCTGGGCCCGCTGTGGGCCTACATCGACCCGCTGCGCTCCGGCGAATTCCACTTCACCCGGGCGTGGTTCCAGAAGACGGCGTTGGCGACCTCGGATCCGTTCGAGGAAGGGTTCGGTGATCGGTTCAAGGTCGCCCGGCAGCTGACCATCCCGGCCGGCTACGTGATGTTGCTGCGCACCCTCGGGGGCCTGGTGGGGGTGGCCGTGCAGCTCGATGCCCATGTCGACTACGCCGCGCTGATCGAGCGATGGGTGCCCGGTTTCTTCCCGCCCGAGCAGCCCCCAGCGCGCGACCTGGGCTGACGGGGCCCGGGGGAGTCCGCTGGGGTGCGCAGCGGGTGACCCGTAGACTCGGCGAGCGAACTTCTTGAAGTAACAGTGAGGTAGGCGAGCGATGAGCGGCCATTCCAAGTGGGCCACGACCAAGCACCAGAAGGCCGTCAAGGACGCGCGCCGTGGCAAGGAGTTTGCCCGGCTGATCAAGAACATCGAGGTCGCCGCCCGAACCGGCGGCGGTGACCCGGCCGGAAACCCGACGCTGTATGACGCCATCCAGAAGGCCAAGAAGTCCTCGGTGCCCAACGACAACATCGAGCGGGCCCGCAAACGCGGCGCCGGTGAGGAAGCCGGCGGCGCCGACTACGTGACCATCATGTACGAGGGCTACGGCCCCAACGGGGTGGCGGTGCTGATCGAGTGTCTGACCGACAACCGCAACCGCGCCGCAAGCGAAGTGCGGGTGGCGATGACCCGCAACGGCGGCAACATGGCCGACCCCGGTTCGGTGGCCTACCTGTTCGCCCGTAAGGGCGTGGTGACGCTGGGCAAGAACGGGCTCAGCGAGGACGACGTGCTGGCTGCGGTGCTGGAAGCCGGTGCCGAGGATGTCAACGATCTGGGCGACAGCTTCGAGGTGATTTCCGAACCCGGCGATCTGGTCGCGGTGCGGTCGGCGTTGGTCGAAGCCGGCATCGACTACGACTCGGCGGAGGCCGGGTTCCAGCCGTCGGTCAGCGTGCAGGTCGACGTGGAAGGCGCCCGCAAGGTGTTCAAGCTGGTCGACGCGCTCGAGGACAGCGACGACGTGCAGAACGTCTACACCAACGTGGACATCTCCGACGAGGTCGCCGCGGCACTCGACGAGGAGTAGGTCCGGTCGCTGCTGAGATCGACGCCTAAATTTCACAAAACCCCGTTTTGCGGGGCGATAAGTCAATCTGGACGTCGTTTTCAGCAGCGCAGGCGGATGTAGAACCTAAACTCCGGGCATGACAGCCGCGGATCGACACGACTTCGGCCGGTCGCGGCGGGTCGCTTTGCCGCGTTCAGCTCTGGCAGACTACGAACCGGCGCTGGATCGGCCGAATCCGGTGGCGCTGCTGGAATCCCAAGCGGTCACCCGGGTGCCCGAGCTGGTGCCGATCCGATATCAGCGGATGCTGGTGTCGCCGTTCGCCTTCTTCCGGGGTGCGGCGCTGATCATGGCCTCCGATCTGGCCGCCGGGGCGCACACCGGGCTGCCGGTACAGCTGTGCGGCGATGCGCACCTGTCGAACTTCGGGTTGTTCGCCACCCCGGAGCGCAGCCTGGTATTCGACGTCAACGACTTCGACGAAACCCTGGCCGGGCCGTGGGAGTGGGATCTCAAACGGCTGGTGGCCAGTTTGGCGGTCTTGGCCCGCAGCAACGGATTTGGCGTTGACCAACAGCACGCCGTGGTACGCGACTGTGCGCAGGCCTACCGGATCCAGATGCGTGAGCTTGCCGCGCTGGGCGAGCTGGACATGTGGTACGCGCAGGCCGTCGTCGACGATGCGCTGATCGACAGTGTCGATCCGAAGCTGGGCAAGGAGATTCAGCGCGCCGCCGCCAAGGCACGTTCCCGCGACGGGCGGCGGGCGGTCTCGAAGCTGACCCGGGTGGTCGATGGAAAGCGTTGCCTGGCCAGTGATCCGCCGTTGCTGGTACCCGTCGAAGAGCTCGTCGCGCCGGATCTGGCCGCTGCCTACAACCAGCAGATGGGCGAGCTGATCGAAACGTATATGGACAGCCTGCCCAGCCATCGCCGCGTGCTGGCCGGCCGCTACGACTATGTCGGGATGGCCCACAAAGTCGTCGGTGTGGGCAGCGTGGGCACCCACTGCTGGGTGGTGCTGATGCTGGGTCGCGACGACGACGATGCGCTGCTGATGCAGGTCAAGGAGGCGCAGCTGTCGGTGCTGGAGGGCTACCTGCAGCCCAGCCTGTATCCCAACTGCGGCCAGCGAGTCGTGGAAGGGCAGCGGCTGATCCAGGCGGCCAGCGACACCCTGCTGGGTTGGTTGCACGCCGCCGGTCCAGACGGCCACGACGGTGACTACTACGTGCGTCAGCTCTGGGATATGAAGGGTTCGGCGGCGGTGGAGGCGATGGGCCCGAAAGTGCTGGCCGGCTATGGCCGGGCGTGTGGACGGGTGTTGGCCCGGGCGCACGGTCGTTCCGGTGACCGGATCGCGATCGCGGGCTATCTGGGATCCGGTGACACCGCGGACGAGGCGCTGGCCCGGTTCGCGGGCGGCTACGCCGATCAGAACGAACGCGACTACCAGGCGTTGCAGGAGGCGGCGGCCAGCGGTCAGGTTGCCGCGGCCGAGGCGTAACGGGCGCAACGTGCGCGTGTGGTGCAGGATCGGTCAGTGATCTTCGATCCGTTGACCCTGCGTGCGGCGATGACTCGACGCCTGTATCGCCGGATGGTGGCGGAGGGTCAAATCGTGCTGCCCGCCGTTCCAGGCCTGCTCGATGAATACGTCAGAATCTGCGAGCACATCTTCGCCGGCCTGGGTGTGCATTACAGCCCTGAAGAGACCGCTCAGCTCACCAAGGTGCTGCGGGCCGAGCTGGGCAAGGCGTTCAAGGCACCCTCGCGGTCGAACATCGTCGTGTCCTACCAGGTTCCTTTCGGTACGGCGCTGCACTATCGAGTCCAAGCCGAGTGGTCACCGCTCGACGTGCAATACGACCGCTGGCTCGACACGCGCGAGGGACCCCTGTTCGGGAGCGAACCGGATGCACGCGTATGGGCGTTGGCGGAGCAAGCCGCCGATCCGCGGGCCCATCGGGTGCTCGATGTCGGCGCCGGGACCGGGCGCAACGCGCTGGCGCTGGCCCGGCGCGGCCACCCGGTGGATGCGGTCGAAATGGCGCCGGCCTTCGCGGACATCATTCGTTCTGGGGCCCAACAGGATTCGCTCGACATCCGGGTGATCCAAAGTGACGTGTTCACCGCGATGGAGGGTGTTCACGAGGACTACCAGCTGATGGTGGCCGCTGAGGTGGTACCCGATTTCCGGACGGTGAACGAACTGCGTGGCCTGTTCGAACTTGCCGCGGATTGCCTGGCGGTCGGTGGGCAGCTGGTGTTCAACACCTTCCTCGCGCACCCGGGCTATGCACCCGATGATGCCGCGCGAGAACTCGGCCAGCAGTGCAACACCATGATCTTCACGCGAGACGAGCTGGCGGGTGCGCTGGCCGCGCTGCCGCTCGAACTCGTCAGCGACGACTCCGCCTACGACTACGAGAAAACCCACCTGCCCGAGGGGGCCTGGCCGCCGACCGATTGGTTCGATGGCTGGGCCAGCGGACTGGACGTGTTCGACGTCACCCGCGACGAATCCCCGGTCGAGCTGCGCTGGCTGGTCTACCGCAAGACAAGCGTCCCCCTGATCACGAGGTGATCAGGGGGACGCGTTCGGGGCTACGGATTGTTGGCCCCGCCCGTGCCGACGGTGTGTTGGTCGTCGATAACCTGGGCGTTGATGGCGTAGACATCGCCCTCGCTGCCGTTTCCGCCGGTGTGGCCGGAGCCGGTGCCGCTACCGCCATCGCCTCCGGTGCCCGAGGAGTTGGTCACCGTCGGGTGGTCGGTGGACGTCCCGGTGCTGTCGAGACCCGCGGCGACATTGCCGTCGGCACCGTTGCCGCCGGTGCCGAGGAGGGCACCGGCACCACCGTCGCCGCCGGTGGCGTCGTCGCCGGTGGCCAGACTGTTGGCGCCCAGTGCGTTCACCCGGCTCCAGCCCGCCGCGCCGCCCTGGCCGCCGCCGGAACCGGCGCCGCCGGTGCCGCCTTGCGCGGTGCCGCTGGCGACGGCATCCTCGCCGCCGGCCGCGATGCTGGCCTTACCGCCGGCACCGCCGTGGCCGCCGGTGCTGGCCGCACCGCCGTCACCGCCGGTCGACGTACCGCTGGCCGTCCCGCCAGGACCGCCGGCGGTCGGGTTATCGAAGAACTGCGTCGTCTTGGCGCTCTCGATATCCGAACTGCCGCCGTTACCGCCGACGCTGCCGGTGCCGGTCGCATCGCCACCGTTGCCACCGGTAGAGGTGCCGTAGGAGAGTCCGCCCTGGCCGTCGGCCTCAAGTTCACCCCAGGAACCGTTGCCGCCGTGGCCGCCGTCGCTGCCTTCGCCACCGTTACCACCCTGCCCGACAGCGGCATTGCCGCCGCCGACCGTACCGCCGGCGCTGTCGACGATGAGTTGTCCGCTACCGCCGTTGCCGCCGGTGCCCGCGTCACCGAGTCCGCCGACCCCGCCGGTGGCCTTGCCGGTGATGCTGCTGCCGGCGCCGGTTGCCGCGGCGATACCGTCGCCGCCGGTGCCGCCCGTACCGCCGTCGGTGCCGACGCCCCCGGTGTTGCCCGCGACCGTGGTGCCGGTGATGCTGGCGCCGTTGCTCGCGTTGACGTAGGCGTTGCCGCCGGTTCCGCTGCTGCCGCCATCGGCACCGCCGGCTCCGCCGTCCCCGCCGGTGGCGCTGCTGGTGTCGACGGTGCCACCGCCGTTGGCGTCGATGTATGCAGCCCCGCCGTCGCCGCCGTCACCACCGGCGGAGGTGGCGTCGCCATCCGCGCCGGCCCCGCCGTTCCCGCCGGTGGCGGAGCTGTCGGTGATGGAGTTGAGCGGGCCGTAGCCGTTGACGCTGGAATAGCCGCCGGCCCCACCGGCGCCACCGTCGTTCCCGGCGCCGGCGCCGCCTGCTCCACCGGCCCCACCGTTTCCGCCGGTGGAGGTGTTGTCGGTGCCCAGCCACATCTGCGCGTTGCCGCCGGCCCCGCCGGCCCCGCCGAGCGCCCCGCCGGTACCGCCGTCGCCGCCGGCACCACCAGCCCCGCCCTGGGAGACGCCGCCGGAGGTGTTGATAGCGGAATCCAAGTAGCCGTAGCCGCCGTTGCCGCCGTTGCCGTTGCCGACGCCGGTGCCGCTGTCGCCACCGGCGCCGCCGATGGCCGTACCACCGGTGGTGACAGCGCCGTACTGGCCGATGACGAAGCCGGTGCCGCCGTCGCCGCCGGTACCGCTGTCGTAGCCGTTGCCGCCGGCGCCGCCTGTGCCGGTGCCGTTGAGGGCGGTGCCGCCGCTGGGGTTACCGCCGGTGCCGGCGCCAACGATGCCGGTGCCGCCGGCACCGCCGTGGCCGCCGGTGCTGCCGTTGCCGCCGGCGCCGCCGGTGGCGACACCGCTCGCGACGGCGGTGTTGTTGCCATATCCGGTGGCGGCCACCACCCAGCCGTTGCCGCCGTCGCCGCCGGTGCTGCCGGTACCGTCGCCGGTACCGCCGGCGCCGCCGGTCGCGTTGCCGCTGGCCGAGCTGCCGGGGGTGTTCGCGTAGCCGCCCCACACGGTGCCGCGTCCGCCCGCGCCACCGGCGCCGCCGTCAACGCTGGCGCCGCCGGCACCGCCGGTAGCCGTGCCGGTGGCCGTGCTACCGGTGTTGCTCGCCTGAACCAAGGCCCCGCCGCCGGCGCCGCCGGTGCCGCCGTCGGTGCTGCCGTCCGCGCCGGCGCCGCCGATGGCGGTGGCGTTGGTGACGGTGCCGCCGTTCAAGCCTTCGACGCTCGCGTAGCCGCCGGTGCCGCCCGCTCCGCCGGTGGCGGAATCGGTGCCGGCGCCGCCGGCGCCGCCGTCCCCGCCGGTCGCGGTGGCGTTGATGACCCCGCCGCCGGTAGCGGTTGCGATGAGGGCGCCGCCGCCACCACCGCCGCCGCCACCGCCGTAGCCGGGCCCGCTGTCGGTGCCCGCGCCACCGCCGCCGCCGGCGCCGCCGGCGCCGCCGCTTGCACCCGTTCCGATGCTGGCACCGGCCCCACCGGCGCCGCCGTCACCGCCGGCGCCGTTCGCGCCGTCGCCGGTGCCGGTACCGCCGGCCCCGCCGCTGCCGCCGGTACCGCCGGACTGCGCGGTGAACGAGGTCAGCAGGGTGCCGGGGTCAGTTTGGGAGACCACGCCCTGGCCGTCGCCGCCGGCGCCGCCGACCCCACCGGTGCCGCCGGCGCCGCCGCCGGCGCTATCGATGCCGGCGCCGCCGGTGCCGCCGTCACCGCCGTCACCGCCGTTGCCGGCCACCAGCTGGTCGCCGACCCCCGCGACGCCGCCGCCGCCCGCGCCGCCGGCTCCACCGGTGCCGCCGGCGCCACCGGTGCCGTTGGCACCGTCAAGTCCTGCGCTGCCCAAGGATCCGCCGGTGCCGCCATTGCCGCCGGTCGCGGCCTTGCCGCCGGTTCCACCGTCGCCACCGTTGCCGCCTTGACCGGTGCCCGCGGCGTCGAGCGGGCTCGGCGGAACGATGACCCCGGCTCCGCCAGCGCCACCTGCGCCGCCCTCTCCGCCGTCGCCACCCGCTCCGCCGGCGCCGCCGCTGCCAAGGAACGTCGCGCCCTTACCGCCGTCGCCACCGACCCCGCCGTTGCCACCGGTCAGGCCGTTGGTTCCATCGGTTCCGGTGCCGGTGGTGTCGCTGTGGGTGAACCCGGCATAACCGTCGGTTCCCGCTACACCCGTACCGCCGGTACCGCCGGTTCCGCCGGCGCCGCCGATGCCGAAGAACCAGCCGGTCGCGTTGCCGCCGTCGCCACCTGCTCCGCCGTCGCCGCCGGCGACTCCTGTCCCGCCGGTCCCGCCGACGCCGCCTATGCCATAGGCCGTGTTGCCGCCTATGCCGCCATCACCGCCGTCGGCGCCGGCCCCGCCTGCGCCACCGTTGCCGTCGTACGCCAACCCGCCGGCGCCGCCGCTCCCATCGGCGGCGGTGCCGCCCGCGCCGCCGTCGCCGAACCACAATCCGCCGACACCACCGGCGGCCTGGGCGAGCGTGCCGCCGTCCATGCCCGGATCCCCGTTACCGATCAGGATGCCCTGGCCGCCGATGGCCTGCCAGAAGTTGTTCAGCGAGTCGTCGAGTTGCACCGTGAAGTTGCCCAAGAACGTCGTGCCGTTGATCCAGTCCTGGTCCCACTCGTAGCCCGGCATGTAGACGTACTGGTCGTATAACGCCGCCCAGTCGGTTGCGGCCAGACTCGGCGCGTCGAGGGTGGAAGCCCCGTTCAGCGCGGAGTCCAGACCCGCGAGCCAGTCACTCATATCCGTGGCCAGCGTGGGGTCGACACCCGATATGGCGCTGATGATCGGGTCCAGGAGGTTGTCAAGGAAGCCGAAGTCATCGGCCTGCGCCGCAGGTGCAGCGGTTAACGGCGTCATCCCGAACGCCAGAAAAGCACCGGCGGTACCGGTAAGACCGACTGTGCGACGGCGACGCTGCATCTTGCTGTTGCGTGACCGCTGGTTTCCTTTGTTGGAGCGCTGACGAGACATCGACTGAACCTTCCCCGTGGAGAAATGTGAAAATATTCTGGGGCGCCCGGGGGACATGAAGTGCCCCTGCTTTGCCGGATGGTGCGCTGATGTAGCTGTGGAGTGCTCTGGAGTGCTCTGGTGTGCCGAATTGAGGAAGATTCCGTGCGAGCAGTCTGAAGGTTATGTGAGCGGATATTAGGACTCTGATCTAGAACACGCAAGGTTTTTCGTGGAATTCCACGTTAGTAATCGGTCGTCTATAAAACGGCATATTATTGCCGATATGGAGACTTACTAGATTAGCTAGAATATTGACACCGAGGGTAATTCAAATAGGCGAAGACGTCAATTTAAATGTTGGGGCAATCGGAGCCCAGCCCCTGCGGGGCCGAAACTTGCAGCTCCAGCGGCGCTCGGCCAACGCGACCCCGCGTGTCCTGTCCGCCGATGTCGGGCCCAGCCGCTACGATATCGAACAGTTGTTCGGGACAAGGATGGAGCGTGTCGTGCGTGTCATGGGTGTTGACCCGGGGCTCACCCGCTGCGGGCTGTCAGTGGTCGAGGGCGGCCTGGGCCGCAAGGTGACCGCCCTGGACGTCGACGTGGTCCGCACACCCGCCGATCAGCCCCTGGCGCAGCGCCTGCTGATGATCAGCGAACAGGTCGAGTACTGGCTGGACACCCATCATCCCGATGTGATCGCCATCGAGCGGGTGTTCTCCCAGCAGAACGTGTCGACGGTGATGGGCACCGCCCAGGCCGGCGGGGTGATCGCGCTGGCCGCCGCCAAGCGTGACATCGACGTGCACTTCCACACCCCCAGCGAGGTCAAGGCCGCGGTCACCGGAAACGGCGCCGCGGACAAGGCGCAGGTGACGGCGATGGTCACCAGAATCCTTGCACTGCAAGCGAAACCGACACCCGCGGACGCCGCTGATGCGCTTGCGTTGGCGATCTGTCATTGCTGGCGGGCCCCGATGATCAAACGGATGGCCGCAGCCGAAGCGTTGGCCGCCGAGCAGCGCCGCCGCTACAACGCCAAATTGAAGGCGGCCCGAGCATGATCGCCGCAGTGCGCGGGGAAGTGCTCGAGGTGGCGCTGGACCACGCGGTGATCGAAGCCGCCGGGGTGGGCTACAAGGTGATGGCCACCCCCGCCACGCTGGCCACACTGCGCCGCGGTACCGAGGCCCGGCTGATCACCGCGATGATCGTGCGTGAAGATTCGATGACGCTCTACGGGTTTCCCGACGGGGATAGCCGCGACCTGTTCCTGACGCTGATCGGGGTGTCGGGGATCGGACCCAAGATCGCGCTGGCGACGTTGGCGGTCTACGACGCGACCGCGCTGCGCCAAGCGCTGGCCGACGGCGACGTCACCGCGCTGACCCGGGTGCCCGGCATCGGCAAGCGCGGCGCGGAGCGGATGGTGCTGGAATTGCGCGACAAGATCGGGCCGGTGGGGCCGTCGGTGATTGGCTCGGCTCTCAACGGGCACGCGGTGCGCAGCCCGGTGGTGGAAGCCCTTGTGGGGCTTGGCTTCGCCGCTAAACAAGCAGAGGAGGCCACCGACAAGGTGCTGGCCGCAGATGAGGCCGCCACGACGTCGAGTGCGCTGCGCGCCGCTTTGAGTCTGCTGGGCAAGAAATGACCGAGCCCGACGACCGTGAGGCCGAGCGGGACGTCTCTCCGGCGCTGACCGTCGGAGAAGGCGATATCGACGCCAGCCTGCGGCCTCGTTCGCTGCGGGAGTTCATCGGCCAGCCGCGGGTGCGCGAACAGCTGCAACTGGTCATCGAGGGCGCCAAAAACCGCGGCGGCACACCGGATCACATCCTGCTGTCCGGTCCGCCCGGGCTGGGCAAGACCTCGCTGGCGATGATCATCGCCGCCGAGCTGGGGTCATCGCTGCGGGTCACCTCGGGTCCGGCGCTGGAGCGGGCCGGTGACCTGGCGGCGATGCTGTCCAACCTGGTCGAACACGACGTGCTGTTCATCGACGAGATTCACCGGATCGCCCGACCGGCCGAGGAGATGCTGTATCTGGCGATGGAGGACTTTCGTGTCGACGTCGTGGTCGGTAAAGGTCCTGGGGCAACGTCGATTCCGTTGGAGGTAGCGCCGTTCACGCTGGTGGGGGCGACCACCCGGTCAGGGGCGTTGACGGGTCCGCTGCGCGACCGGTTCGGGTTCACCGCGCATATGGATTTCTACGAACCGCCCGAACTGGAGCGGGTGCTGGCGCGCTCGGCCGGCATCCTGGGCATCGAATTGGGTGCCGACGCGGCGTCGGAAGTGGCGCGGCGCTCGCGCGGCACGCCACGCATCGCCAACCGGCTGCTGCGCCGGGTGCGCGATTACGCCGAGGTGCGTGCCGACGGGGTGATCACCCGTGATGTCGCCAAGGCGGCGCTGGCGGTGTACGACGTGGACGAGTTGGGGTTGGACCGGCTGGACCGTGCGGTGCTGTCGGCGCTGACCCGCAGCTTCGGCGGCGGCCCGGTCGGGGTCTCCACGCTGGCGGTCGCGGTGGGGGAGGAAGCCACTACCGTGGAGGAAGTCTGCGAGCCGTTTCTGGTGCGGGCCGGGATGATCGCCCGCACCCCACGAGGCCGGGTCGCCACGTCGGCGGCCTGGACACATCTGGGGATGGTGCCGCCGGTCGGCGCCGGCGGCTTCGGGCCGCCCGGGCTGTTCGAGTAGCTCTTGCGCCGACCGTGACATCGCGGTGACGCTCGGCGGGGGGAGCCGTTGTGCTCCAGCGGTTACTGGTCGGCCCAACAGGGTAGACATCCCGTTGCCCCACCCCGAGGAGATTCTGATGACCCAGGCGGGTTTGCGTGGACTGCAGATGTCCCGCAGTCGTGGTGCGCTCAGTGGACTGCTGTTGATGCTGTTGGGGGTGGGGGGTGCGCTGGCCCCGTTCGTGGGTCCGCGGTTCGGGTTCGCCTATACCCCGGATCATGCGTGGACGTGGACCGCGGCGCGCGGCTGGCTGGAGGTGCTGCCGGGGTCGGCGACCGCGCTCGGGGGCCTGGTTCTGCTGCTGTCGGCCAACCGGGCGACCGCGATGCTGGGCGGCTGGATCACGGTGCTGGGCGGGGCGTGGTTCGTGGTCGGCCGTCACCTGGCGCCGCTGCTGCGTATCGGCGACATCGGTAACCCGGTCGCGGCGACGCAGGCCCGGCGGGTCCTGATCGAGCTGGCCTACTTCTCCGGGCTCGGCGCGGTGATCGTCTTCCTGGCGGCGGTGGTCATGGGACGCGTGTCGACGCCGGTGCTGCGTGGGGCGGCAGCGGTTCGGGCACCCACGCCGCCACCGGCGTCCGCTCCTCTGAGGGGCCGGTCGGCGACGCCGCCGAATCCGCCGCCCCGCAATCCGGGTGAACCGGAGCGGTTCGCTGCTTTCCGACGCAATCGCCGCGCCCGCCTCGGTCTGTGACACAGCGCATCGGTTTAGGCCATCGTCGGCCTCGGGTACTCAGCATCCCTAGTGTGAGGAGGTCCGCGATGGTGGTCTCACGGGCAGGTACCGGCAGATTGAGGATGCCGCGCAGTCGTGGCGCGGTCAGCGGCGTGCTTTTGGTCATCCTGGGTGCGTGGGGCGCATTGGTCCCGTTCATCGGGCCCTATTTCGACTGGGCGTACACCCCGGGCCCGGGTTGGACCTGGACGGCGGACCGCGGCTGGCTGGAGGTTTTCCCGGGGGTGGCGGTGGCCGTGGGCGGCCTGCTGCTGCTGGTGTCCGGTAACCGGGCTACGGCGACGCTCGGCGGATGGTTGGCATTACTGGGCGGTGCCTGGTTCGTCGTCGGGCGGGCGTTCGCCCCGGTGTTGCAGCTTCCGGGTGCGGGCCAGCCGGCGGCGGCGACCGACGCCAAGCGCGCGCTTCTGGAGGTCAGCTATTTCTCCGGGGTCGGTGCGGCGATCGTTTTCCTGGCCGGGGTCGGCCTGGCTCGGTTGTCGGTGCGGATGTCGGCACCGGCGGCGGCACCAGCGCCGGCACCCGACACCGCGACGGACGTGTTGCCGGCAGCCGACTACCCACCGGTGGCCAGTCCCGGCGCACCCGCCCAGCCCGCACCGCAGCGGTTCAGCGGCGGCATTTTCCATCGCCGCCATACCGCCGTCGGGCGCTGACGTGGGCCGAGGAGGCTGAGTCCAAACCGGTTACTCGACAGCCGAATAGGGTGGACATCAAAATCTATCCGAGGAGGCTGCGATGACCCAGGCGGGTTTGCGTGGACTGCGCATGCCCCGCAGTCGTGGTGCGCTCAGTGGACTGCTGTTGATGCTGTTGGGGGTGGGGGGTGCGCTGGCCCCGTTCGTGGGTCCGCGGTTCGGGTTCGCCTATACCCCGGATCATGCGTGGACGTGGACCGCGGCGCGCGGCTGGCTGGAGGTGCTGCCGGGGTCGGCGACCGCGCTCGGGGGCCTGGTTCTGCTGCTGTCGGCCAACCGGGCGACCGCGATGATGGGCGGCTGGATCACGGTGCTGGGCGGGGCGTGGTTCGTGGTCGGCCGTCACCTGGCGCCGCTGCTGCGTATCGGCGACATCGGTAATCCGGTCGCGGCGACGCAGGCCCGGCGGGTCCTGATCGAGCTGGCGTACTTTCCGGCGTTGGGTGTGCTGATCGTGTTCCTCGGCGGCGTGGCGCTGGGGACGCTGTCGGTGGTCAGCGTCCGCGACGTGGAGAAAACCCGCGCACCGCAGCCAGTCGCGTCGGTGCCCTAGCTCAAAGCCCGGACAGCGCCTCGGCCACTACGTCGAGCCCGTCGGTGAGCAGCTCGTCGCTGATCGACAGCGGCGGCACGAACCGCACCACGTTGCCGTATGTTCCGCAGGTCAGCACGATCACCCCGGCGGCGTGTGCGGCGTCGGCCAGCCGACCGGTCAGCTCGGCGTCGGGTTCGGCGGTGCCGGGGCGCACCAATTCCATGCCGATCATCGCGCCCCGGCCGCGGACGTCGCCGATCCGATCGTCGCCGGCCTGCAGCCGGCTCAGCCGGTCCTTGACCAGCCGTTCGATCCGCTGAGCCCGCTCGATGAGCCCGTCGTTCTCGATGGTGGCGATAGCGGCCAACGCTGCCGCACACGCGACGGGGTTGCCGCCGAACGTGCCGCCCAGGCCGCTGACCTGCGGGGCGTCCATGATCTCGGCGCGCCCGGTCACTGCCGACAGCGGCAACCCTCCGGCGATGCCCTTTGCGGTGCAGATCAGGTCGGGTACGACTGCGTCGTGCTCGCAGGCGAACATCGCCCCGGTGCGGGCGAACCCGGACTGCACCTCGTCGGCGATGAACACCACGTTGTTGTCGCGGCACCACCCCGCCAGTGCGGGCAGGAAACCGTCGGCCGGAACGATGTAGCCGCCTTCGCCCAGGATCGGCTCGATGACGACCGCAGCCAGGTTGTCGGCGCCGATCTGCTTGTCGATGACATCGATGGCGCGCGCGGCGGCCAGCTCGCCGTCGGTGGCCAGATCCTTGTCGAGCAGCCCGTCGCGATACGGGTACGACGGCGGTACCCGGTAGATGTCCGGGGCGAAGGGCCCGAATCCGCTCTTGTACGGCATGGATTTGGCGGTCAGCGCCATCGTCAGGTTGGTGCGGCCGTGATAGGCGTGGTCGAACGCGACCACGGCCGACTTGCGGGTGTAGGCGCGGGCGATCTTGATGGCGTTCTCGACCGCTTCGGCGCCGGAATTGAACAGCACCGAACGTTTCTCGCCGGATCCCGGGGTGAGCCGGTTCAACTGCTCGGCGACGGCGACGTAGCCCTCGTACGGCGTGACCATGAAACAGGTGTGGGTGAACTGCTCGACCTGGGTACGCACCGCGTCGACGACCAGCGGCGCGCCGGCACCGACGGTGGTGACCCCGATGCCCGACGCCAGGTCGATCAGCCGGTTGCCGTCGACATCCTCGATGATGCCGCCGCCGGCGCGCACCGCGAAGACCGGCATGGTGTTGCCGACGCCGCGAGCCACCGCGGTGGCGCGGCGGGCGGTCAGTTCCTGCGATCGCGGTCCGGGAATGGAAGTGGCGAGGTGACGGCTCTGCTCGGGTGCGGGCACGGCTGTCTCCTTAGCTCGACGGTTTTTGTGGATACCCCGAGCCTATCGACTGTGGCGCCTGACGACGACCGAACACGTCGCCAGTCGTCGTCCGCGGCGGTTCAGACCTGGCCGAGGGGCCGGCAGACGTTGCCGAAGGGGTTCCACCACTCGCCGGGCGGACAGTCCAGCGGGGTCGGTCCCTGGCCGAGTGGCATGCAGGTGTTGGTGCTCGGCTCCCAATACTGGCCGCCCGGGCAGTCCAGCGGGGTTGGTCCCTGGCCGAGTGGCATGCAGGTGTTGGTGCTCGGCTCCCAATACTGGCCGGCCGGGCAGTTCAGCGGCTCCGCCGAGCCGATCGCCGTGGTGATGCTCATCCCGACTGTCCCGGGCACCGCCAGCACGGCCGCCGCGGCCAGTCTGCAAACCAGACTCTTCATCACCAACATCACCAACCTCCTCGAGTTTCGATGTCAACCCGAACCAGCCTAAGAGGTGGCCCGTAATTGTGTGCGGGCTTTGAGGTTCCGGAGTCTGGTGACGACCTGGAGGCTGTCTTTGATGGCGTCCCCGCGTTGTCGGCATCGCTGAGGGACCTGCCAGTCTTTGATCCTGGCGATGACGTGTTCGGCGCAGGCTCAGATGCGACTGTGCCGGCGGTGGCGGTGATCGCAGATGATCCGGGCGTCGGGCCCTCGCCGGGGCCGGTGATGGTGGTGATGTCGCCGTCGTCGCGGACAGTGCGGCGGCCGTCGATCAGGTCAGCTACGGCGTGACGGGTAGCCAGGTTCGGTATCGCCCGCGGCAGCGGTTCGGTGTCGGTGGCCTGTGATTGCATGAGTTCCATGGCAGCCACGTCCACCGAAATTATGACCGCGACCTGCGGCAACGATGTAGTGGGTGCGCAGCGGTGCCGCGGTAAATCCAAGGCCCGGAACTTCAAATACGACGGGCCCGTGGCGGTGATCCGCCTCGAACTGGATCTCGCCGACGAACACGTCCGACGGCGACTGGAGCGGCAATGGGAGACGGTGTTCCGGTTGCGGCGGGCATTGCAGCGTGATGCCGCCGCGCGGTGTCGCTTGTATTGGGTTGCTCACCATGAACGAGCGCGTGATCCACAGGGGCTACGTGAGCGGTTGGGGTTGACCCGCAAAGGCATGGAAGGCGCCGCGAAACGCCACATCGAAGCATCCGGGTGGATACGGGATCACCTCACGAAGGCAGTTGGATTGCATGTCGCCGATGAGGTGTGGGAAACCGTCGACCGGCATTTGTTCGCTGATGCGTCGGGGCGCCGGCACGGCCCGCCGCGGGTGGGGTCGTGGTGGGATTTCAGGCATATTCCCGGCCGGGCGCGTTCACACACCAAAGCTCAGCCGACGTGGGAGACCTACCGTCTGGTCGGCGCGTTGGATGGGCATCTGGCCGCCTACCGACACCCGCAGCTGCCCGCGTCGGTGTGTACCGCCTATCAGGCGGCGGGCCAGCCAGCAGGGACTTCGATCCTGGCCCAACCCGCCCGGATACCGGCGCCGGCGCGGCCGGCGAGTAAATCGTGGTGGGATCACGCCGGCGCGTTGGCGGTGGTGTTCACGGGGCTGCCCGCCGGCGACCTCGTCCTGCCTGTGCGGCTACCGTCGGGCGCCGGCCAGTGGCCACACCTGGGGCATTTCCTGGCCAACCCGCATATCTGGCACAAGATTGATCTGGTGCGGGTGCGTGACCGCAAAGCGCCTGGGGGCTGGCGCTACTACGCGCATTTGCTCATCCACGGCCGCGGCTATCAGTCGCCGTCGACGATCGCACGCCGCGAACAGATTCCGGGCGGTCGTCGTGCTGGGGTGGATGCCAATGTGTCCAACCTGGCAGTCGCCTCGTTCCCCGCCGAGCATCCCGAACAGTTGGTGGTCGCCCAGATCGAGTGCACTCCGGCCCAGCAGCGTGCCGCAGCGCGTGCGGCCCAGCAGGCGCGGGCGCGGCACAAGGCGTTGGATCGCTCCCGGCGCAACACAAATGCCGGCCAGTACGGCCCCTCGGCGCGACAGCACAAACGCGCCCAGCGCCGCGCAGCGAAAGGACTGGGCGCCAAGCAGGTCGCCAATCCGGGCGGGGCGCGCCATGCCCGTTGCGATGGAGTACCGCTGCGCGCCTACCGCCACGACGAACTGTCCAAGGGGTATCGGCGCGCCCGCTGTGATCACGGCGCCGTTGCGCGCCGCACGAGCCAGGCCAAGCAAGCCCGCGCCAACGAGATCGCCGCCACCATCGTGGCCGCCCACGGCGCCACGGTCACGGTGGAAGACTGCCGCATGTCGGCGTGGGCGCGGTTGTGGGGTAAGCGGATCGCCTTGTTCAGTCCCGGCATGCTGGTGGCTGCCCTGGGGCAGGAATGCCGCGCCGCTGGAGGGTGGTTTTACCGGGCCGGCACGCACGCCACCGCGATGTCTCAGCACTGCCTGTGCGGCGCACGCGTGCCGAAAACCCTCGCTGAGCGCACCCACGACTGCCCACAGTGCGGATTGCGCGGCGGTCGCGACATCGTGTCTGCGGTCTTAGCGGCCTGCAGCGAACTCACCGATCCCGACGATCCGCGCACCGCGCGGGTCGATTACCGACTTGCCCACGCTGTGCGCGATGGGCTGGCCTCCCAGCAAGAGTGGGAGGGTTCAGTCAACCGGTACCAGCCACCAACACCACCCGGTGAGGGATCGGCCAGGACCGGCAGCCACCCGGTGGCCTCTGCTGAACAAGCGGCACCCGGCCTACCCCCGAACAGACCACGCCCACAGCGTGGACGTCACGGGACCAGCCGAAAACAACCAGCACCCAAACTGATTGGCGCCGCGTGACCCATAGCCGGTCAGCTCTTAGGCGGAACCGTTACCCGAACGCTGGGCCATCGAGCGAATCGACCGTGGCGAACGCCGCGGCAGGTTCCCGGCGGAGCCGGCGCGGCGCGCGCACCGGATGTCCGAGGGCGACCACCGCGGCCAACGCCAGCGGGTCGGGAGCGCCGAACAACGCTTTGACCTCTGTTTCCTCCCGGATCGCGATGGTAGTGATGACACCGCCCAGGCCCTCTTGGCGGGCGGCCAGCAGGATGCTCCACGCGAACGGGTAGATCGACGCGCCGCCGGCGAAGGTGTACCGGTCCAGATCGCGGTCCACCGCCGCTAACCGGGACAGGTCGGCGAACAACGCCAACAACACCGGCGAGAAGTCAAAGCGTTCGGCAAAACCCTCGCCGCCCGAGGCGGGTGGCCCGCCCTGCAGTGCCCGGGCCTCGGCGTCGCGGTCATTGGTCGGCGCCCACGGGCGCAGCCCTGCTGCCTGCAGCGTCTGGTAGTCCCGCGATCCGGTCAGATACAGGTCACGCAGCCGGCGGCGGATCGCTCGATCCTTGACGACCACGACACGCCAGGACTGCGCGTTGGCCCCGCTGGGCGCAAACCGGGCGGTGTCGAGCACCCGGGCCACGGTGGCGTCGTCGACGGGTTCGTCGGTGAAGTCACGAACCGCGCCGGTCGTCCGTAATGCCTCGATCAGTTCCATAGGCACATCTTGCCCGCGCCGAAATCGACGGCGGTGCGACCAGGGCATCCTGGGGCGTGCGTCGAGCGACGGTGATGGCAGACTGGTGGCTACCCAGGGGCTGGGACTGTGCTGGTCCGGTGCCCTTTAACTGAACCAACACGAAAGAACTGCTGACCTCATGAGCAACAACCTGGTCTTATTCCTGCCGCTCTTCGTTGTCATGGGCGCGTTCATGTTCTTCGCGTCGCGACGCCAGCGGCGCGCCATGCAGGCCACCATCGATCTGCACGAATCGCTGCAGGTCGGGGACCGGGTGCACACCACCTCGGGGCTGCAGGGAACCATCACCGCCATCACCGATGACAACGTCGATCTGGAGATCGCGCAGGGTGTGGTGACCACCTGGATGAAGCTGGCCATCCGCGACCGCATCGAGCCGGAGGACGCCGAGCAGGATGACGCCGACGACACGGCCGCCGAGTTGACCGCGGACGCGGACCGGTTGCACCAGGATTGAACACGTACCCTTTTGCGGGTGCGGTTGAACTGATCGTCAAAAGCCAGGACTGAGCGCGGGTGACCCGAAGGCCGCGGGATCGCGCACGAACGTAGGAGACTCAACAACGTGGCAACGCCTTCGGCGCCGGTGCACCCCGCCCGCTACCTGTCGGTGTTCCTGGTCCTGCTCATCGGTGTTTTCCTGCTGGTGTTCCTGACCGGGGACAAGCATGCGAAGCCAAAACTGGGCATCGACCTGCAGGGCGGCACCCGGGTGACGTTGACCGCACGCACCCCGGACGGTTCGGCGCCGACCCATGACGCGCTGAACAAGGCGCAGCAAATCATCAGCGCCCGTGTCAACGGGCTGGGCGTGTCCGGGTCGGAAGTCGTGATCGACGGCGACAACCTGGTCATCACGGTGCCCGGCACCGACGGCAACGAGGCCAAGACCCTGGGGCAGACGGCCCGCCTGTACATCCGGCCGGTGATCAACGCGATGCCGGCGGGAGAACAGCCGCAAGGCATGCCGGGAATGCCGGGCGGGATGCCGGGAATGCCCGGTGGAGCACCGGGAATGCCGGGCGGGATGCCGGGAATGCCGGGTGGCGTACCGGGAATGCCGGGTGGCGTACCGGGCATGCCGGGGCGGCCGCCGGTACCGGGTCAGCCGGGCCAGCCGTCGGACTCCGGTCAGGCGCCGGCGCCGGGTCAATCAGGAGCTCAGGCACCCACGCCGGGTCTGCCGGGAGCGCAGAGCCCGTCGCAGCCGCTGGCACCCGGTTCCGCGGATTCGGAGATGCCGCTGCCGGTCGGACCGGCCGACGATTCCGCTGCGGTGCAGCCGCGGCCCTACCCATTGGAGCCGCCGCCGCCGACACCCAGCCCGAACCCGAACCCGCAGCCACCGGGTGCTCCCGCGCCCGGAGCAACGGGAGCTCCCGGGCTGCCCGGTATGCCGGGTGCGGGCGGGCCGGCGCTGGGCCCCAACGGTCAGCCGGACAAGAAGCAGGACCTCGCGGCGCGCATCGCGATGGCCAAGAAGCTGCGGCAGAGCGACAACAAGCTGATCCAGTCGCTGGCGTTGCGGATGCAGGCCACCCAGTGCGGCAAAGAGGGCGTCAAGGACATCCTGGCCGGCAACGACGACCCCAAGCTGCCGTTGGTGACCTGCTCGGAGGACGGCAACGCCGCCTACCTGCTGGCGCCGTCGATCATCAGCGGCGACCAGATCCAGGATGCGACATCGGGATTGGATCAGCAGAGCGGTGGCTACATCGTCGAACTGCGGTTCAAGTCCGATGCGGCTAACACCTGGGCGGACTACACCGCCGCCCACATCGGCACCCAGACCGCGTTCACGCTGGACTCGCAGGTGGTCAGCGCCCCGCAGATCCAGGAGGCGATCCCCGGCGGGCGCACCCGGATCAGCGGCGACTTCACCCAGTCGCAGGCCAGCAACCTGGCCGGCGTGCTGCGCTACGGTTCGCTGCCGCTGTCCTTTGAATCCTCGGAAGCCGAAACCGTGTCGGCGACCCTGGGCATGCAGTCGCTGCAGGCGGGCCTGATCGCCGGGGCGATCGGTCTGGCTTTGGTGCTGGTGTATTCGCTGCTGTACTACCGGGTGTTGGGCGTACTCACCGCGCTGTCACTGATCGCTTCCGGTGCAATGGTTTTCGCGATCCTGGTTTTGCTGGGCCGATACATCAACTACACCCTGGACCTGGCCGGTATCGCTGGTCTGATCATCGGTATCGGGACCACCGCCGACTCGTTCGTGGTGTTCTTCGAACGCATCAAGGATGAGATCCGTGAAGGCCGCTCGTTCCGCTCGGCGGTGCCGCGCGGTTGGGCGCGGGCCCGCAAGACCATCGTGTCCGGCAACGCGGTCACGTTCCTGGCCGCGGCGGTGCTGTACTTCCTGGCCATCGGGCAGGTCAAGGGCTTCGCGTTCACGCTGGGCCTGACCACGATCCTCGACCTGGTGGTGGTGTTCCTGGTGACCTGGCCGCTGGTGTACCTGGCATCCAAGTCGCCGACCCTGGCCAAGCCGGCGTTCAACGGGCTCGGCGCGGTGCAGCAGGTCGCGCGCGAACGGCGAGCCGTGACGACGGGACGGAAATAGCGAACATGGCATCCAAGGCCGACACCAAGCGCAGCAAGGACCTCGCCGGCGAGACCCGCGAGGTGACCGTATCCACCGGGGACACCCCCACCCTGCCGCACCACAGCTGGCTGTCGCGGTTGTACACCGGCACCGGTGCCTTCGAGGTGATCGGGCACCGTCGGCTCTGGTACGGGATCAGCGGCGCCATGATGGTCGTCGCCATCGCCAGCATCGGGATCCTCGGGTTCAACTTCGGCATCGACTTCAAGGGCGGCACCAAGGTGTCGTTCCCGAGGAGCGGCGCGGAAACCAGCCAGGTGGTGGACGTTTACCACAAGACGCTCGGGTCGGATCCCGAGTCGGTGGTGATCGTCGGCAAGGGCGATGCGGAATCGGTGCAGATCCGCACGGAGCACCTGGACAACGACCAGACCAACCAGTTGCGCGATGCGCTGTTCGAGGCGTTCCACCCCAAGGCCAAGGACGGCCAGCCGTCCAAACAGACGATCAGCGACTCCGCGGTCTCAGGGACCTGGGGCGGCCAGATCACCCAGAAGGCGCTGATCGCGCTTGGCGTGTTCCTGGTGCTGGCCTCGCTGTACATCACCGTGCGCTACGAGCGCTACATGACCATTGCGGCGATGGCGTCGATGGTCTTCGACGTCGTGGTGACCGCCGGGATCTACTCCCTGGTCGGCTTCGAGGTCACCCCGGCCACCGTCATCGGCCTGCTGACCATTCTCGGGTTCTCCATCTACGACACCGTCATCGTCTTCGACAAGGTCGAGGAGAACACCCACGGCTTCCAACACACCACCCGGCGCACCTTCGCCGAACAGGCCAACCTGGCGGTCAACCAGACCTTCATGCGGTCGATCAACACCAGCCTGATCTCGGTGCTGCCGGTGCTCGCCCTGATGGTGGTGGCGGTGGTGCTGCTGGGGGTCGGCACGCTGAAGGACCTGGCGCTGATCCAGCTGGTCGGGATCATCGTGGGCACCTACTCGTCGATCTTCTTCGCGACGCCGCTGCTGGTCACCATGCGCGAACGCACCGAGCTGGTGCGGGTGCACACCCGCCGGGTGCTGCGCCGTCGCGACCGCAGCGCCGGCCGGGACATCGGGGATTCCCGCGAGTCCGACGCCGACGCCGACGAGGCTGATGACGACGACGCCCCGGCGTCAGCCGACACGGCGACCGAGGCCGTGGCGACGACGCGGCCGGTAGCGACCAAGCCGGCGCCGGGAGCGCGGCCGGCGCGGCCGACCGGCCGGCCCCAACGTCCGTCCGGCAAGCACAGTAGGTAGCCCGATGGCGGCGCGGTGGCGGCGAGCGATGGTTCTTCCGATCGCGGCCGTCGCAGTGGCCGGCTCAACGGTCACCGCCTGCACGCCCGGCTCCGCCGATCAGATCCGCTACGCCGTCGACGGCGAGCTGCTCACCTACAACGCCACCACGGTCGTCGGCGCCGCCTCGGCCGCGCCGCAGGCCTTCGCCCGGACGCTGGGCGGCTTCGGTTACCACGGACCCGACGGACAGGTGGTCGCCGACAACGACTTCGGCAGCATCTCGGTGGTGGGCCGCACGCCGCTGGTGCTGGACTATCAGATCGCCGACAAGGCCGTCTACTCCGACGACAAGCCCATCACCTGCGACGACATGGTGCTGGCCTGGGCCGCCCAGTCGGGGCGGTACCCGCAGTTCGGCGCCGCAAGCCAGGCCGGCTACACCGACATCGCCACCATCGACTGCCACCCCGGTGACCGGAAGGCGCGGGTGGCGTTCGCTCAGGACCGCAACTTCGTCGACTACAAGCAGCTGTTCACCGCGACGTCGATGATGCCGTCGCACGTCATCGCCGAGCACCTCGGGATCGCCGATGGCGGGGTCACCGACGCGCTGATGAACACCGACGTCGCGATGGTGGACAAGATCGCCGAGGCGTGGAACACCATCTGGCAGCTCAAGACCGATCTGGACCTCAAACGCTTCCCGTCGTCGGGTCCCTACAAGATCGATTCGGTGCTCGACGACGGGACCCTGGTGCTGGTCGCCAACGACCATTGGTGGGGCGCCAAACCGGCCACCAAGCGGATCACGGTGTGGCCGCAGGACACGGACCTCGCAGACCGGGTGAAAAACGGCTCCGTCGACGTGGTGGACGTGGCCACCGGATCCGCGGGTGCGCTGAGCGCCTCGGACGACTACCAGCGCACCGAGTATCAGTCGGCCGGCGTCCAGCAGCTGATCTTCGCCCCCGAGGGCCCGCTGTCGGAGATACCCGCCCGCCGCGCGCTGGCGCTGTGCACACCGCGCGATGTGATCGCCGGCGAAGCGGGGGTGCGCATCATCAACACCCGCCTGTTCGATGCCTACGACGACGCGTTCGACGACGCGGAGAGCACCCCGGAAGCCGAGCCGTTCGCGCACTCCGATCCCGAGGCCGCCCGCGCCGAGCTGGACGGCAAGCCGCTGAGCGTCCGGATCGGTTACCGCGAACCCAACGCGCGGCTGGCCACCGTCGTCGAGGCGATCACCCGTGCCTGTGAACCGGCCGGGATCACCGTCGTCGCCCAGAGCGCATCGGACACCGGGCCGCAATCGCTGGTCGACGGGCAGATCGATGTGCTGCTGGCGGGCACCGGCGGCGCATCGGGCAGCGGCTCGACCGGCTCCTCGGCGATGGACGCCTATGTGCTGCATACCGGCAACGGCAATAACCTGCCGCGATACACCAACGGCCAGATCGACGGCATCATCAGTGCGTTGGTCGTCACGCTCGACCCGGCGGAGGTGGCCCGGCTGTTGGCCGAGAGCGCCCCGGTGCTGTGGACCGATGTGCCGACCCTGCCGCTGTACCGCCAGCAACGCACCCTGCTGACCTCGAAGAAGATCTTCGCGGTCAGTGCCAACCCGACCAGCTGGGGCGCCGGCTGGAACATGGACCGCTGGGTGCTCAAGCGGTGAGCGACGCGGCTGAGCTGGTCGCGGCGCTGACCCGCGAGGTGGCTGACTTCCCGTCGCCGGGAGTCCAGTTCAAGGACCTGAGCCCGGTTTTCGCCGACGCCCGCGGCCTGGCCGTCGTGACCGACGAGTTGGCGCAGTTCGCGGCGGGCGCCGAGCTGATCGCCGGGCTGGACGCCCGCGGGTTCCTGGTCGGGGCCGCGGTCGCTTCGCGGCTGGGTGTCGGGATGCTGGCGGTCCGCAAGGGCGGCAAGCTGCCCCCGCCGGTACACACCGAGGCCTACAGTCTGGAGTACGGCACCGCGAGCCTGGAAATCCCGGCCGACGGAATCGAACTGGCCGGCCGGCGCGTTGTCATCGTCGATGATGTGCTGGCGACCGGAGGCACGGTGGCCGCGGCGTGGCGATTGTTGGAGCGTGGGGGTGCGACGGTGATCGGAGCGGCCGTGGTGCTTGAGCTGGCCGGACTGGGCGGGCGCGGCGCGGTGGCGGGGCTGCCGGTGCACAGTGTGCGCCGCGTCTAGCCGATATTCTTGTGATCGGAGGTGACGAACGTGGCAGATGAGGAACCCGGGACGGGCCAGGCTGTCCAGTTGCCTACCGAGCCGATGTCGCTGGCCGACGTTCTGCCGGTCGACGCTCCCGGCGAGCGCACCGACATCCTGAGAATCCCGACCAGTGCGTCGCGGCGGGTGCGGGCCCGGTTGGCGCGCCGGATGACCGCGCAGCGCGGAGCGCTGAACCCGGTGCTGGAACCGCTGGTGGCCGAGCATCGGCAGGTCTACCCCAAGGCCGACCTGTCGCTGCTGCAGCGCGCCTACGACGTCGCCGAAGCCCGGCACTCCAGCCAGATGCGCCATTCCGGGGACCCCTACATCACCCACCCGTTGGCGGTGGCGACCATCCTGGCTGAACTGGGTATGGACACCACCACACTGGTGGCGGCGGTGCTGCATGACACCGTCGAGGACACCGGCTACAGCATCGAGGAACTCACCGCCGATTTCGGCGAGGAGGTCGGCCATCTGGTCGACGGGGTGACCAAGTTGGACAAGGTGGTGCTGGGCACCGCCGCCGAGGGCGAAACCATCCGCAAGATGGTCATCGCGATGGCCCGCGACCCGCGGGTGCTGGTGATCAAGGTCGCCGACCGGCTGCACAACATGCGCACCATGCGGTTCCTGCCGCCGGAGAAGCAGGCCCGCAAGGCGCGCGAGACCCTGGAAGTCATTGCGCCGCTGGCACACCGGCTGGGGATGGCCAGCGTCAAATGGGAGCTGGAGGATCTGTCGTTCGCGATCCTGCATCCCAAGAAATACGAGGAGATCGTGCGCCTGGTCGCCGACCGGGCGCCGTCGCGGGACACCTACCTGGCCAAGGTGCGCGCCGAGATCGTCGCCACGCTGGGAGCCTCGAAGATCAACGCGACGGTGGAAGGCCGCCCGAAGCATTATTGGTCGATCTACCAGAAGATGATCGTCAAGGGCCGCGACTTCGACGACATCCACGACCTGGTCGGGGTGCGCATCCTGTGTGACGAGATCCGGGACTGTTACGCCGCGGTGGGCGTGGTGCATTCGCTGTGGCAGCCGATGGCGGGCCGGTTCAAGGACTACATCGCTCAACCGCGCTTCGGGGTGTACCAGTCGCTGCACACCACCGTGGTGGGTCCCGAGGGCAAGCCGCTGGAAATCCAGATCCGTACCCGCGACATGCACCGCACCGCCGAGTACGGCATCGCCGCGCACTGGCGATACAAGGAAGCCAAGGGCCGCAACGGGGTTCCGCCGTCGCATGCGTCGGCCGAGATCGACGACATGGCTTGGATGCGCCAGCTGCTGGACTGGCAGCGGGAGGCCGCCGACCCCGGCGAGTTCCTGGAGTCGCTGCGCTATGACCTTGCAGTGCAAGAGATTTTCGTGTTCACGCCGAAGGGCGATGTGATCACCCTGCCGGCCGGGTCGACGCCGGTCGACTTCGCCTACGCCGTGCACACCGAGGTCGGGCACCGCTGTATCGGCGCGCGGGTCAACGGCCGGCTGGTCGCGTTGGAACGCAAGCTGGAAAACGGGGAAGTCGTCGAGGTCTTCACCTCCAAGGCGCAAAACGCCGGGCCGTCACGGGACTGGCAGGGCTTTGTGGTGTCGCCGCGGGCCAAGACCAAGATCCGGCAGTGGTTCGCCAAGGAACGCCGCGAAGAAGCGCTGGAATCCGGCAAGGACTCGATCGCCCGCGAGGTGCGTCGCGTCGGACTTCCGTTGCAGCGCTTGGTAAAGGGCGAGTCGATGGCCGCTCTGGCGCACGAACTGCATTACGCCGACGTGTCCGCCCTCTACACCGCCGTCGGCGAAAACCATGTCTCGGCCCGCCACGTGGTGCAGCGGCTGGTGGAGGCGCTCGGCGGGGTGGACGAGGCCGAGGAGGAGTTGGCCGAGCGCTCGACCCCCATGACCATGCCGCGCCGCCAGCGCAGCACCGACGACACCGGGGTGGCGGTGCCGGGCGCGCCCGGCACCCTGACCAAGCTGGCCAAGTGCTGCACACCGGTGCCCGGCGACGACATCATGGGATTCGTCACTCGCGGCGGCGGGGTGAGTGTGCACCGCATCGACTGCACCAACGCGGCGTCGCTGCAGCAGCAGGCGGAGCGGATCATCGAGGTGCAGTGGGCGCCGTCACCGTCGTCGGTGTTCCTGGTGGCGATCCAGGTCGAGGCGCTCGACCGGCACCGACTGCTGTCCGACATCACCCACGCGCTCGCCGATGAGAAGGTCAACATCCTCTCGGCGTCGGTGACCACGTCGACTGACCGGGTGGCGATCAGCCGGTTCACTTTCGAGATGGGCGACCCCAAACACCTGGGTCACCTGCTCAACGTGGTGCGCAACGTGGAGGGCGTCTACGACGTCTACCGCGTGACGTCCGCGGCATAAGGACGGGCGCCGCGAGCGTGCACAGTTGCACGCTCAACCGCGGGCTGAACCGTACAACTGCGCACGCTCGCCGAGGAGCGCCGTCAGCTCACCCGTACCGAGCTGATCGTCACGTCGCGGGCCGGTGCGCCGTCATCGGCGCCGCGCGGGCCGGCGGTGACACCGGCCGCGGCGATCTTGTCCAAGGTGGCCAGCCCGGCGTCGTTGATGGTCCCGAACACCGTGTACTGAGGCGGCAGCTGGGAATCGCCGTACACCAGGAAGAACTGGCTGCCGTTGGTGTCCGGGCCGGCGTTGGCCATGGCAACCGTGCCGCGCGGGTAGGTGACCGCGGATTTCAGCCCGATGTCATTCGGCGGGTACTGGTCGGTGGGGTATTCGTTGGCGAACTCGTAGCCCGGTCCGCCGGTGCCGCTGCCGGTCGGGTCGCCGCACTGCAGCACCTTGAGCGCCGGGTTGGTGGTGAGCCGGTGGCACGGGGCGTTGTTGAGAAAGCCCTGCTTGGCCAGGCTGACGAAGCTGTTCACCGTGCACGGTGACTTGGCGTTGTCCAAGGTCAGACCGATCGGACCCTGATTGGTTGTCATCTGGGCGCTGATCTGGGCGGGTTCGGTGGCTACCTTGCCCGACTTCGGCGGCTCGACGGGTTTGCTGGCCGGCTCCCGCGACGGGGTGTACTGGCAGTTGGCGCCCAAATCGGCTGACGGGGTGAACGACGGGAGCTCCCCGTTGGCCGGCGGCGCTTTGGCGACCGGGGTTTGGCTGCTCTGCTGGGGCGGCAGCGGCGGCAGCGGGGCGCGGGTGGTCGAGGACGCCAGCGGCCGGATGCCCTCGCTGTCGCCACCACCTCCGGCGACCAGCACCACGGCGATGGCCACCAACGCCACCACGGCGACGACCGCGCAGGACAGTCCGACGATGACAGCCGTCTTCGTCGGATGCTTCTTGGGGTTCGGGGATTCCGGTGTGGTGGTCATCGGCTCAGTCCAGCCGCGCCGAGGTGATGGTCACCTTGGTGTTGGGTGCGCCGTCGTCGGGGCTGCGGCCCCCTGCTGCGACGCCACCCTTGGCGATCTTGTCCAGCGTGGCTAGTCCGTCCTCCTGGATCTTGCCGAAAACTGTGTACTGGGGCGGCAGTTGGGAGTCCTTGTAGACCAGGAAGAACTGGCTGCCGTTGGTGTTGGGGCCGGAGTTGGCCATGGCCAGCGTGCCGCGCGGATAGATCACCGGGGCCTGTGATGCAGGGTCGCCGGCCGGATACTGGTTGGTGGGGTATTCGTTGGCGAATTGGTAGCCCGGGCCGCCGGTGCCGTTGCCGGCCGGGTCCCCGCACTGCAGCACGCTCAGACCCGGAGCGGTGGTGAGCCGATGGCATTCGGTGTTGTCGAAGAATTTCTGCGAGGCCAGGCTGGCGAAGCTGTTGACCGTGCACGGCGACTTGGCGTTGTCCAGCATCAGGCCGATGGGGCCCTGGTTGGTCATCATGCTGACGCTGACCTCGGCCGGCTCGGTCGGCACCTTGCCGGACCGCGGGGCCTTCGCCTCTTTTGCGGCCGGCTCCGCAGACGGCGGGTACTCGCAGTTGCTGCCCAGCCCGGCCGGTGCCTTGAACTCCGGCAGCTTCGCCGTGCCGTCGGGCGCCGCGGAAGCCTCGGTGTCGGTGGCGGGGCTGGCCGTGTCGTCGGAGTTCTTCCCGGTGAGCAGCACCGTCGCGGTGACCGCGCCGATGACCGCCAGAACCGCCACGGCGGATCCGATGATCGTCAGAAGGCGGTTGCGGCGGGCCTGCTGGGCGCGACGCTCGAGCTGCCGTTCGAGCTTGCGTTTGGCGGTGGCGCGTCGTTGTTCGTTGGTCGGCACGGCCTTGAGTGTGCCAGCCCGAGAAGAAACCGGCTGGTTTGGGATGGGAAACTGGGCAGCGTGTTGATCACCGGATTTCCGGCCGGGTTCCTGGCGTGCAACTGTTACGTGCTGGCCGAACGCGCCGGCGCTGACGCCGTCATCGTCGACCCCGGACAGCGCGCCATGGGCCCGCTGCGGAAGATCCTGGACGAAAACCGGTTGACACCGGCCGCGGTGCTGCTCACCCACGGTCATCTCGACCACATCTGGTCGGCGCAGAAGGTGTCCGACACGTACGGCTGTCCGACCTACATCCATCCCGAGGACCGGTTCATGCTGGCCGACCCGATCAAGGGCCTGGGGCCGCGGCTGATCGGCGCGATGGTCAGTGCCGTTTTCAAGGAGCCCAAGCAACTCGTCGAGCTGGACCGGGACGGCGACAAGATCGGCGTCGGCGGCACCACCGTCACCGTCGACCACACACCCGGGCACACCCGCGGATCGGTGGTGTTCCGGGTCGTCGGCGACTCGTCCGAGGTGGTGTTCAGCGGCGACACGCTGTTTTTGGGGTCGGTAGGCCGCACCGACCTGCCCGGCGGCAGCGGGCGGGACCTATTGGGCTCGATCGTGGACAAGCTGCTGGTGCTCGACGACGACACCGTGGTGCTGCCCGGGCACGGCCCGCGCACCACCATCGGCGCCGAGCGGCGCAGCAACCCGTTCCTGCAGGGGCTGAGCGCGTGAGCATGTTCAATGCGCCCAAAGGGGTGCCCGACTACTTCCCGCCGGACTCGGCGGCCTTCGTTGCGGTGCGAACCGGCCTGCTGGAGGCCGCCCGCCGCGCCGGCTACGGCGACATCGAACTGCCGATCTTCGAAGACACCGCGCTGTTCGCCCGCGGGGTGGGGGAGTCCACCGATGTGGTCTCCAAGGAGATGTACACCTTCGCCGACCGCGGCGACCGTTCGGTGACGCTGCGCCCGGAAGGCACTGCCGGGGTGGTGCGCGCGGTCATCGAGCACGGGCTGGACCGCGGCCAGTTGCCGGTCAAGCTGTGTTACGCCGGACCGTTCTTCCGCTACGAACGCCCGCAGGCCGGTCGTTATCGCCAGTTGCAGCAGGTCGGGGTGGAGGCCATCGGCGTCGACGACCCGGCGCTGGACGCCGAGGTGATCGCGGTCGCCGACGCCGGGTTCCGCTCGCTGGGCCTCGACGGCTTCCGGCTGGAGATCACCTCGCTGGGCGACGACACCTGCCGCCCGGCCTATCGGGAACTGCTGCAGGAGTTCCTGTTCGGGCTCGACCTCGACGAGGAGACGCGCCGCCGCGCACAGATCAACCCGCTACGGGTGCTCGACGACAAGCGCCCGGACGTTCGTGCCATGACAGCCGACGCGCCGGTGATGCTCGATCACCTCTCCGACGCCGCCAAACAGCATTTCGACACCGTGCTTGCCCACCTCGACGCGCTGGGCGTGCCGTATGTCATCAACCCGCGGATGGTGCGCGGACTGGATTACTACACCAAGACGACCTTCGAATTCGTGCACGACGGACTGGGCGCCCAGTCCGGTATCGGGGGCGGCGGACGCTACGACGGGCTGATGCGTCAGCTGGGCGGGCGGGACCTGTCCGGGATCGGCTTCGGACTCGGAGTGGACCGCACCCTGCTGGCGTTGGCTGCCGAGGGGCGCAGTGTCGGCGCGACAGCGCGCTGCGACGTGTTCTGCGTCCCGCTCGGCGAGCGGGCCAAACTGCACCTGGCGGTGCTGGCAGGACAGCTGCGGGCCGCCGGTGTGCGGGTGGATGTGGCCTACGGCGATCGCGGGATGAAGGGCGCGATGCGCGCAGCGGATCGGTCCGGCGCGACGCTGGCCCTCGTCGCGGGCGAGCGGGATATCGACGCCGGCACCGTGGGTGTGAAGGAGTTGTCGACCGGCGAGCAGGCGAGCGTCGCAACCGGTGAGGTCGTCGCGGACATCTTGCGCCGAACGTCGAGTTAATGCACGCCTGTCCCCAGATCGCGTAAATTAACCCGACACTGGCTGGTCGCCAGTGGTGCGCCCTGCCACCGTGTCGGCCATGGGGGATTCGAAGTGGCCGTTTCTTGGCACCGAGGCATTGGGCGCGGGCACCGCGACCCGCCGGACGTTACGCAGCCAGTACCAAATGATCCACCGCAACGTGTATCTGCCGCGGGGACAGCAGCTCACACCCGTGACCCGGGCGGTGGCCGGCTGGCTGTGGTCGGGCCGCCACGCCACCGTTGCCGGGTTGTCGGCCGCGGCGTTGCACGGGTCGCGGTGGATCGATCCGGGGCTGCCGGCCGAGCTGAACCGCCCTGCCGCCGGTGATGTCGGCGGCATCGTCGTCCACCGCGAGCGGCTGTGCGAGGACGAAGTCTGCCTGATCCGGGGCATGTCGGTGACCAGTCCCGCACGAACGGCGTTCGATCTGGGACGGCGAAAGGGTCTGGCGACAGCCGTCATCCGCCTCGACGCACTCGCGAATGCCACCGGTCTCAAACCTGCCGAGGTCAACCTGATCGCCGAGCGTCATCGCGGGATGCGCGGTGTGGTGCAGCTTCGCCGGGCATTGGGGCTGATGGACGCTGGCGCGGAATCGCCGCAGGAGACCCGGACGCGGCTGCTGCTGATTCGCTCTGGACTGCGACGGCCGCAGACCCAGATCGCGGTGCGCCACCGGCTCGGGCATTACCGCATTGACATAGGCTGGGCCGAGTACAAGGTCGGTGTGGAGTACGACGGTGAGCAACATTGGAGCGACCCGGCGCAGCGTGCCGCCGATATCGAGCGCCAGGTTGAGCTGGCCGCGCAGGGTTGGGTGATCATCCGGGTCAGCAGCGACTTGCTGAAGTACCGGCCCGAGGTGGTGGTCGCCCGGGTGTGTGCCGCGCTGCGGGCGGCGGGTTGCCCCTGGGTACCGCCGAACGTCGGGTTGATGCACGCCTGAGCGCCGAACGCGTGACAAAAGTCGACACTCGGCGATTTAGCGGCGTGGCTTGCGCAACGTGAACTTGTCCACCTCCACCAATGAACCCTGCGGGCCGGACACCGCGTAGTGCGTGGCCGTGATCGACGTCGTCCCGCCCGCCACCCCCGGGTCGACCTCGAAGGCCGCGAAGCCGTACGGGTGGTCGCGGTCGCGGAACGCCGACCACGGTGCGTCCTCGATCACGTAGATCGGTGCTTTGCGCCCGATCGCCGGATCGAAGCCACCCACCCCGGTCAGCACCCGGCACCGGGGCCGGTCGAAGAAGTTTCCGTTGGACGGCTTGGAGGTGCCGCCCCCACCGATGACCACGTGCACCGTCCCCGCGGTGGCGTCGATGACGTCGTCGTGGGTGGACACCGGGATCGGTGTTCGGGTGTCGGTGCCCAACTCGCCCCGCACCGGATGGGAGCGCTCGTAGTGGTGCTCATGCCCGCACACCACCAGGTCGACACCGTAGCGGTCGAACAACGGTAGCCAGTCGGTACGGATCCCCAAGTCGGCGCCGTTGCTGCGGTCGGCGGTGGAGATCGCGGTCTGATGCATGCACACCACCACCCAGTCGATCCCGGCGTCGCGGCGCGCCGAAGCCAATTCTGCTTCCAGCCAACGCTTTTGCGCGCCACCGGAATACCCGTGGACGTAGGAGTTCCCGCCGTCCTGCAGGCAAACGTCGTCGTTGGCCAGGCTGATCACCCGGACCGAACCGGCGGTGAACGCATACCAGAGTCCGCGCAGTTCTTCGTCGGCGCCGGAGTCGGGCAGCGCGAAATAGGTCTGGTAGGCGCCGTAGCCGATCGGTCCGTTGCCCAACTCGTTCTCGTGGTTGCCCGCCGCCGGCATCCACGGCCGGTAGCGGGCCGAGCGGGTGTTGTTGTCGAACCAGTCCGACCAGGTGCGGATCCGGTTGGTGGCCAGGTTGGCGTAACACAGGTC
The DNA here is from genome assembly GCF_059812545.1 of Mycobacterium sp. NGS50. Taxonomy (NCBI): domain Bacteria; kingdom Bacillati; phylum Actinomycetota; class Actinomycetes; order Mycobacteriales; family Mycobacteriaceae; genus Mycobacterium; species Mycobacterium sp. NGS50. The sequence continues at coordinate 47,923 of NZ_JCALCW010000024.1, forward strand.
ACCGTTGACCAGGTTGAACAACGGCGCGATCCGCTCGATCGCCGCGGTGGTGTCGGCGGCCGCGGGGGAGCCGATGTTGTCGCTCACATAGGCCGTGCCCGACAGCCGGCCCAGTGTGGGCGTGGCCTGGTCGCCGAAACTGGTGAAGCACAGCGGCGCTCGACCCGATGGCGCGGTTCGCACCGTACCCAGCTCGGCATCGGCCCCGTCGTGCACCGCGGCGTAGACGTAGTCAGTGTCGGGAGCCAGCCCCGCCACCCGGGCATGATTCACCCGGACCTCGATCCCCGACTTGGCGTCACGATAGGTGCGGGTCTGCGCGGCCACGCTGCGGCCGAAGCCGCCGGACGGTGTCCCCAGCAGCACCCGAGGGTTGGCGACCGCATCGGTGCTGTGCCACGACACGACCACCTCGCGGGCCGCATCCGAGCCGAACTGCAGATGCAGACCGCCCACCGGTGGCGCCCCAAGCGCTGACGGCCGTGTCCACAGTGTCGGGCCGGACCGTGGCTCGAGCAGGGTTGCCCCCGCCGCGCCCAGGCCCGCGCCGAGGATCGCCGATCCGCCGCCCACCATCAATGTCCGACGGCTGATACCAGTACTCACCCTTGCTTTCCTACCGCAGTCGAGGCGAGCGTGCGCGTGATGCGGGCGAGGCGAGCAAGGTAACCTGGCGAACATGCGAAAGACGACAGTGGCCACTGCGGCGCTGGTGCTGGCGGCCGCCGGAGTCGCGGCCAGCAACGCCACGTCATATGCCGAAGGTCACCAGGTCACCTACACCGTGACCACCACCAGCGATCTCAATGCCGACATTCAGTACATCGCAACCGATCCGCCCAGCCAGGCGGCCTACAACGCGGACTCGGCGCAGTACCTGACGACCGTCCGGCGCACCCCGATCGGCGGCGGGCAGCCGTTGGTGTACACCGTCACGCTCAACAACCCGAACCAGTGGGCGCTGATCACCGCCAGCGGGGGCTTGCGGATCAATCCCGAATTCCACTGCGAGATCGCCGTGGACGGCCAGGTCGTGGTGTCCCAGCAGGGCGGCAGCGGGGTGACCTGCTCCACCAGGCCCTGGTGACTCAACCGGCGAACACGTACACCCAGGCGTGCGGCCCCGACCGCAGCGGCACCGAGATGCGCCGGTAATCGTCGACCTCGTAATCATCGGCGGCGGCCAGTTCGTCGGTGCTGATCGCGAACACCGTGCCCGTGACACACGCGCCGTGCGCCTCCGATGGCCGCAGGATCGGATGGCGGTCGCTGCCGCTGGTGGCGACCACGTGCGGGTCGGTGATCGTGACGTAGTCCAGTTCGTAGCCGACGATCTCATCCGGCCGACCGTCCAACGCACGCCCGAAGGTGGCCAGCTGCACCTCGCGTTGCCGCAGCGTGCCGTAGGAGAACAACAACTCGCTCACAAGGCGCTCCCTGGTTCATTGGTGGCGACGACGACGACTTCGGCCGGCGCGGTCCCGACGGCGCGCAGCGTGTGGCGAATCGACGCATCGAAATAGGCGCTGTCGCCGCTGTTCAGGGTCAGCGTCTGCGGGCCGTACCGCAACTCGACCGTTCCGGTGTGCACGAAGACGAACTCCTGCCCGGTGTGCTCGGGGTGCGGGTCGTCGCCGGCGGCGACGGCGGGCCGGACCACGAACGGCGACATCTCCTTACCCAGCAGGGCGGTGGCCAGCGCCCGGTAGCGGCCGCCGTCGCCAACCCGGTCCACCGCGATGGTGTCGGAGGTCTCCTGGTCGGAGAACAGCCGGGCGACGTCGACGTCGAGCGCGCGGGCCACCTTGAGCGCTGCGGCGATCGACGGGATGCTCTGCCCGCGCTCGATCTTGGACAGATAGCTCTTGGTCAGCCCGCTCGCCGCCGCCAGCGATTCCAGCGTCAGCCCGCGTTGGCGGCGGACGGCTCGTACCAGTGCTGTCACATCGAAATCATGACACAATGTGTCCTATAGTGAGATCGAGTGTTGTAAAGCCCAGATTTCAGGGAGGCCCCCGATGGGCACCACGTTCACCGACACCAAGTCCGACCTGATGCGGCGCGCCCAGGATCGTCTTGCCCGCACCGTTGCCGAGCCCGACTGGAACATCCGCCAGAAAGTGGCGTTGACCTGCCGGGCGTTGTTCGACGCCGGCCACGACTCCGGGCTTGCCGGACAGATCACCGCACGCGCCGAGCAGCCGGCCACCTTCTACACCCAGCGGCTGGGGCTGGGGTTCGACGAGGTCACCGAGGACAATCTGCTGGTGGTCGACGAAGACCTGAACGTTCTGCAAGGAGCCGGAATGGCGAACCCCGCCAACCGGTTTCACAGCTGGATCTACCGGGCCCGCCCCGATGTGCAGTGCATCGTGCATACCCACCCCTTCCACGTGGCGGCGCTGTCGATGTTGGAAACCCCGTTGGTGGTCTCGCACATGGACACCACGCCGCTGTACGACGACTGCGCGTTTCTGGCGCAGTGGCCGGGCGTGCCGGTCGGCAATGAGGAGGGCGAGATCATCAGCGCCGCCCTCGGCGACAAGAAAACCATCCTGCTGGCCCATCACGGCCAGGTGGTCGCGGGCGCCAGCGTCGAGGAGGCGTGCTCGCTGGCGGTGCTGATCGAGCGGGCGGCCAAACTTCAGTTGGCGGCAATGGCCGCCGGGACCATCAAGGCGCTCCCCGAAGAATTGGCCCGGGAAGCCCACGACTGGACGCTGACCCCCAAACGCAGCACGGCCAATTTCGCCTACTATGCCCGGCGTGCGCTGCTGCGCCATCCCGACGCACTGACCCAGGAGCCCCCGCAGTGACCGAAACCCCGCAGTTCCACGGCATCATCGCCTACCCGGTTACCCCGTTCGGTCCCGACGGGGTCGACACCGCCCAGTTGGCCGTGCTGATTGATCGGCTGGTCATCGCCGGATCGCACGCGATCGCCGCGCTGGGCAGCACCGGGGAGCTTGCGTATCTGGATGAGCCCGAGTTCGACGCCGTGGTAGACACCACCGTCAGCGCGGTCGGCGGACGGGTACCGGTGATCGTCGGCGTCTCGGATCTGACCACCGCCCGTACGGTGCGACGAGCGCGCTACGCACAGGCCGCCGGCGCCGACGCGGTCCAGGTGGTGCCGGTCTCCTACTGGAAGCTGTCCGAGCGTGAGGTGTTCCAGCACTTCGCCAGCGTCTCCGACGCGATCGGTATCCCGATCATGGCGTACAACAACCCGGCCACCGCGGGAGTCGACATGAGCCCCGAACTGCTGGTGCGCATGTTCACCACCATCGACAACGTCACCATGGTCAAGGAGTCCACCGGTGACCTGTCCCGGATGCGCGGCCTCACCGAGCTCAGCGAGGGGCGACTGCCGTTTTACAACGGCAGCAACCCGCTGGTGCTCGACGCGCTGCGGGTCGGAGCCAGCGGCTGGTGCACAGCTGCGCCGAACCTGCGCCCCCAGCCCTGCCTCGACCTCTACGCCGCGGTCCGTGCCGGGGACCTGGGCACCGCGCAGGCGCTCTACGACGACCTCAAACCGCTCTTGGAGTTCATCGTCGCGGGCGGATTGCCCACCACCGTCAAGGCCGGGCTGGAGATGCTCGGCGTCCCAGCGGGGGAGCCGCGGCGGCCGCTGCTGCCGCTGGACGACGATGGGCGCGCTCAGCTCAAGAGTCTGCTAGCTAAATCCTGAGAATTAATTCAGCATAGGCGGATCGAACCGACGGAAAATTCCTCATCCGCGTTGCTGACACACGAAAGCCCGCTACCGGGCTGGGGGCCTGGCTAATGTGGCATACGCCGTTGTCCTGGTATGTAGTGGCGTTAGCCTACGCGCCGCAAAGTCTGTCTGAACTTTTATTAACGAATTTGTTTGTTTATCAGGATTAGCTCAGTATCGTGGTGGGCGTGGATTGGCCCCGGGGGTAACCACGAAGGAGATGGATCGAGATGGACAGATTCATACAGCCAACACTTCGTCCCTGGATCAGCACTGGTGTCGCCCTGGTGGGCACCGGCATGATCGCAGTCACGCCAGCGCTGACACCCGCGCTTGACCTGCACCTGCCGGCGATCCAGCTCACCGCCGTTGACGTCGTCGACGACCCGGTCGGCGATGGCGGGTCGGTCGACCCGCTCACGCTCTGGTCGGATGTATGGACCACGGCGTGGGCCAACATCCAGGGCCTCAGCCAGGAGGCCGCCGACACCCCCACGCTGATGCAGGCGGTGATGGACAACCAGATCGCCTATGCGCAGGCGCTTTCGGATGCGGGCCACGACGCCTTCACCATTCTGTCGGGCCAGCTGTCCAACCTGCCCGGCATCCTGCAGGACGCCATGACACAGTTCTCGGCCGGTGACATCAGCGCGGCGATGACCGAAGTGTCGAATTACCTGATGCAACTGCCGTTCCTGGTGATGCGGCCGATGCAGGAGGCGTGGGGGCAGGTCGCGCAATCGATGGCGAACAACTACGCCAATGTGGTGGACGCGTTCTTCGGTGACGGCGGACCCGTGAAGGCGGAGATGATCCGCGCAGTGGGTGACCCATGGCAGTTGTTGAGCACGGCGCCGCTGCTGCCGTGGGCCGCAGTCAACTCGGAGTTCGCCGACATCACCGAAGACATCGTCACCGCATGGAACAAGGGCGATTACACCGCGGTGCTCAATGACGTCCTCAACGCCCCGGCCAATCTCACCGGCGCATTCCTCAACGGATACGGGTCGGGTGACGTTGCCACCGAGGCGGAGCTGATGGCGGTGATGGCTCGCGGCGTGCCCGGTCTGCTGACCAACCCCGACGGCCCCGACGGGTTTGCCCGCGGCACGTTCGCGAATCTGCTCGACGTGCGGTCGATCCTCGAGGAAGCGATCGTGCCGTTCCGCTCCGCGACGCAGGCCGTCAGTGACACTGCGGCGGCGGTGAATCCCGACGAGTGGGTGGATGGCCTGGCGGGCATGTTGAGCAACGGGCTCAACGATCTCGGTTCAGCCCTGCACCTCGACCTCGGCGACCTGCCGGCTGATGTCGGCAGTTGGGTGGTGGCGCTGCTCGGCTGAGCGCTACCCGAGGTTGCGGGCGGCAAAGGTATCGCAGCGGTTCGGGTCGCCGGTCTGGTAGCCGACGGTGAACCAGTGCTGGCGCTGCTCGGAGGATCCGTGCGTCCAGGAGTCCGGGTTGACGCGCCCGGTCTGGGTCTGCTGGATGGTGTCGTCACCGACCGCAGCTGCGGCCGACAACGCGTCACGGATGTCGTCGTCGCTCAACGGCTCCAGGAACGGGACGCCGGTGCTTTCCTGGCGGGTGATCGACGCGTAGTGCGCCCATACCCCCGCGTAGCAGTCCGCCTGCAACTCGCTGCGGACCCCGTTGCCCATCGCGCCCTGCGCTCCTTGCTGGGCGCGGCCCAACACTCCGGCCAGGTTCTGCACGTGGTGGCCGAATTCGTGGGCCACCACGTACTCCTGGGCCAGTGGCCCACCGCTGGAACCGAACTGGTCGACGAGGAGCTGAAAAAAGTCTGTGTCGAAGTAAGCGGTCTTGTCCGCAGGGCAGTAGAACGGCCCGACGTCGCTGGTCGCGGCACCGCAGCCGGTGTTCACCTGGCCGCCGAACAGCTGTACCCGCGGGCGGGTGTAGCCGCGTAGCAGCTGCGACCACACCGCGTCCAGGGAGTTTCCGGTGGCCACCACCCGGCACTGCACGTACTTATTGGCGTCGCTGCCGGAGCGGCACTTGTTCAGGTCGAAACCGGGCGCGACGTTGTCGTGGCTGTCGACCGGCTGCTGGCTGAGCACGTTTCCGGGGTCGACGCCGAGCAGCAGCGCCACCACCATGATCAACAGGCCGCCCAGGCCGCCGCCGAGCGCGATTCGCCGGCCTCCGCCGCCCCCGCTGCTCGCCGTGGTGCTGGTGTCGATCTGCATGCCTTCGCTGAAGGTCATCCCACGCTCCGTAGGGTCTTCGTAGGGTCTTGGCGCGGTCCGGCCGGCGCTTCAATCAGCTTCGCATACGCGGTCGCCAGGCGCGTCGGCGTTGGTGTCCCATCTGTGGGAGGAATGAAGGGCCCGCCCCCGTTCCCAAATTGATGCTGAGAGTTCGTCTGTTCATTTGGACGGCGACTCCCATCGGTGTTAGTTTCCTCACGTCACCAGCAGATTTCCGTGTCACGCAGTGGCCGGGCTGAGGGCAGCTGTCTTCATAACAAGTCAATATGAGTAATGCAGAGGTTGCCCTCCCGGGAACCTCGACGCATCGCCCGGCCAGAGGAAGTGCGGTCGGGCGATCGGTTTCCAAAAACCCGGTTCCGGGGGGGCTCCACCGGAGTGCCAAGCGTCGATGTTCGAGGGGGGAGACAGCGTGCGGAGTGGCCCGACTCGGGTCCCACACACCGCGGCTGATCAACCTGCGTGGGGTTGAGGAGGAATTGAGATGACGTTTGTCAATGCCGAACCCGAGGTCATGTCGGCGGCTGCCGGCAACCTCGCGAGCGTTGGCGATTCGCTGAGCGCGGGAACCGCAGCTGCAGCAGCCCCCACGACCGGGGTGGTGCCGCCGGCGGCCGACCTGGTGTCGTCGTTCGCGGCTGGGACATTCGCCGCGCACGGGGAGATGTTCCAGGCGGTCAGCGCGCAAGCGGCGTTGATCCATCAGCAGATGGTCGCCGCACTGAGCGGCAATGCCAGCGCCTATGCCACCGCCGAAGCCGCCAACGCCACCAGCGCGGGCTGAGCGGGGATCGGCATGAGTTTTACTGCGTTCCCACCGGAGGTGAACTCCGGGCTGATGTACATGGGTGGCGGTTCGGCGTCCCTGATGCAGGCGGCCTCGGCATGGAACGGGCTGTCCTCCGACTTGGCTGGCGCGGCCGGCGGGGTCTCGCATGTGGTCGGCGGGCTGCAGTCCTCCTGGCAGGGTGCCTCGGCGGCCAAGATGACCGCCGCCGCCGCTCCCTACACCGCGTGGTTGGGCGAGACTTCGACCTTGGCCGGGCAGATGGGCGCCCAGGCCAGCGCGCAGGCCGGCTTGTATGAGACGGCGCACGCGGCGGTGATCCCGCCCGCGGTGATCGAGGCCAACCGTATTCAGCTGCTGACGCTGGTCGCGACCAACTTCTTCGGGCAGAACACCCCGGCGATCGCGGCGACCGAAGCGCAATACGCGGCCTATTGGGCCACCGACGGTGCGGTCATGGACAGCTACATGGCGTCGACCCAGGCCAACCTGGCGTCCCTGCAACAGCCGTCCAGTCCAGCGCCGGCGACCACCGATGCGGGCCAGGCGCAGCCTCTGGCCGCAGTCGACAACGGCGGTCCGGGTACCGGCGGGACCACGCCTCCGGTCGACACGGGCTCGGGTGCTGCCACCGGCGGCACCGTCGGCGACATGTTGAACATGTTCGGAGTTCCCACTAGTGCCTTGCCGGCATCGTTCACCGGCGCCAGTGCCACGACGTTGTCATCGACGCTCAACATGGCAGCTGTTCCGGCCCGGTTCGCGATGTACCCGATGAGCATGCTGATGCAGCTGGCCCGGATGGGGCAGTCGATGGGCAGTGCCGCCGGGACGAGCCTGGCCGGCAACAGCACCTCGCTGATGGAGTCGATCGGCCAGTTCGTCGACGGCAAGCTGCAGGGCGCGGTCGGCACTCTGGCCGGCCATTTCTCCTCGGCCACCCAAGCGATCTCGGCGAAGCTCGCAAACGCATCCTCGCTGGGCGCGTTGCGGGTGCCGGAGGGCTGGTCTTCGGCGGCGGCCGGCGTCACGCGCGCGGCCCCGATCCTGCCCAGCGCCCCAGTCAGCGCCCCGTCGCTATCGTCGTCCGGCTTCCCGGGTGGCGCGTTCGGCCAGGCGTTGATGGGTGCAATGAGCGGACGTGGAATGGGCAGTGTGGCGTCCAAGGTGCCCAAGATGATTCCACGTCCGTCATCCGGCGGATAACCGACAACAACCCACAGACGACACAATTCACAACAAAGGAGGGGCGACATGCCTACGCGTTTTATGACGGATCCGCATGCGATGCGGGCGATGGCGGGGCGTTTCGACACCCACGCGCAGACGGTTGAGGATGAGGCTCGGCGGATGTGGGCGTCTTCGACCAATATTTCCGGTGCCGGTTGGGGTGGGCTGGCCGAGCGGACCTCCTACGACACCATGGGTCAGATGCAGACCGCGTTTCGCAACATCGTGACGATGTTGCACGGGGTGCGCGATGGCCTGGTGCGTGACGCCAACAACTACGAGCAGCAAGAAGCTGCTTCGCAGACCATCCTGTCCAGCTAAGGGGTTCTCTGATGTCGATTAATTACCAGTTCGGTGACGTGGATGCCCACGGTGCGCTGATCAAGGCCCAGGCCGCCTCGTTGGAGGCTGAGCATCAGGCGATCGTCTCTGATGTGTTGGCTGCCGGGGACTTCTGGGGTGGTGCGGGTTCGGTGGCCTGCCAGGAGTTCATCACCCAGTTGGGCCGCAACTTCCAGGTCATCTATGAGCAGGCCGCCAGCCACGGCACCAAGGTGCAGTCCGCCGGCAACAACATGGCCAGCACCGACTCCGCCGTCAGCTCCAGCTGGGCCTGAGTCTGGATCTGCGCGAGCAGACGCAAAAGCCCCCGATCCCAGGTGGATTCGGGGGCTTTTCCGTATTCGCGTTCCGTATTCGCGTCAGTTCGCAGCCGGCGGTGGGCCCGCCGAATTGCCGCGTGTCGGTCAGGAACTCACGGCCGCGCAGGCCCCCAACACGGTGGTGGTAGCGAAGGTCGACGCGTTCGCCAGATGTTGGTCGCTGGCCTGATACGTCGGTACCGCCAGCACGAAGGCCTTGCGATACTGCGCGGCGAGATCCGCGAAATCCTCCAGGATGGGGTTCTCCGCCCGTCGGCCCAACTGCTGAATCGCGTTGGCGTAGGCGATCATCACTTGCGCGGTGGCCAAGTTGACCTGCTTTTGCTGCGGGTTCCAGAAGGTCGCGGGCACGTTCGGATCGAGCTGCTGCCACTCCGCGGTGTCCGTGAGGAACTTATCGGTAGCCGACTTCCATTCAGGACAAATAGGATTGGGGGCATTCAGATAGGGCTGCGGGTTGTTCAGGCTGCCCGGGGGTGCCGTCTGCGAGGGGGCAGGCAGTGGATCCACCATCGATCCGCGGGCCGCCGCCGAGCCATCAGTGATCGAGGCGCAGATGGAGGCCAGTGCCGACGCGGCGCTGTGCGCGGTCGCGGCCAGGTTGTTGTCCGCCGGAACGTATTTCGGGACACGCTCGGCGAAGGTGCGCGCGTAGGCGATGAACTGTTCGTAGAGTTCGCGCATCACCCGGTGCGGGGTCACCTTCACCAGGCCGACGGTCTGCGCGGCTGTGGTCCGAATCAGTTGTGCGGCCGCCATGTTGATCTTGCGGTCCTCATCGCTCCACGCCGATGCCGGGACCGCCTTGTCCCGTTCGTTCCATCGTCCCCCGCCGATGGCAGACAGGGTGCTGACCAGGTTGCTGCTCATCGAGGTCCAGGCGGTGCAACTGGGGTCATCGGTGATCACCGTGACCGGGCCGGTGTCTTTCGCGCTGGCGACGACCGCCGCCTCGCCTTCTGAGCTGGGGGTCGACGACGACAACCCGCCGCCCGCGGTCTTGCCGGGATCACCGCCGAAAAGCACGACGGCCACCAGAACAATGGCCACGACCGCCATGAGGATCACCGCCAGCCAGCCCCATTTCAGGCTGCTGCCGCGCTTCGGCGATTCGAATTCCTCGTCCTCGTCGTCGAAGTCGTCGTCGTCGAAGTCGTCGTAGCCGTCAGTGTCAGAGGTCACAACGCCCAAGCTTAAAGCATCGGGCGGGCCTGTGACGCCTGGGTGAACGACCGGTTCGCGGTAGCGCTATCCGCGGTTGATCTCGCCCGTAGCCGACGCGAACCGGGCGTCGGTGTAACGACGCAGATTGGCCAGAAACCGGCGAAACCCGAGATTCAACAACGGCCGAACAACCGGCAGCACCAGCCGTGCCGGACCGGCTGGTTTCTGGGCTAATGTCCAGGTCAGGCGGCAACCCTGGGCGGTCGGCTCGACCAGGTAGTCCTCGGCGAAGGCGGCCACCGCCGACGTGGAGCATTGATTGAACCGGAAAGCCATGCGCCGGTATGGCTCCCAGACAAGGAATTCCTCGTCTCCGACAATGCCGCCGCGCATGTGCACGACCCGGGTGGTGCCGACTCCGCGCGGCTCGGGGCTGGTCCAGGTGACGTTGGTGATCACCGACGCCCAGTGTGGCCAGGACGCGGCATCGGCCAACACCTCGAACAGCTGCTCGGGGCTGATCGCCAGCTCCACGCTGTTGCGGAACCGGTACGGCGCGGTGTCGGTGAAGCCGACGTCGACGCGCTCACAAGGGTGGTGCTGTGTCATGGATGCCTCCGGGGATCGTTGGCACACACCTTAGATCTAGCCCGCTGCGCCCGGCTGCGCCGCGCTGGCGACCGCCGCTGGATCTGACGGCGGCGGCCCGCTGCGCCCGGCTGCGCCGCGCTGGCGACCGCCGCTAGACCTCGCTCCAACTCTGTTCGGCGACCCGGTGGAAGTTCCCGCCGAGCACGGCGGTGATGTCGGGATCGGTCCAGCCGCGCTGTGCCAGGTGCGTGCCGACTTGGATGAAGGTCTCCGGCGGCATCCACCGGATCGGGCCCCAGCGGGTGTAGCTGTCGTCGAACAGCTGCGGGTTGGCCATCACCTCGGCGCGAAAGTCGTCGGCGTCAAAGGAGAAATCGGTGCTGACCCCGACGTGCTCGACACCCACCAGGTCGACCCCGTACTCGAGGTGGCGGGCCATCGCCTCCAGGGTGGGCGTGTTGGGACCCAGAAAGATTCCGACCCCGGTGATGCCCACGACGCCGCCGGTATCGGCGCATGCCTTGGCCTGATCGTCGGTGATGTTGCGAGGGTGCTCCCAGACGGCGCGCAGACAGGAGTGGCTGTAGATCACCGGACGCGTCGACACCGCGCACATGTCCAGGCCGGTCCGCATGCTGCAGTGCGATCCGTCGGGCACCATGCCCGCGGCATTCATCGCGGCGATCAACGCCCGGCCCCACGCGGTCAGCCCGGTGTCCTCGGCGTCCAAACAGCCGCAGCCGGCGGCGTTGGCGTGGTTGTAGCTGGGCAGCATGGTCCGCACGCCGAGGTCGACGAACCGGCGCACATTGTCCAGGTCGCCTTCCAGCGGTCCGGAATCCTCGAGGTCAAAGGCGACCGCGAGGCGGCCGGCGGCGGCGATGGCTGTGACGTCCTCGACCCCGACCGCCAACTCCATATCCGGATGCGCCCGCACGGCCGCCCGATAGTGCTCCAGCAGTTCGAGCACCTGGCGATGCGAGTGCGGGGCGTAGCCGACGTTGACCGAGATGAACGCCCCGCCGCCGAATCGCGTCAGCTCCGCGACGTCGGCGTCGGGTTGCAGCGGCAGGCAGGCGTGCTGGTCCCAGAGCAGCCTCATGGACGGTCATCCTGCGCCGCCGCGCGGGCAGCCGGCAAGGGAATTTCAGCCCGGACCGTCGCTGGCCGCCGCCAGCAGCGGCACCAGCACATCGCCGATCGGGGTGGCCAGATCGTGGCGACGGGCCCGGCGGGTGATCACCGCGTTGCGCACCTCCCACTCCAAGGCGCGATGCGCCTCCCGGTCGGCCAGCATCGAAGTGCCCATGTCCGTCGGTGCCTGGCGAAACATTGCCACCATCTCCTCGATGACGTCGTCGTCCAGCCGGGCGCCCTCGGCACGTGCCACCGCCACGCATTCGGCCACATACGCCCGCGACAGCGCGGCCACGTCGTCGCGGCGGAACATCCCGGATCGGCGCCCGGTGAGCACCATCAGCCCGGCTAGCGCATTGACCACAAGCTTGCGCCAGACCGCGGTGGTGAAATCGTCGTTGAGGTCGACCGGGCAGCCCGCCGCACGCAGCACCGCCGCCACCGACTCGGCCGCGGGGCCGCTGGGCAGCGCCAGCCGCGGCTCACCGCGCAGTCGCACCCAGCCGTCGGGCTGGGTTTCGGCCGGGAACCACACGATCGCCGGCACCACCGTCGCGGCCGGGCAGTGCGGCGTCACCCGCTCGAGCTGCTCCACCCCGTTCTGCATCACGCAGACCACGGTGTCGGCATCGCACAGCCGGGCCAGCCACGGGGCCGAATCCTCGATCTGGGTGGTCTTGACCGCCAGGATTACCAGACGCAGCGGGCCGCGGACGGTATCGGGATCGGTGTGCACCGGCCCCGGCACCACGATCGGGTCGGCGCCGTCCGGGCGCAACTCGAGATGGTCTCGCGGGGTGCGGCCGCACACCAGCAGGTGGTGGCCGGCGGCGTGCAGATAGCCGGCCACCGTCGTACCGACGGCGCCGGGCCCGACGACGGCGATGGCGGCGACGTTCATGGGCCGAAGGTACCGGCTTTACACTGATCAGTGCTTGTCGCGCGACGATCGGCGGCCACCCGGCTCCGCCGCGGCTGCGATCGCCACGGGACTTGCCGACTGGCGACCCGCTGCGCCCGGCTCCGCCGCGCTTGCGATCGACAGAGTGTTCCCGCCCGCTACCGAGGAGTTTGTGTGCTGCGCAGTCATGTCGCCGGTTCGTTGCGGGCCTCCGACGCGGGGGAGACGGTCACCCTGGCCGGCTGGGTGGCGCGGCGCCGCGACCACGGCGGCGTCATCTTCATCGACCTGCGCGACGCGTCGGGAGTGTCACAGGTGGTGTTTCGCGACCCCGCCGTGCTCGAACAGGCACATCGGCTGCGCGCGGAATTCTGCGTCGCCGTCACCGGTGCTGTCGAGATCCGGCCCGACGGCAACGAGAACCCCGAGCTGCCCACCGGTGCCATCGAGGTCAACGCGGCCTCGCTGACGGTGCTCGGCGAGAGTGCGGCGCTGCCGTTCCAACTCGACGAGCCGGTCGGTGAAGAGGCCCGGCTGCGCTACCGCTACCTGGACCTGCGCCGTGAGGACGGCCCCGGGGCGGCGATCCGGTTGCGCTCCAAGGTCAATGCTGCCGCGCGCTCGGTCCTGGCCGGGCACGACTTCGTCGAGATCGAAACCCCGACGATGACCCGCTCCACCCCGGAAGGAGCCCGCGACTTCCTGGTGCCGGCCCGGCTGCAGCCCGGCTCGTTCTACGCGCTGCCGCAAAGCCCGCAGCTGTTCAAACAGCTGCTGATGGTGGCCGGGATGGAGCGCTACTACCAGATTGCGCGGTGCTACCGCGACGAGGATTTCCGCGCCGACCGGCAACCGGAGTTCACCCAGCTGGACCTGGAAATGAGCTTCGTCGACTCCGAAGACGTGATCGCGATCGCCGAGGAGATCCTGGTTGCGCTGTGGGCGCTGATCGGCGTCGAGTTGTCGACCCCGCTGCCGCGGATGAGTTACGCCGACGCGATGCGCCGCTTCGGCTCGGACAAACCCGACCTGCGCTTCGGCCTGGAGCTGGTCGAATGTGCGGAGTTCTTCCGCGACACCACATTCCGGGTGTTTCAGGCGCCGTATGTGGGGGCCGTGGTGATGCCGGGCGGGGCGTCGCAGCCCCGACGCACCCTGGACGGCTGGCAGGACTGGGCCAAGCAGCGCGGTCACAAGGGGCTGGCGTATGTGCTGGTCGGGGAGGACGGCACGCTGTCGGGTCCGGTCGCCAAGAACCTCACCGACGCCGAACGCGACGGACTGGCCGGGCACGTCGGCGCGAACCCGGGGGACTGCATCTTCTTCTCGGCGGGCCCGGCCAAGGCGTCGCGGGCGCTGCTGGGCGCCGCGCGGATCGAGATCGCCCGGCGCCTCGACATGATCGACCCCGCCGCGTGGGCATTCACCTGGGTGATCGACCCCCCGCTGTTCGAGCCCGCCGATGAGGCCACCGCCGCCGGGGACGTGGCCGTCGGCTCCGGGGCCTGGACCGCGGTGCACCACGCGTTCACCGCGCCCAAACCCGAGCACCAGGCGGCGCTGGCCACCGACCCCGGTGCGGTGCTGGCCGACGCCTACGACGTGGTCTGCAACGGCAACGAGATCGGCGGCGGCTCCATCCGTATCCACCGCCGCGACATCCAGCAGCAGGTGTTCGCGGTGATGGGCATCGATGCCGAGCAGGCGCAGGAGAAGTTCGGCTTCCTACTGGACGCATTCAGCTTCGGCGCGCCGCCGCACGGCGGCCTGGCGTTCGGCTGGGACCGGGTGGTGGCGCTGTTGGCCGGTGTCGAATCGATCCGGGAGGTGATCGCCTTCCCGAAGTCCGGCGGCGGCGTCGACCCGCTGACCGACGCGCCCGCGCCGATCACCGCGCAGCAACGCAAGGAATCGGGCATCGACGCGCGACCCGAGGAGTCGGCTTCCCGCCGAGCGTGAACCCGGTGTCACGCCGGCCGCCGAATGTGAACCCGTTTTCACGCTCGGCGGGCGGGAAGCGGGCAGGCCCGTCGTTACGCTGTCCGAATGGACACCAACCAACTGGCTGACCTGGTCGCCGCGATGCCGTTCGCCGCTGCGCTGGGGATCGAAATCGGTGAGCTGACACCGCAACGCGTCACCGCCACCATGGACTGGACCCCGGATCGGTGCACAACCGGTGGCATCCTGCACGGCGGAGCGCTGATGGCGTTCGCCGACACGATCGGCGCGGTGTGTGCGGTGGCCAATCTGCCCCCCGGCGCGGGCACCTCGACCATCGAGTCGAAAACCAACTTCTTCCGGGCGGTGCGCGGGGGCACGGTGACCGCGACAACGACCCCGTTGCACGTCGGCCGGACCACCATCGTCGCGCAGACGACCCTGACCGACGATCGGGGCAAACCGGTCGCCCAGATCACCCAGACCCAAGCGGTGCTGGCGGGGTAGCCGCCGGGGCCGGCGGGAACAACCCCCAGATGGTCTTGACGATGTTGCGGAACGGCACCCACACCGGGATGTCGGCGATCTGGCCGGGGCCACAGGTCGGCCACGCCTGAGGGCCCTGGATTGCCAGGACCCGATTGGCCACCGCGATCTGTTGTTCCCGCGAGGCAGCCGCCGGCGAACCCATCCCGCCGAATTGCCGCCACGTCGATTCTTTGAACTGCAGCCCGCCATAGAAGCCGTTGCCGGTATCGGCCTGCCAGTTGCCGCCCGATTCGCATTGCGCGACGGCATCCCAATTCACTTCCGCATGGGCGACGCCGCTCGACGCGCTCAGGAACGTCGCAATACCCCCTGCGGCGAGGCTGGTTAGGGCCACCCACCGACGACGAATGCCGCCCCGGGCGACACGCCGCAACCCGATCCTGCGTCGCATATAACAACCTCCGTGATAGGAGTTAACCCTGGGACTATCGAGCTTAACGTGATAAATGGTGCAAATGACAACTTTTATTAAGTAGAGTTAAGTAAGTTATTGAGATATGTCTGTGATGTAAAAGTTACTGGTGTTACTTGTGTTACTCACGATGCTGCTGTCATGTGTTAAAAGTTGTTATTGTTAATTAGAGTTGCTGGTGTGACTCAAGTGACTTCTGTGACTGCGTCTATTCGGGTCGCCCAACAAGTCCCGTGAGTTCCGCGGAACGGGGACCAAAGCGCGCCATGGAGGCGGATGCTGACCGGGACGCGCACTGCACAGGAGGGCACGATGAGCTTCAATCTCGCCGTCATTCTTCGCGAGTCCCGCACCGCGCACCCCGACAAGCCGCTCTGCCATATCGGTGAGCAGAGTTTCAGCTACGCGCAGATCGACGACGTGTCCGGACGGGTGGCCGCCAGCCTGCGCGCCCTCGGGGTGGGCCGCGGCGACAAGGTCGCGGTGCAGCTGCCCAACCTGCCGCATTTTCTGCTGGCCTACTTCGGGATCCTCAAGGCCGGCGCGGTGATGGTGCCGCTGAACCCGCTGCTGCGGGCCCCGGAGGTCGCCTACCACCTGAGCGACTCCGATGCGCGGCTGCTGATCACCTTCGAGACGTTTGCCGAGGAGGCGGTGATCGGAGCGCAGCAGGCCGACGGGCTGGCCACCTATGTGGTGAACCTGCCCGGTAACGATCAGCGACCCGAGGGCACCCGGAGCTTCGATGAGCTCTACGCCGCCGACGACACCGGTGACATCGAACCGACCGACGCCGATGACACCGCGGTCATCATCTACACCTCGGGCACGACCGGGAAACCCAAGGGCGCCGAGCTGACCCATTTCCAGCTGTTCATGAACTGCACCGTCGCCGGGGAGCTGTTCGAGATCCGCGACGACGACATCGCCATGGCGGTGCTGCCGCTGTTCCACGTGTTCGGCCTGTCCAGCGTGCTCAATCTGGCGGTGCGCTACGGCACCACCATGGTGCTCATCCCGCGATTCGAACCGCAGACCGTTCTCGACGCGCTGGCCCGATACCGCTGCACGATCTTCTCGGGTGTGCCCACCATGTACTTCGCGCTGCTGCAGGCCGATACCGCCGGCCGGGACCTGTCGGCGCTGCGGGTCGGGGTGTCCGGCGGCGCGGCGATCCCCGGGGACGTGATCCGCGCCTTCGAGGACAAGTACCCCGGTGTGGTGGTGCTCGAGGGGTACGGGCTGTCCGAAACCGCATCCACCACCACGTTCAACATCAATGCCGAGCAGCGCAAGGTGCTCTCGATCGGCAAACCGATCTGGGGGGTGCAGGTCCGGATCGTCGACGAGAACGACGTCGAGCTGCCCACCGGGCCCGATCACGTCGGCGAGATCGTCATCCGCGGCCACAACCTGATGAAGGGCTACTACAAGAAGCCCGACGCCACCGCCGAGGCGTTCCGCAATGGCTGGTTCCACACCGGTGATCTGGCCTACCGCGACGAGGAGGGTTACTTCTTCGTGGTGGACCGCAAGAAGGATCTGGTGATCCGCGGCGGCTACAACGTGTACCCGCGGGAGATCGAAGAGGTGCTCTTCGAGCACTCCGGTATCGCCGCGGCCGCGGTGATCGGCAAACCGGACGACAAGCTCGGTCAGGAGGTACTGGCGTTCGTGGTCGCGGCACCGGACGCCACCCTGACGCCCGAGGACGTGATCGCGCACTGCAAGCAGCGACTGGCGGCGTACAAGTATCCGCGTGAGGTGCGCATCGTCGAGTCGTTGCCGATGGGCCCGACCGGGAAGATCCTCAAAAAGGAGCTGCAGCCCTGAGTGCTCAGCCGCCCACCGTCGCCGGGTCGGCGACGGTGACGCCGGGTGGCACATCGCCGATCCGGGTGGAGACGAACGGCACCCGGAACGCCTCGCCCTCCACACCGCACACCGGCGTTTGCACGCTGGCGACCTGAGCACCCTGGAATGTGCCGTCGGGCTGCGGATACCAGGATGAATGGCCCAGCATCGTGGCCGCGGCGGTTCCGCCGGCTGGACAGCTCACCGTCCCCGGGTACGGCTCCGGGGTGTCTTCCCAGTGGTCCTCGACGAAGTGGAACACTCCGGTGCTGCCCGGATGCGCCGGTGACTGGCTCAGGTCCGCTTCCAATTGCGTTGCGGCGGCCACACACCCGGTGCTCAGGCAGGTGGACCGGAACGCCCACCAGGCACTGCGGTTGGGTGCCGGCCGGGGGACACCGTTGACCTGCTGGTCGGCGAAGTCGAGGTCCACCCGGTAGGCGCCGTCGAGCACCGGCTGTGGTTTCGCCGGGGCGGTGGAGGTCGCGGGCGCGTATCCCGGTGCGCTGCTTGCTGAGGCGTGCACCGTGCGGGCGGCGTCCGACTCCTCGCGGGTCGACCCCGACCTTCCGAGGACCACGGCGGTGAGCAGGATGATCAGCCCCACCACCGCGCCCGCGGCCGCGCCGACCATGATCCACGGTGTCCGACTCGCGGCGCGCTCCGGTGCCGGGCTGGCCGGCGGTGGCGGTAACGGACTGGGCGGTGGCGGAAGCGGGCTTGGCGGAGGCGGATACGCCATTTGCGTCGCCGCGCCCGCCGCGGCCAGTGGCGCGGCCATGGTGTTGCCCAGGGCGCTCGCCTTCCCGTCGGCCGCGGCTTGTAGCGCGTCGGCGAAGTCGCGGCATAGGCGGAACCGGTTGCCGGGCTCCTTGGCCAGCGCCGTGACCAATACCGCATCGAGTTGCGCCAGATCGGGACGGCGATCGCTGAGCCGGGGTGGCGGCGCGGTGAGGTGTTGGCTGATGACCGCGACCCCATTGGTCCCGGCGTACGGTTGAGCCCCGGTGAGCAGATGAAATGCGGTGGCGGCCAGCGCGTACTGATCTGTTCGGCCGTCGATGACGGCGCCCATCAGCTGTTCGGGAGCGGCGTAGGCGACCGTTCCCATCGCCACATTGGTGGCGGTCAACCCGCTGGAATCCGCGAGTTGCCGGGCGATTCCGAAGTCCGCCAGCAGGATTCGCCGGCGGCCGTCGTCGGGGTTGGTCATCAGGATGTTGGCGGGTTTGACGTCGCGGTGCAGCAGGCCGCGCTGATGGGCATAGTCGAGTGCATCGGCGACCGCCGCGACCAATGCGCAGACCTCGGTCACCGGCATCCCGGAGGGATACCGGCTTTTCATCAGCTCGGCAGCATCGGATCCGTCCACGTAGTCCATGGCGATCCACAACTGGCCGTCGAACTCGCCGCGATCGTGCACGGCGACGATGCTGGGGTGCCACAGCCCGGCCGCCAGGTCGGCCTCGCGCAGAAAACGTTCGCGGAACGCGCCGTCGGTGCTCATCGAGGCGGGAAGCACCTTCAGGGCGTCGTGGCGAGGCAGCCGAGGGTGCTTGGCCAGATACACCTCGCCCATCGCGCCCGCGCCCAATTGCCGAACGATGGTGTAGTCGGCGAAAACCGTACCGATTGTCAACGCCATCAGCGGATATTAGCCACGAAGTGCCGGCCGCGACCGTGTTGCGGGAAAACCGGCCGCCTCAGGCTTCGGAATGCGCGGCGCGGTACTCCTTGATCAGTTGCTTGGGCGCCTGCACCAGCCACGCATCGGTGATCAGCTCGGTCAGCGCCGGCAGCCCGATGGCCGCCAGCCGGACCAGCACCACCGCATAGCCGTCGAAGTGCGGGGTGGTGAAATACACCTCCGGCTCGTCGTCGATCAGCGCGAACTTGACCGTCTCGTCGGCAACCCGGGCCGCCAGGACATCGCCGGTCGGGGCGGCCGATCCCAACGCCTCACGGTCGGAGGGGCGCAACGGCCGCTC
The DNA here is from genome assembly GCF_059812545.1 of Mycobacterium sp. NGS50. NCBI lineage: Bacteria > Bacillati > Actinomycetota > Actinomycetes > Mycobacteriales > Mycobacteriaceae > Mycobacterium > Mycobacterium sp. NGS50. The sequence continues at coordinate 67,091 of NZ_JCALCW010000024.1, forward strand.
CCACACCATCATTTTCTTGCCCACCCGCCAGTCGTGTTCGACCGGTTCGGTGGTGAGCCGCAGTTCAGCCACGACACGGGCGACATCGTCCCAGGTGGCCATCTACCGATTGTGCGCCAGTTGAACGCGTTAAGGTGCGCGTCGTGTTGCATTTGCGGGTGATTGCCCCCACCGAAGTGCGGGACCAGGTGCTGGAGTTGTTTGAGAGCGAACCCGGCGTCGCGCATGTGGTGCTGCATCCGGACGCCGGGGTGAATCCGGTCGGCGACGTCATCACGGCCGATATCGCCCGGGAAATCGCCGATGACGTCGTCGAGCGGCTCAAGGAGCTGCGGCTGGACAAACGCGGCGCGATCACCATGGAAGTCATCGATACGGTGGTGTCCAAGAGCGCCTACCGGGCCGAGAAGAAGGCGGCCGGCGACCCGGCCGACGCGCTGGTGTGGGAGGAGTTGATCGGGCGCACCCGCGAGGAATCGTCGCTCAACGTCACCTTCTTGATGTTCTTGTGCCTGGCCTGCCTGATCGCGGCGATCGGGGTGATCACCGAGTCCACCGTCACCGTGGTGGGCGCCATGGTGGTCGGACCCGAATTCGGGCCGCTGGCGGCGTTGGCGGTGGCGCTGGTACGCCGCCGGCTGGATCTGGCCCGACGCGCCACGATCGCGCTGGCGGTCGGGTTCCCGGTGGCGATGGTGGTGACCGCGCTGGCCACCCTGGCCGGGGAAGCGGTCGGATGGGTGCATCTGGGCGACCCCCGCAACAGTCACGTCGACTTCATCTTCCAGGTGGGGCCGCTGTCGGTGGTGGTGGCGCTGCTGGCCGGGGCCGCCGGCATGCTGTCGCTGACCTCGGCGAAATCGGCGGCGCTGGTCGGGGTGTTCATCTCGGTGACCACGGTGCCCGCGGCGGGGTTCGCGGTGGTCGCCGCGACCGTCGGCGATTGGGAGGTGGTCGGTAAATCCGCGGCGCAGCTGGCGGTCAACCTGGTCAGCATCACCGTCGCCGGCGTGCTGGTGCTGACCATCCGCCGCCGGCACGCAAACACGGTGCGCCCCTTGCGCCGAGTGTGAACCCGCGGCGGAAAAATCTGCGAAACGGCGCCGTCAGTTCACACGCGAGGCGCACGACGCACCCTAGGATCGCCGGGTGCCCGATCATTACGGATCCGACGTCCTCGCCAACAATCCGCACGCCGCCCGCAAGGTCCGTTCCACCGAGGTAGCGGTGGAACTGGGCATGGTCGTCGAAGATGCCCAGAGCGGGTACGTGGGTGCGGTGGTGCGGGTGGCCTACGGCCGGATGGACCTGGAGGACCGTCAGGGCCGCACCCGCGGCTTCCCGGTCGGCCCCGGCTATCTGATCGACGGCAAGCCGGTGATCCTCACCCCGCCGCGAGGACCCGCGCCCAAGGCGGCCACGCGCACCGCATCGGGTTCGGTGGCCGTGGCGGGTGCGCGTGCGAAAGTCGCACTGGCCAGCCGGATCTACGTCGAGGGCCGCCACGACGCGGAACTGGTCGAGCAGGTCTGGGGTGAAGACTTACGGGTCGAGGGCGTGGTGGTCGAGCACCTCGGCGGCGTCGACGACCTGGTCGGTGTCGTCGAGGATTTCCGGCCCGGCCCCGGCCGCCGGCTCGGGGTGCTGGTCGATCACCTGGTGGCCGGGTCGAAGGAATCGCGGATCGCCGACGCCGTCCGCCGCGGCCCCGACGGCGAGCACACACTGGTCGTCGGGCACCCGTTCATCGACATCTGGGAGGCGGTGAAACCAGACCGGATTGGGCGTCAAGCCTGGCCGACGGTACCGCGCGGCGTCGAATGGAAACACGGGGTGTGCGAGCAGTTGGGCTGGCCGCACTCCGATCAGGCTGACATCGCCGCGGCCTGGCGGCGGATCCGCGGCCGGGTGCGGGACTGGAATGACCTGGAGCCGGCCCTGATCGGCCGAGTTGAGGAACTCATCGACTTCGTGACCCAGGGCTGACGCTAGGCCGCCAGGATCGAGTTGACGCTGGCCGCAAGCACTGCCGCGCGATCCAGCAACGACTGCTTGCTCATGTCGGGCGGGCGATCGATGGCGATGCGCAGCGCCGCCTGCAGCATCATCCCCATTCCCAGATACAGCATTTCGTCCACCGCGTCGTCGGGCAGCTGCGGGTAGTGCTGTAGAAGCGCCAGGCGCGCAAGGTGATACAGGTGCGCTTCGATGCGGGGAAGCACATTGCTCTGGCTGCCCATCGGCAGGTCATTGATCACCGCGGCCATCACCCCGCGGTGGTCTTCGAGCGCATCCACCAGCGCGGACAACACATGCCGGGCACCGGCCACCGCGTCCAGGGCCAACCCTTCGGCCAGCGCGGCGACCAGTCGACGCATGATGTCGTCTTCGGTGCGGGCCCGCAGCGCGACGACGATCGCGTCCTTGTCGGCGAAATAGCGGTACACGGTGCCGATGCTCAGATGGGCCTGCTTGGCGATCTGGTTGGTGGACACAGCGTGATAACCATCGCGGTCCAAAAGCTGAGTGGTCGCGTCAAGAATCCCGTCGATAGTCTGCTGCGAACGCTTCTGCACCGGAATACTGCGGCCTGAACTGGCCATATGGATGCCCTCCCGGTTCTGTGTGTCGGAGGAAAAAGTGAGTAGAAGCCGAGTTCTTTTCAATTCTAAGCTGGATGTGAGCCAGAACACAGCCCCAGAGAGGTGGCCGACGTGGCGTTACTCGATGATGTGATCCGAACGGTGCTACCCGTCGACGAAGTGATCCGGCGCCTGGTGCCGTTGGACGACGGCACCGTGCCCGACCTTTCACCGATCTGGGCGGAACTGCGGCGCAACCCGACGGCGCTGCTCAATCCCATGGACCTGTTCTTCGAGATCCAACGCCCGGAGTACTTCAAGAAGGCGCGCTTCGACGGCCCCGCCGGTGATCCCGGCTGGTTCGGACCCGACAGCGCCGCCTGGTATGTGCACACCCACACCCCGTCGGTGGTGGTCGGCATGGTCAACACCGCGATGATCGACATCCTGCACCAGGACATCCAGTACGCGGTATATGACCATTCGAAGCTGGTCGGGCACCGCCCGGACGGCAGTGTGCGCTCTGGAACATTTTCCAGCAGCGGTCTGATGGTGCGTGCGGGTCATACCTTTTCGTTTTTCACCGGCGTCATCTACGGCTCGACGGAGACGGCCGAATCGTTGTGCCAGACGGTCAAGGCGATGCATCACCGGGTCAAGGGCACCCGACCGGACGGCAAGCCCTACGACGCCGACGAACCGGAGTTCTTCCGCTGGACCTACGCCAGTGTGGTGGACGGCCTCGCCGGAGCGCACCGCCGATACCATCCGAAGCCGTTGCGCGGCACCGACTTGGACGACTTCTACCGGGACTACGCCCGGGTCGGCGAGGCGCTGGGCGGAACGAACCTGCCGCAGACCAGAGCCGAATGCCGCCGCGTGCTCACCGAATCCCCGTCCGCGGCCGAAGTGGGTCTCAACGTCGACAACATCAAGTACCTGCAGTTGCTGAACCCGCCGGGCATCACGCCGTTGCGCCCGATCTACGACTTCGCCTACTGGGTGATCATGGACATGATGCCCGAACCGGTGCAGCAGGCGGTGGGCTTCCGGCAGCCGAATCTGCTGGTACGAAACGGGTATCGGCAACTGGCGCGAGCCTTGCTGAACGCCCCGCGGATGCTGGGCGAGATCCGCGAAGTAGAGGCGGCCCGGCGCCGGGTGCGCGCCGCGCGCCCGATTGAGCGGATCGCGTCATGACCACGGTGGCCCAGCAGACCGGCCACCCCTACGACTACTACTACCGGCCGGGCATGGCGCTGCGCCCGCCACCTGCCCGGCTCAAACGTGATCCGGCCTGGGCGGATCGGCCGGTGTTCGACGACTTCCGCCCGGGTGTGCTCAACCAGCGCCAACAAGACCTGCTCGATCTGTTCATCGACCACTACTGGCAGGGCGACCCGCTGATGGACGCCGTGGTGGAGCGGTTCCGGGTGATCAGCGTCGCGCGTGGCCGCACGCTGCTGGACCGGGCGCTCAATCACGGTATCGCCAGCATCGACGACCCGCCGGTCGAACTCGTCGACCTTTTCGCCAGCCTGGACAACCCGCCGCCCTGGCATGATCCGGTGGTGTGGGAGCAGGGGCGACGGCTGTGGATCGACTGCTCACTGGCCGGCAAGCTCGGGATGGGTATCCAGGATGCCATCGGCACCTTCGTGGGGGCCGAGGTGTCGTCGGCGACCGGGGCCACCAAGCGCTTCGTGAACGCGCCGCTGGTGCGCAATCTGGAGACCGCGAAGTGGTTCCACGACGCCACCAAGCCGGGCTTCGTCGATCGCTACAGCCCGGAATTCAAGGAGACCGTGCGGGTCCGCCTGATGCATTCACAGGTCCGGCTGGGGCTGCGCAGATCCTGGGGTGACGAGCACTTCAGCGTGCACGGCAACCCGATATCGACCAGCACCACCATGGGGGCGGCGGTGACGTTCGGCCTGCTGCCCATGCTGACCGACCACAACCACGGCCGACGACGCTCGACCGCCGAGATGGACGCGGTGATGCGGTACTGGTCCTACATCGCCTACGTCTTCGGTGTGACGCCGGAGATCATTCCCACCACCGCGCAGGACGGAATCATGTTGGCGGAGTACATGATCTCCACCGCCGGCGGCCCGACCGACTGGACGGCACAGATGACGCGGGCGGCGACGGACGGGCTGGCGGGCATCGCGGGGCTACCCGGAACACTGGCGCGCGCCGCGGTCGCGCCGGCGGTCGGGATGATCGCCTACTACAGCGGTGACCCGCTGGCGCGAGCGTTGGTGTCGGCCACCCCGTACCGCGATGTGCCGATCCAGCCGTGGAAGACGCTGACCGGTCTGGCGGTGCACGCCAGCGTCAAGTCCCGGATGATCCTGGACCGCGTTCCGGGCGCGGGGCTCCGGCGAGCGGTGCGGGCGCGCCACAGCGACCCGTGGTGGGCGCTGAATGTGCAGCTCGCTCGGGTGCTGGCCCGTCGCGGCGGCGTCACCGGCACCCCCTACCGTCACCACGACCACACCCCGGACACCCCGGCCGGTTGCCCCATGCACTGAGGGCCCACCGCCTGCGTCACCGCGGCGTGGTATGCCTGGAATCGTGTCCGACGGTCTGTTCGACCTCTCCGGCGCGGCTGAGCCCGCCGCGCCGGGTGCCGCCGCGCCCGCGCCGCTGGCAGTGCGGATGCGTCCGGCCACCCTGGACGAGGTGGTCGGCCAGGACCACCTGCTGGGGCCGGGTTCGCCGCTGAGCCGACTGGTCGACGGCTCCGGAGCGGCCTCGGTCATCCTCTACGGGCCGCCCGGAACCGGCAAGACCACGCTGGCGTCGTTGATCTCGGGCGCCACCGGCCGCCGATTCGAAGCGCTCTCGGCGCTGAGCGCCGGGGTCAAGGAGGTGCGCGCGGTCATCGACACCGCCCGGCGCGCGGCCGCCTACGGCGAGCAGACCGTGCTGTTCATCGACGAGGTGCACCGGTTCTCCAAAACCCAGCAGGATGCGCTGCTCTCGGCGGTGGAGAACCGGGTGGTGCTGCTGGTGGCGGCCACCACCGAGAACCCGTCGTTCTCGGTGGTCGCGCCGCTGCTGAGCCGGTCGCTGATCCTGCAACTGCGGTCCTTGGGCGCCGAGGACGTCCGTGCCGTCGTGCAGCGCGCGATCGACGATCCGCGCGGCCTGGCCGGGCGGGTGGCGGTCGCGCCCGAGGCCGTCGACCTGCTGGTGCGGCTCGCTGCCGGTGATGCGCGGCGTGCGCTGACCGCGCTGGAGGTGGCCTCGGAGTCGGGTACCGACGTCACGGTCGAGACCATCGAACAGTCGCTGGACAAGGCCGCGGTGCGCTACGACCGGGACGGCGACCAGCACTACGACGTGATCAGCGCGTTCATCAAATCGGTGCGCGGCTCCGACGTCGACGCCGCCCTGCACTACCTGGCCCGGATGCTGGTCGCGGGGGAGGACCCCAGGTTCATCGCGCGCCGGCTGATGATCCTGGCCAGCGAGGACATCGGCATGGCGGATCCGACCGCGCTGCCGACCGCGGTGGCCGCCGCGCAGACCGTCGCGCTGATCGGCCTGCCTGAAGCGCAGCTGACCCTGGCGCACGCCACCGTGCACCTGGCGACCGCGCCGAAATCCAACGCCGTGACCACCGCGCTGGCCCTAGCGATGGCCGACATCAAAGGCGGGAAGGCCGGGCTGGTGCCGCCGCACCTGCGCGACGGCCACTACGCCGGGGCACAAGCGCTGGGCAACGCGGTGGGTTACCGGTACGCCCACGACCATCCCGACGGTGTTGTGCCACAACAGTATCCGCCCGAAGAGCTGGTCGGTGTGGACTACTATCAGCCCACCGCCCGCGGCAACGAACGTGAGATCGCCGGGCGACTGGAGAAGCTGCGGGCCATCATCCGCCGACGTTGACTCGTCGCGCCGAGTGGCAGTCTGCCGACGCGACATGCCGACGATGCGTCGGGAGAATGCCGCTCGCGGGGAGGCTTCGGCTCAGCCCGCGGTGCCGGTCTGTTCGAGCCACTCCGCCAGCGAGCGCCCCGCGTCCAGGACGTGCCGTTCGGCGATGACGCGGGCCTTCTCGGCATTGCCGTCGGCCAGGGCGGCGAGCAGCTGCTGGTGATCCTCCAGCGAGTGGTGCTCGTGCTCGGGAAACACCGTCAGGAAGTTCGTCGGCACCACCCGTACCGCGTAGCGGATCTGCGCGGACAGCCGCGGCGAATGTGCCGCCCGGTGGATCGCCTGGTGGAAGCGCCAATTCGCGTCTCCGATGCTGTCGCTGCCGGTCTGTGCCTCGACCCCGGCGGCCAGTTCCCGGAGGCGCTCGACGTCCTCGGGGGAGACCCGCTGCGCCGCCCACGCGGCGGCCTGCCCGGTCAACACGCCCAGGATGGTGAAGCTGTCCAGCACGTCGGCCGGGCTGATCCCGATTACCGTGACGCCGCTGCGCGGCGCGACCTTCACCAACCCCTCATAAGACAGCTCCAGCAATGCCTCGCGGACCGGGGTGCGGCTGGTGGCGAACTCCGCGGTGATGGCGTCCAGGTCCAGCCGCGTCCCGGCCGGCAGCGCGCCGGTGAGAATGCGATTGCGCAGCTCGCGCGCCGCGCGTTCGCGCACGGTGCCGGCGATATCGACATTGTTGGCCGCCATGGCCAACAGCATAGAGCACCCCGGACATCTAACACTTGATATCTGAAATATCAGATGCTAAACCTGAGTTATGACCACACGACGCGATCAGATGGCGCTCGTCGCCTTCATGCAAGCCGGCAGCACGTCGGTGTACGCCGGATCCTGGCGGCACCCTGCCACCGAACACGGTTACCTCGACGCGTCCTACTACGCCAAGATCGGCCGGCAACTCGAAGAGGGCTGCTTCGACCTGATGTTCTTCGACGACCGGCTCGCGATGCCGGGCATCTACGGCGGCTCGGTGGCCGAGGCGGTGCGCTACGGGGCGCGTCCGGTGAAGCTGGATCTGTCGATCGTGCTCGGGGTGCTGGCGCAGGCCACCAGCAAGATCGGACTGGGCGCCACGTACTCCACCACCTATTACCCGCCGTTTCACGTCGCCCGCACCTTCGCCACGTTGGACCACCTGTCGCGGGGTCGGGCGGCCTGGAACGTCGTCACCTCGGTCAATGACAGCGAAGCCCAAAACTATGGTCTGAAAAGTCATCTCAGTCACGACGAGCGCTACGACCGCGCCGACGAATTCCTCGACGTCGTCGCGGGACTGTGGGACACCTGGGAAGACGACGCGATCCTGCACGACCGGGCGGCCGGCATCTACGCCGACCCGGACAAGGTGCACGAACTCGGGCACGACGGCCCGTACTTCTCGGCGCGCGGGCCGCTGACGGTGCCGCGCACGCCGCAGGGCCGCCCGGTCATCATCCAGGCCGGTTCGTCGGGCCGCGGCCGCGAATTCGCCTCCCGCTGGGCGGATTTGATTTTCACCGGCGACCCGGGCCTGGAGGTTGCCCGCGGTCACTACGCCGACCAGAAGGAGCGTCTCGGCGCCGCGGGCCGCGACCCGTCATCGGTGAAGCTGTGTCCGATGGCGTATGCGGTGGTGGGCGAGACCGAAGCCCAGGCCAAAGAGCGCGAGCAGATCCTGCTCAACGATCTGGTGCACCCGATGGCCTCACTGACGCTGCTGTCGGAGTTGATGAATTACGACTTCGCCAAGCACAGCCTCGACGATCCGATCACCGACGAGCTGATCGCCTCGGTGTCGGGCATCCGGGGGCTGGTGCAGAACCTGCGCGCCCACATCGGGGACAACCTCACGTTGCGCGACCTGGCCGGTCACCGCGCCACCCTGCTGCAGGGTCCGCGGTTCGTGGGCACCGGGCCGCAGGTCGCCGACCAGATGGAGGAGTGGTTCCACGGCGGTGCCTGCGACGGATTCGTCCTGGCCGCGACGCATCTTCCGGGCGCCTTCGAGGACGTGGTGCGGATGGTGGTCCCGGAGTTGCAGCGGCGCGGGCTGTTTCGCACCGAATACCAGGGCAACACCCTGCGTGAGCACCTGGGTCTGGCGCGCCCGCAGCGCGCAGCTACCGTGCCAGCATGACGCGGATGATGCTGGACGGCATCCGGGTGCTGGACCTGGCCACCCTGGCGGCCGCACCGCTGGCGGCCACTTATCTCGGCGAGTTCGGCGCCGACGTGATCAAGATCGAACAACCCGGTTCCGGGGACCCGATCCGCGGCTGGGGCAACCAGCGTGACGGCGTCGGGTTGATGTGGAAGTCGGTGTCGCGCAACAAACGTTCGATCACCTGCAATCTGCGGGTCCGCGAGGGGCAGGAGTTGGTCCGCCGGCTGGTCGCGCACGCCGACGTGGTGATCGTCAACACCCGCCCCCAGACGCTGCGCGCCTGGGGGCTCGATTACGAGGCGCTGCGCGCCGTCAACGACCGCATCGTCATGCTGCACATCACCGGCTTCGGGCTGTCGGGGCCCAAGAGCGAGCGGCCCGGGTTCGGCACGCTCGGTGAGGCGATGAGCGGCTTCGCCAACATCACCGGGGAGGCCGACGGCCCGCCGACACTGCCGCCGTTCATGCTGGCCGACGGGGTGGCGTCGCTGAACGCCGCCTACGCGGTGATGATGGCGCTGTATCACCGCGACGTGCATGGCGGGTCCGGACAGCTGATCGACATCAACCTGATCGACCCGCTGGCGCGCCTGCTGGAGCAGACCCTGCTCGGTTACGACCAACTCGGACTGGTACCGACCCGGGCCGGCAACCGGTGGGATATATCGGCCCCCCGCAACACCTATCAGACATCGGACGGACGTTGGCTGGCGATGTCGGGCAGTTCGCCGGCGCTGGCGCTGCGGGTGTTCCGGGCGATCGGGCGGGCGGACCTGGTCGAGGATGCCGACTTCTCCGATCCGCAGCGGCGGCTGGCCCGCGCCCGCGAAGTCGACCAGGTGGTCGCCGACTGGGTGGCCACCAAGACGCTGGCCGAGGCGATGGCGGTCTTCGACGCCGAGCAGGTCGCCGCCGCCCCCGTGTACGACATCACCGACCTGGTCGCCGACGATCAGCTGGCGCACCGGGGGGTGTTCGTGCAGGTCGGCGACCAGCAGCTCGGCACCATGACGGTGCAGGCGCCGGTGCCGCGGTTCTCGGCCGCCGAGGGCCGCGTCGAGCACCTGGGCCCGCGGCTGGGTGAACACAACACCGCCGTCTACGGCGAACTGCTCGACCTGACCCCATCCGATATCGAGGATCTGCGCGCCCGCGGCGTGCTGTAGCCCAGCTAAGGAGAAACCCACTGTGACATCCGCGACCTCGCTGTTGCGCCGCTCGGAGCTCGCCGTGCCCGCCAGCAACGACAACATGTTCGCCAAGGCCGCCGCCTCACAGGCCGACCTGGTGTTCCTGGACCTGGAGGACGCGACCGCACCCGCCTACAAAGAAGGCGCACGGGCCAAGGTCATCACCGCGCTCAACGAACTGGACTGGGGGCGTACCGCGCGCGCCATCCGGATCAACGGGCTGGACACCCAGTGGTGCCACGACGACATCATCGAGGTCGTCACCGCCGCCGGCCACAACCTGGACACCATCGTCGTGCCCAAGGCGTGCACCGCCCGCGACGTGTGGTGGGTCGACGTGCTGCTGACCCAGCTGGAGGACAAGCTCGGGCTGGACCGCCGCATCCGGCTGGAAGTGCTCATCGAAGAGGTCGAAGGGCTGGCCAACGCCGAGGAGATCGCCAAAGCCAGCCCCCGCATCGACGCGCTGATCTTCGGGGTCGGTGACTTCTCGCTGTCCCAGGGTGCGCGGGTGGACACCAACTTCGTCCCGCTCGGCGACTACCCCGGCGATTTCTGGCACTACGCACGGAACAAGGTGCTGGTCGCGGCCCGCATCGCCGGGATCGACGCGATCGACGCGCCCTACCCCGACTACGCCGACCTGCAGGGCTACGAACGGGAGGCGCGGCGGGCCTCGCTGCTGGGCTACACCGGCAAGTGGGCGATTCACCCCAGCCAGATCCCGGTGGCCAACACGGTGTACTCGCCGACCGCCGAGGAGATTGCGCTGGCCGAACGCAATATGGCCGCCTACCGCGAGGGTGAGGCCAAGGGCCTGGGAGCGGTGGGTGTGGAAGGCGTGCTGGTCGATGCCGCACACGTCAAGATGGCCCAGGCCACCCTGGCCCGGGTCGCCCTGATCAACGGGGCCTGATCAAG
>NZ_JCALCW010000025.1:0-77021 GCF_059812545.1 Mycobacterium sp. NGS50
TGAGGCGTCGTGAAAGTGCCACTCGGCGCGCAAAGAGGATCAGTCTTCGCCGAGGATGTTGTACACATCGCGACGAGCACTGTTGAGGATCTCGACGATGCGCTGCTGCTGCTCGGGTGTGGCGGCGTGCGCCGACTGCCCAACCGCTCCGAAGAGCTGCCCGACGGCCTTGCGCAGGCTCAGGTGGCCCGGGTCGGCGCCTTCGGCGATCTCCTCCCAGGGCGGGGTTTCGATCTTCTCGGCCGCGGCGCGGCCCTCCTCGGTCAGCTCGAAAAGCTTCTTGCTGCCGCGGGTGTCGTTGCCGACGATCAGGCCTTCATCGACCAGCAGCTGCAGCGTCGGGTACACCGAGCCGGGGCTGGGCCGCCAGAGGTCCTGGCTGCGTTCGGCGATCTGCTGAATCATCTCGTAGCCGTGCATGGGCTGCTCGGCGAGCAGGGCGAGGATCGCGGTGCGCACATCGCCGCGGCGACCGCGGTGGCCGCCGCGGCCGCCGCGACCGCGCCGTCCACGGGGCCCGGGACCGAAGCCGAAGCCCGGGCCGAACCCGGGACCGAAATCCGGGCCGAAGCCGGGACCGAAGCCCAACGGCGGGCCGTCGTGGCCGGGGCCGTGGTCACGCAGCTGGGCCCGCAGATCGCGGCGGGCCTGACGCCGGGCCTGGTGCAGCACACGCCGCTGCGCGGGCCCGAAGCCGAAACCGAAGTCGTCGCCCGGACGGTCCGCGAAGGGGCCGCCGAACGGGGGAAAAGGAGTGGTCATAGAGGTGTCTCACTTCTGGGTAGGGAAGCGCCGTCTGCGCCTCCGATATGATCACGATATATCGGAAACTATCGACTGGCAACCCTGGGCGACCGGCTACCCGGGTGGAACGAAGCCCTCGGAGGTCGCGACCGGTACCGCGGGCTGTGCGGGAGGTGGCGACCAGCTGGCCGGATCGGATGGCGGTGTCGGGCGCAGTCGCATCAGTTCCCGACGATGCCGTTCAGCCAGCACCGCCGCCAGCATGTACTGCGGCGGCGTGCCGGGTGGCGGGGGCGGTGAGATGCGGGACACCACCTCGCCGGCCAGCTGGTAGGCCAGTTGATCACGCATGCGGGGGTCGAGTTGTGGTGCGCGGGCGAGGAATTGGCGTGCTCGTTCGGCCTGGTCGGAACTGAGCCCGGACAACTGCAACGAGGATGCCCACACCGCCAGCGACGGCGGCATCACCGGAGGAGGCGCCATCCGCGGCCCGCGCTCGCTGATCACGACCGTGCCCGCGAAGATGTCACCGATCCGCTTGCCGCGCGGCGACAGCAGGCTGCAGATGACCGCCGGGCTGCCGGCGAAACCCCAGATCTCCACCACCGAGGCCAGTGCGCGAAACAGCGCTTGCCGGAAGCGTTCCGGGCCGCCGTCATCAGAGACCACGCGCAGACCCATCACAAGCTTGCCCAGCGTGCGGCCGCGGGTCGCGGTTTCGAAGACAACCGGATAGCCGATCAGGGCCAGCACCGTGAAGATGATCAGCAGTGCGGCGGACAGCGCGTCGTCGAACTGGCGCAACGTGAACGCCCACAGCGTTATCCCGACGAAATACGCCGTGAAGATTACCGCGATGTCGATCACCGCCGCGACCGCGCGAACCGGCAGCTGGGCGACCTTCACGTCGAGTTCGACGGCGTCCCCGGTCACCACCTTCGACATACCGACACGGTACCGCCAGCCGACTACGCCGTGTCGGCGCCGACTCGCTGCGCTCGGCTGCGCCGCGCTGGCCACTCCCGTTAGGCTTGCCCGCGTGGACGTCGACGCGTTCGTGCTGACGCACCGCGGCACCTGGGACCGGCTTGACGGGCTGATCAAACGCCGCCGGCGGTTGGACGGCGCCGAGATCGACGAGCTGGTCGAGCTGTATCAGCGGGTGTCGACGCACCTGTCGATGTTGCGGTCCGCGTCGGCGGATTCCGCGCTGATCGGTCGGCTGTCCAGCCTGATTGCCCGTGGGCGGGCGGCGGTCACCGGCGCCCACGCGCCGCTGAGTCAGGAGTTCATCCGGTTCTGGACGGTGTCGTTCCCGGTTGTGGCCTACCGCGCCTGGCGGTGGTGGCTGGCCACGGCAGTAGCGTTCTTCGCGGTGGCCGTGGTGATCGGGTTCTGGGTGTCGGGAAGCCCCGAGGTGCAATCGGCGATCGGGACTCCGGCGGAGATCGACGACTTGGTCAACCACGACTTCGCCTCCTACTACAGCGAACACCCCGCGGGGGCGTTCGCGCTGCAGGTCTGGCTCAACAACTCGTGGGTGGCGGCGCGCTGTATCGCCTTCGCCGTCCTGCTGGGAATTCCCATCCCGCACCTACTTTTTCAGAACGCCGCCAACCTCGGACTGATCGGCGGGCTGATGTTCGACGCCAACAAGGGTGACATCCTGCTGGGCCTGCTCACCCCGCACGGCTTGCTGGAGTTGACGGCGGTGTTTCTAGCCGGCGCCGTCGGGATGCGGTTGGGCTGGACGGTGATCGCTCCCGGGAACCGGCCCCGCGGCCAGGTGCTCGCCGAGCAGGGTCGCGCCGTGGTCGCGGTTGCCGGGGGACTGGTGGTGACGCTGCTGGTGTCGGGCCTGATCGAGGCATTCGTCACGCCGTCGCCGCTGCCCACCTTCGTGCGCATCGGTATCGGGGCGCTGGCCGAGGCGCTGTTCCTCGGTTACATCGTGCATTTCGGGCGCAAGGCGATCGCCGCGGGTGAGACCGGCGACATCGACGACGCTCCCGACGTGGTGCCGACGGGTTAGCGCGCGCTACAACTTGCCGGTGGCTTTCATCGCCAGGTAACGATCGGCCAGCGCGGGCGCGATGTCTTCGGGCGGGGCGTCGACAACCTCCACGCCGGCGGCCCGTAACCGCGAGGCCATCGCCCGCCGGTCGTTGCGGGAGCGTTCGGCGGCCGCGGCGTCGTACACCGCCGCGACATCGGATCGCCCGCCGGCCAGCCGGTCGACGCGGGGGTCGGCGACCGCGGCCAGCAGCACGTGGTGTTTGGCCGACAATTGCGGCAGCACCGGCAGCAGTCCCTCGTCCAACGCGGCCGGGTTGAGGTCGGTGAGCAGCACCACCAGTGCGCGGCGTCGCACCCGACGTCCGATGGCGGCGACCATTGCGGTGGCGTCGGATTCGACCAGCGTCGGCTGCAGTGGGGCCATCGCCTCCACCAGCCGGGCCAGCAGTTCGGTGCGCGACGCCCCGAACACCCCGGCCCGTGTCACCCGGTCGTGGGCGAGGAAATCGACGTGGTCACCGGCGCGGGCGGCCAACGCCGCCAACAACAGCGCAGCATCCATCGACCAGTCCAACCGAGGCCACCCGCTCGGGTCTCCGGCGGTCGGGTCCACGCCGACGCGACCGGCCGCCGTGCGGCCGGTGTCGAGCACGATCACCACCCGCCGATCCCGTTCCGGGCGCCAGGTGCGCACCACCACGTCCGAGCGCCGGGCGGTGGCCCGCCAGTCGATGGAGCGGACATCGTCGCCGACGACGTATTCGCGCAGCGAGTCGAACTCGGTGCCCTGGCCGCGGATCAGCACCGGCAGCAAGCCGTCGATCTCGCGTAACCGGGCCAGCCGGGACGGCAAATGCTTGCGGGACAGGAACGGTGGCAGGATCCGCAGCTGCCCAGGCACCGACGTTGCGCGCTGTCGGCCCGCCAACCCCAGTGGCCCGATCGAGCGGGCGGTGACCGCGGCAGCGCGCTGGTCACCGCGACGGATCGGGCGTAGCCGGGTGCTCACCTGCCCGCCCGAGCCGGCCGACAGGTCGACGCGGTGGCTGCGTGGTTCGGCCCGCGCACTGGGCGCCCAGGCGTCGCGAATCTGCCCGCGGAACCGGCGACGGCCGCCGTTGCGGATCGTCAGCGCGGCGTCGACCGGCTCGCCGAGGCGCGCCGAGCCGTCCGGGGACCGGCTGAACTGCAGCGCCCGCGGACTGGCCGCCAGCGCGACGTCGAGGCCCACCAAGATCAACAGTGCGGCCAGCAGCACCACGAAAGCCGTCTGCGGCCAGGGTGATACCACGATCGGCCACCCGCAGATCAGTGCGACCAGCGCGGTACGTCCGGTCAGGATCACTAGCGGGGTACCGGGACCGACGCCAGGATGCCGTCCAGCACGGCATCGGGGGTGGCGCCTTCGAGTTCGGCCTCCGGGCGCAGCGCGACCCGGTGTCGCAGCGTCGGGCGCGCCATCGCCTTGATGTCGTCGGGGGTGACGTAGTTGCGGCCGGACAGCCAGGCCCACGAGCGTGCGGTAGCCAGTAGCGCGGTCGCCCCGCGCGGCGAGACACCCAGTTGCAGTGCGGGGGACACGCGGGTCGCCCCGACGATGTCGACGGTGTAGGCGAGCACGTCGTCGGCGACCAGGACATGGCGAACCGCGTCGCGGCCGGCAGCAAGCTCGGCCGGCCCGGCCACCGGGCTGATCGCCGACAGGTCGCGCGGATCGAACCCCTGAGCATGCTGGGCCAGGATTGCGATCTCGGCGTCCCGCGACGGCAGCGGCACATTGAGTTTGAGCAGGAACCGGTCCAGCTGGGCTTCGGGAAGTTGGTAGGTGCCCTCGTATTCGATCGGGTTCTGCGTGGCGGCCACGATGAACGGATCGGGCAGTGGCCTCGGCTCGCCGTCCACGCTGACCTGACGTTCCTCCATGGCCTCCAGTAGCGCGGCCTGAGTTTTCGGTGGGGTGCGGTTGATTTCGTCGGCCAGCATCAGGTTGGTGAACACCGGCCCGGAGCGGAACGTGAACGCCGCGGTGCGGGTGTCATAGACCAGCGAACCGGTGATGTCTCCGGGCATCAGGTCCGGGGTGAACTGCACCCGTTTGAACTCCAGCCGCAGCGCGGCGGCCAGCGCGCGAACCAGCAGCGTCTTCGCCACACCCGGGACGCCTTCGAGCAGCACATGACCTCGGCACAGCAGGGCGATCACCAGCCCGCTGATGATGGGATCCTGCCCGACAACCACTTTGGCGATCTCTGCGCGCAACGCCAGCAGCGCTTGGCGTGCCGCCTCGGCTGCCTGAGGGTCGCTGGGGGCCGACGGAGTTTGGGTCACGAGCGGCTGACCTGCCTTTCGATGTGGTCGAGTTGGTGGGCGAGCTGAACCAGGGCAGCGTCGGATTCCGGTGTCGGCCCGAAGAGTTGGTGGTGCAGCACGGTGGGGTCGACGCCGCTGCGGGCGGCCGCCGCCATCACCACCGCCGGAGGCGGGTCGTTGACCGCGAGTCCGAGCCGGGGTCGAAGCCGCTGCAGTGCGGCGGTGCGCAACGCCTGGGCGGCGCGATCCCGGGCGCGTCGGGACCGATACAGCCGACCGCGGCCTTCGACGGTTTCCGACGCGCGCACCACCACCGGGAGCTCCTCGGTCACCAGCGGGCCGATCCGTCGTCCCTTCGCCAGCGCCAGCAGCACCACCACCAGGGTGAGCTGCCAGACCAGCCAGGTCACGGCATCCGGGATCAGATCAGAAAGGGTTGCCGCATCCGATGATTCGCCCTGTGCGTGTTGGGGTGCATACCACAGCAGACGGGACTTGGCGCCGGCGAGATTCATCGCCAGCGCCGCGTTCCCGTCGGTCAGCAGGCCCTCGTTGGTCAGGAAGTAGTCGCTGCCGACCACCGTTACGGTGCGTCCGTTGTCGCGGTATTGGACCAGTACGCCATCGTAGCAGCTGGTCACCGGCACGGCGGCCCGGTAGGTCTGGGCGGTGCGAAAGTCCACTGTTCCGGCCCGGTTCGCCGCGCGCAGCCCGCAATCGGGCTGATGGGTGAACATCAGGGTTCCGTCGGTGTCGATGGCGGGGGCCAGTGCTTTGCGGGCACGGCTGGTGGGCTCCACCAGCAGCAGGTCGCCGGGAACGTGCGCCAGCCGCCGCATCAATCCGTCGTCGGACAGTCGACGGGTTTCAGCGATCAGCAGCAGTGTGTCGGTGCGGGATTCGCGTTCGACGTCGGCGAGTTCGTCGGCGACGACGACCTGCACGCCGTGATCACGCAGCAGCGCAACCAAAGCGTGGGTGCCCTGGGGCTCGGTGGATGCCGGGTCCATGCGGCCGCCGGAGCGGGGGGCACTGAGGTAGGCGCCCAGAGCCGCGGCCGCGGTGATCATCGCCACCGCGATCGAAACCCACAGCCAGGTGCGCCATCGGCCGGTGCGTGGGGACGGTTTCCGTTGCGCGACATCGGTCATCGGACGTGCGCCCAGGTCTCTGGGGTCGGATGCGCGGTGGCGGGCTCGCCGGCGGGTGCCCGCGACCGCAGATGGTCGTCGAGGTCGACGATCATCCGGTAGCCGGTTTCGGTGCCCGGCACAGAGCCGTAGGTAACGTCGTTGAACGTGTTTGCGGCGCTGACCAATTCGGAGGCCAGCTGGGGGAGCGCGGCGCCCGCATCCTGGGCCAGCTCGTTGGCGGTGCGGCCCGGCACAGGGCCGAGCACCGCGGACTCCTCCAATTGGCGGGCCACCGCGCGCAGCCGGTGCCGAATTGCAACGGCCCAGTCCCCTGCCGCCGCATATCCTTCGGCGGTGGCGCGATGTTGAGCCGCACTGAGCACCGTCGGCCCGAACAACTGGCGGTTGCCGCCCCGGTTGGTCCGCAAGGTGTTGCGTGCGATCCGGATTGCCACCACGGCGGCGATCACCAGCAGGATCAGCAGGACGGCGAGGGTGAACCAGCCACCGGGGACCTTGGCGCTCTGCACCAGGATGTGCCGCAGCAGCTCCTCGACCCAGTTGATGAATTGTTGGGATAACGAGTCTTTGGGATAGATCGGTTTGGCGAGCTCGTGCTGCGCCGCATCGCGGGCGCCGTCGCGGTCGATGTCGATACCGGACATGCTCAGCGGAGCCTCACATCGGCCGGGTCAGCCACAGGCTGTCGCTGGACTGCGTCTCGGCCGGCCCGCGCGCGGCGCCGGTCTGCAGCACCAGGTCGAACGCTTCGGCGCGGATTCGGCGGTCGGTGTAGAGCAGCACCGTGACGCCGGCGGTAAAGGGAGCGGTGATGATCTCGCCGATCGTCGACCCCACCGCGGACAGCACGGCCGAGGCTATCGTCGGCCCGGGCGCGCCGGCGTTGACCGTCATCAGTGCACCGGCGATGGTGAACGGTGAACCCACCACACCGGCGATCAGTGATGCCACCAGACCGGCCAGCACGATGATGCCCAGCACCCGCCAGAAGCTGTTGCGTACCAGCTTGAACGACCGCTGGATGGCGGCCATGATCGGCAGCTGTTCCAGCACGATCACCGGCGACGCGAAGCACATCATGATGGCCAGGTAAACGGCGCCGGCGATCGCCGCGGGGACCAGCAGGATGCCCAGCAGGATGGCCGCGGGTGGCCCGCCCGCGGCGGCTGCGGCGATCAGCACCAGTCCCACCACTCCGGCGAGGACGCCGGCGCCGACGGCGATCAGCGCCGCCAGACCGATGAGCGGCAGCAGTCGGCCGCGGACTTTTTCCCATGCCTCGCCGATGGTGATCGACGACCCGAACACCGCGCGGCCGACGACCACGGTCAGCATGCCGCTCAGCAGGATGCCGCCCAATCCGGTGGTGATGAACCCGGCGAGGGCGGTGGCGGACTGGACCGCCAGATCGGTGCCGGAGTAGGTGGCCGAGGGATCCATCGCCGACCGGCGCAGGCTGGCCAGCGGCCCGATCTGGACCACGAGCATCGCCAGCTGCATGACCACCACCACGACGACGGTCAACCCCAGGGTGGTCTTCGGGTTGGCCCGGACGTAGCCGACCGCACCGTTGAAGATGTCGCTCAACGTCAGTGGACGCAGCGGGATCACACCGGGCTTAACCGCCTGTGGGGGCCCGTAGCCCGGTGGTGGGTAACCCGGGGGTGCTCCGTAACCCGGCGGTGGACCATACCCCGGCGGCGCGCCGTACGGCCCGTAACCCGGGGGCGGATAGCCCGGCCCGTAACCCGGGGGTGGATAGGCGGGCGCGTAGCCCGGCGGCGGACCGTAGCCAATCGCCGGGTAGTTCACCGGCGGCCCATAGCCGGGCGGTGGCCCATAGCCGGGTGGCGGTTCGGTGGGATAGCCGGGTGGCGGCGGGCTCACCACGCGGGGCGGCCAGCGGGGTCGACGGCGGAAACCATGGCTCCATCCTGTCGATCGCGACGGCATTTCTCAACGCCCCGGCGACGCGGCCCCTACCGACCGGAGGTGTCGCGGGGCTGTGTGCACACCGGCGTAGCGTTCCTGGCATGGCGGATCTCAAGGCCCAATTGCGGGCGGACCTGACGGCGGCGATGAAGGCTCAGGACAAACTGCGCACCGCGACGTTGCGGATGTTGCTGGCCGCGGTCCAAACCGAGGAGGTGTCGGGAAAGCAGGCGCGAGAACTCTCCGACGACGAGGTGCTCAAGGTCTTAGCCCGGGAATCGCGCAAGCGTGCCGACGCGGCCGAGATCTACACCCAGAACGGCCGCGGTGAACTCGCCGCCGCCGAACACGCCGAAGCCCGCATCATCGACGAGTACCTCCCCACGCCGCTGACCGACGCTGAGGTGGCTGACGTCGTGGATACCGCGGTCGCTCAAGTGGCGGAGCAACTGGGTGAGCGACCGGGCGTCAAGCAGATGGGCCTGGTGATGAAGGCGGCGACCGCCATCGCGGCGGGCAAGGTCGACGGCGCACGGCTGGCCGCCGCGGTCAAAGACCGCCTCTGAGCGCACCTGGCCGATCCCGCAACGGGAAAGCGGTGGACAGCCCAACCGCCCGCTTAAGGCATACACTCGCGACATCATGACCAGTGTGAACGAGCCGTGCCCCGACGGTTTGCAAGGCTAACGCCTGATGTGATGGAAACCGATTTGGATTCCGAGGGTTTGTTTCGGCGCTGGGCCCTACACGGCAGATGGGTAGTGGGCAATGCCGGTGTCGACGATTACGACAACGTCGGCCCAGGCAGCCCATTCAGCGGCCTCAACGATATGCATCGCGCCGGATGGGCGCAGAACTTTGGTGTCATCGGCACCCCCACCCCCAGGGCCACCGCATGGGCTTGAACAAACGCCTCGCGTGGGTCATGACGCTGCTGATTGCCTGTCTGCTGTCTGGGTGCGACAACTTTCGCAACTGGCACGGCGACCAATGGGCAAACCCCGAGTATGTCTTGAAAATCGATATTCCCTCGGAAGCAACAGATGCCGAAAAGCAGTTTGACCCTGCCATCGCTTACGACATCAAGTTTCTGATGCCTGATGACCAGTGGCGCAACTACGCCGCCAAGTATTACTCGGCCGACGAGCTCACCGCGAAACAGATTGCCGGCGAGGAACTTCCTCCGGTGTGCTCCCCACGAGACCGTGTGAAACTCACCGAATGGTCCGCGTCCGGGCGCACCCCGTACATGAAGTCCGCGGACATCACGGCGCGCCGCTTCCTGTGGACGCTGCCGGGCTGCAAGCCGGGCCAGGCGTACGTGCACTGGAGGCTTATACCGCCCAAAGAGACGACCACATCTCGGAGCACCTGACGGGACTCTGTCGCGGGACCAGTACGAGCGCAGGTCTTCAACACGTCGGTCAGCCACCGTGAAGGGGTTTCCGGTGGTCACACCGCACGACCTCCGCCGCCTCGCGGCTTCCCTGGCAACCAATGCAGGCGCCAACGTCGAGGCTGTCCAGACCATGCTCGGTCACACCTCGGCAGTGCTGAACGCAAGAAGGCCCCGACCGGATTGACCGGTCAGAGCCCTCTACCTGCAACAACCTGAGTCGGGGTGGCGGGATTCGAACCCACGACCTCTTCGTCCCGAACGAAGCACGCTACCAAGCTGCGCCACACCCCGCGTGAAGCCACGACAGCGTATCGCACCGGCCCGCCGCCGCACCAAATGCGGTGCTGGGCTGCGCCGACGCGACGCGGGTCACACCGGCGAAGCGGCGGGAAATGCCTCACAGTACGGCGCGGGAACAGAGCTCTGACCGGCGGTGTTGGGCAGACTAGTGGATAGCGCTTGAGTCAGGACGAGGGAGCGGATCATGACGGTTTTAGGCGGAGCCCTCTACGCCGGATTCTTCGGCGTGGCAGCCCTGTGGCTGGCGGCGACATCTCCCGACCGCGACACCACCGACACCGGGGAAGACGTCCCCCAGCCGGAACCGGTTCGGGTCGGGTCGGGCCGCTAGACCCTCAGCGCACCGAGACGGTGGGCTGCGACTGGTCCAGCGTGGTCACCGAGTCGAAACCACCGGTGGGTGCGCCGACCAGGGTGAGCAGGGTCGCTTCCGGGCGACAGCAGAACCGCACCGGCGCGAACGGCGAGGTGCCGATCCCCGCAGACACGTGCAACCCCATCGTCGCCCCCCACCGCGACGCGCCTTTGGCGCGAGACCGATCCAGCCCGCAGTTGGTGACCAGGGCGCCGTAGAACGGCAGACACAGCTGCCCGCCGTGCGTGTGCCCGGCCATGACCAGCTGGTAGCCGTCGGCGGCGAAGCGGTCCAACACCCGCGGCTCGGGGGCGTGAGTCAGTCCCAACCGCAGGTTGGCGGCAGGACCGGCGGGGCCCGCGATGGTTTCGTAGCGATCCCGTTTGATGTGCGGGTCGTCCACCCCGGCCGCTGCGATGTGCAGCCCGGCCACCTCGAATTCGCGGCGGGTGTGGGTCAGATCCAGCCAGCCGCGCTCGGTGAACGCCGCCCGCAGATCCTGCCAGGGCAACGGCTCACCGTGTATCCGATGGGTGGGCTTGACCAGGTAGTTGGCCGGATTCTTCGGCCGCGGCCCGAAGTAGTCGTTGCTGCCGAAGACGAACACGCCCGGCACCGAGAGCAGGTCGCCCAGCGCCTGCACGACGGCGGGCACGGCCTTGGGGTGCGACAGGTTGTCACCGGTGTTGACCACCAGGTCGGGCTCCAGACGGGCCAGTTCCCGCAGCCAGGCCTGCTTATAGCGCTGTTGGGGCCGCATGTGGATGTCACTGATGTGCAGCACCCGCAGCGGTGACGAACCGGGCGTCAAGACCGGCATGGTCACGTGGCGCAGCGCGAACGCATTGCGCTCGATGACCGAGGCGTAGCCGATTCCGAGCGCTGCCACTCCCAGTGCGGCGGCGGCGGTTCGTGTCAAAGCGGGTGGTGCGGACATGGAGAAATCCTACTGCCTGGCGGGGACCCGCGTGGCCGCTCGCGCGGCGACTCGGATGACCGGGCCGCCGGCTTGGGCGGTGCCCGGCCCCACCGCCCATAAGCTGTCGGAATGATTCCGCACTGGCGGATCGGCCCGCTCACGCTGCCCGTCCATGGGGTGTTCGTCGGCCTGGGTGTAGTGGCGGCCCTGGCGGTGTTCCTCATCGAGGCCCGCCGTCGTGGCGCGATGAGTGAGCAGTCGCTGGTCGCGGTCACCGGCGCGCTGGTCGGTGGGGCGATCGGGATACGGCTCTCGGGTTGGGCGCGGCATCTGGATGTGCGGCTGAACCCGACGCTGGTGCAGGCGTGGGAGTTCGGGGCCCGCAGCATCCTGGGCGGGTTGCTGGGCGCCTACCTGGGCGTCCTGATCGCCAAACGACTTGGCGGCTATCGCGGCAAGACCGGCGACCTGTTCGCCCCGGCGGTTGCGCTGGGCATGGCCGTCGGCCGGATCGGCTGCCAGCTGACCGAGGCGCCCGGACGCCCGACCAGCCTGCCCTGGGGGATTCACGCCCCCGCCGACACACCGCACTGTCCGGGATGCCTGTCCGGGCAGCCGATGCATCCCTCGTTCCTCTACGAGATCGCGTTCCAGCTGTGCGCATTCGCCGTTTTGCTGTGGCTGCGTCCCCGGGTCGCCCAGCCCGGTGAACTGTTCGTTCTCTACCTCGCCGGCTACGCGGTGTTCCGGTTCGCGGTCGAGTTCACCCGAGCCAACGACACCGTCTGGCTGGGACTGACCCGCCCGCAATGGTTTCTGCTGCCGTCGCTGGCCATCGTCGCCGTCCGGCTTGGCTACGGCTACCGGCGCGGCTTCTACGACAGACTCTGGAACACACGGCCCACCCGGGAGGAAATCCCCGCATGACCAATCCGCCGCCCCCCGAGGGTTGGCCACCCCCGCCCGGCGGGTGGCCGCCACCTTACGGCTCGCAGCCGCCCTACCCGTACGGCCCACCGCCACCCCCGTCCAACGACACCGCCCTGGTCGTCGGATTGGCGGTCGTCGGCGCGTTCATCTACTTCGTCATCAACTTCGTCGCCGGGCTGATCGTTCTCGTCGCCGCGGATGCCGCCGGCAATCAGCAGGCGGTCATCGCAGCCGGAGCGGTGCTGTTGGCGCTGCTGGCGTTCGGCGGCGGCGGGGGTCTGCTGGCGCTGCGCAAACCCTGGACGAAAGGACTGGGACTCGGTTTGATGATCGGCTGGGCGCTGACGTCGCTGGTCACCGTGGGTATTTGCACCGGCCTGAATCCCTCGCTCTACCAGGGCCTCTGATGGGCGGCATGGAACTGCGCGGTGACCGGATCCTGCGCTATGTCAACGCGTTCTGCCCGCGCTGCCATGACGCACAGCCCGACCGGCCGCTGGCCGAGGTCGCGCGGCTCAGTGGCCGGCTGGCCGAACGTGACGGGCGGGTGTGGCTGGAGCGGGGCTGCGCCACCCACGGCATGGTGCGCACCCTCTATGACGAGGATCCCGAGATCCTGGCGTATCTGGAGGAGTGGACCGCACCGACCAAAGCCCACATTCCTGACGCCGCAGGCAATTTCGACCCGATCCCGTCGGCGTATCTGCGTGGACTGCCGGAAATGCAGACCCAGCACACCTGCATCCTGCTGCAAGACATCACCGAAACCTGCAATTTGCGCTGCCCCACCTGCTTCACCGACTCCTCACCCGAGCGGTCCAGCGTCGTCGCGCTCGCCGATGTACTCGCCAACGTCGACCAGCGCATCGAGCGGGAGAACGGCCACCTCGACGTGCTGATGCTGTCCGGTGGCGAACCCACCCTGCATCCGCAGTTGCCGCAGCTACTCGCCGAGCTCACCGCCCGGCCGATCACCCGAATCCTGGTCAACACCAACGGTGTCCGGATCGCCTCCGACGATCGGCTGCTCGATCTGCTGAGCGAACATCGGGAACGCGTCGAGACCTACCTGCAGTTCGACGGTCTGTCGGAGGCGGCGCATCGCCACCACCGGGGCGGCGACCTGCGTCGCACCAAACAGCAAGCACTGCACCGACTCTCCGACCGAGAGATCTTCACCACCCTGGTGATGACGGCCGCGCTCGGCGTCAACGACGGCGAGATCGGGGATGTCGTCCGGGTGGCGCTGGACACCCCCTTCGTGGGCGGAGTGTCGATCCAGCCGCAGTTCGGCTCCGGACGCTCGGGCGTCATCGACCCGCTGGACCGGCTCACCCACACCGGGGTGCTCAAGCGGCTCGGCCCGCAGACCGGCGGCCTGGTCGGCTGGCGCGACCTGACCGCGCTGCCGTGCTCGCATCCGCACTGCTGCTCGGTGGGCTACCTGCTGCGCGACGACAGCAACCGGTGGCGGTCGTTGGTTTCGCTGATCGGCCATGACGTGCTCAAACAGAAGCTGGGGCTGGTTGCCAACCGCATCGCCGACACCGACGTTCCCCGGGAACTGCAACTGGCGGTGCGGGAATCGCTGCTGGGTCTGCTCTCCGAGCGCTCCTCGCTGTCGGACCCGCAGATCGGCCAGATCTGGCACACCATCTGCGCCAACTGCGACCTGGGCCCGGCCACCTTGCTGACGCTGGCATCGACCGCCCTGCCCGGGCGCCGGCGCAAGCTACGACGAATGTTCGGGGAGCGGATGGTCCGGATCACGGTCAAACCGTTCATGGACATGTCGACGATGATCGAAGAACGCCTCACCCAGTGCTGCGTGCACGTCGGCACCCGTGCAGCTGAGGGTCCCGGATCGTCCGGCGAGCAGTGTGCGCCGTTCTGCGCGGTGCAGGCGTGGGGGCCGTTGAGTCGTCAGCGGGTATCCGCGGCGCGGACACTGCCGATATCCGCTGATCCGGCGCCGGTCAGGGCGGCGGGTTGGCGCCCGGCGGCGGGGGCAGGATCGGCACCGTGATCGGGGGCAGACCCGGGATTTCGATGACCGTCATCTCCGTCGGCGGCAGGTCCATCGGCGGTGGCGGCGGTGGCGGCGGGATCCCGTTGCTGATGTCGATGGTGATGATCGAACCCGGAATGGTCTGTCCGCTCGGCGACGTCCCGACCACCGTGCCCGACTTGGCGACGCTGTTCACCCAGTTGGACTGTTCGGCGACCTGGAATCCGGCTTCGGTCAACCGCTGCCGGGCCTGATCGATCTCCAGCCCGCTAACGCTGGGCACCCGGGAGTTGGGGCCGCCCTCGACGTAGCGCGGGTCGGTCGGCGGCAGGGCCACGTCACCGAAGGAGGTCGCGATCGGCTTCATCGCGGCGAACCAGGTCCGGGCCGGCTCATTGCCGCCGAACAGATTGCCGTCACCGCAGTGGCGCAGCGGGAAGGAGCACAGGTCGCCCGGGGACAGCGAGTCGTCGTAGACGTAGTTGGCGGCCGCGTATTGGTTGGTGAACCCGACGAAACTCGAGGAGCGGTGCGCCTCGGTGGTCCCGGTCTTGCCCGACATCGGCAGATCCCAGCCGACCGAACCGGCGGCACCCGACGCGGTTCCGCCCCCCTGGGAATCCTTGCTCAACGCGTTGGCCAGCGTGTTCGCCAAGCCTTGGGGCACCACCTGCTCACAAGCTTCGGAGTTCACCGCAACTTCCTTGCCGTCGCGGTCGAGCAGCTTGTCGATCGGGCTCGGCGGGCACCACATACCACCGGACGCCAGCGTGGCCGCCACATTGGACAATTCCAAGGCGTTCACCTGAATCGGCCCCAACGTGAACGACCCGATGTTCTGCCGCTTGACGAAGTCGGCCAGACTCTCGTCGCTGTCGGGGTCGTAGGCGCGCGCGGTACCGGGGTCGCTGTAGGACCGCAGCCCGAGTTTGACCGCCATGTCGACCGTCCGCGGCACGCCGACCTGTGAGATCAGCTTGGCGAACGCGGTATTGGGGGAGGTGGCCAGCGCGTCGGTCACGCTCATCGGCGAGCGGTAGTTCCCGGCGTTGACCACGCACCAGGTCTCCTTCGGGCACCCCTTGGCCCCGCCGCTGCCCATGCCCTTGGTCTGGAACCGCGGCGGCACGTCGAGTTGGGCGTTGATCCCCATCCCCATTTCCAGGGCGGCCGCGGTGGTGAAGATCTTGAACACCGACCCGGCCCCGTCGCCGACCAGGGAGAACGGCTGCGGCCGCATCGTCTCGTCCAGGTCGGAATTGAGCCCGTAGGTGCGGTTACTGGCCATCGCCACCACCTGGTGGCTGGTCTTGCCCGGCTTGATCACGCTCATCACGCTGGCCGCGCCCTCGACGGTGGGGCTGGCGAACTGGTCGACCGCGGACTTGATCGGAACCTGCACGTTGGGATCCAACGTGGTGCGGATCTGGTAGCCGCCACGGGAGAGCTGTTCCCGGCTGATCCCGGCGCGGGCCAGATACTCCTGGACGTAGTCGCAGAAGAACGCCCGGTCACCGGCGGCGATGCAGCCGCGGGGCAGCTGGTTGGGCTGCGGCAGGATGCCGAGCGGCTGCGCCCGCGCAGCGCGCAGGTCGGCGACCGGTCCGGCCTCGTTCTCGATCATGGTGTCGAGCACGACATTGCGCCGGGCCAGCGCCCCTTCCGGGTTGGTGTAGGGGTTCAATGCACTGGTCGACTGCACCAACCCGGCCAACAGCGCGGCCTGATGCCAGTTGAGGTCGGAGGCGTCCACCCCGAAATAGGTCTGTGCGGCGTCCTGGATACCGAAGGCGCCGTTGCCGAACGACACCAGGTTCAGGTAGCGCGTCAGGATCTCGGGTTTGGTCAGCGTCTTGTCCAGGGTGAGCGCCATCCGGATCTCGCGCAGTTTGCGTGCCGGGGTGGTTTCGATCGCGGCGCGCTTCTCAGCGTCGGTCTGGGCGGTGACCAGCAACTGATAGTTCTTCACGTACTGCTGCTCGATCGTGGAGCCGCCGCGGGTGTCGACGTCACCGGATGCGTAACCGGCCAAGCCGGTCAGGGTGCCCTTCCAGTCCACCCCGCTGTGTTCGGCAAACCGCTTGTCCTCGATCGAGACGATTGCCAGCTTCATCGTGTTGGCGATCTGGTCGCCGGGCACCTCGAACCGGCGCTGTGAATACAGCCAGGCGATGGTGTCGCCGTTGGCGTCGAACATCGTCGTCACCGCCGGCACCTCGCCCTCCAGCAGCTGAGCCGAGCCGTTGGCGACCACGTCCGAGGCGCGATTGGACATCAGGCCGATGCCGCCGACCGCGGGGAACAGCAGCGTCGCGACAAGAACGCCGGCGAGCAGGCAGCAACCAGCGAGCTTGATCACCGTGACACCGGCCGCGGGGCGCTCCGACATGGGTACTACAGTAGCGACGCGCCTTCACCGGCCGTGCGGATGACCCCGGCCAGATGGGCCCTCGGATGTCCAGCGCATCACCGGCCGGCGCGTCGTCAGCCGCTCAGGGTATCTCCCGGGGGCCATCTTCATGATCGGACGGCACGGTCGTCCCAAAAAAGAGCTTTCAAACTGTTGCGCAAATGCAACCTGACCACCTAACTTATACACACACTGCGATTCAGGTAACACTGAACTGTGTAATGTGGCGCAGATCGCACTCAGGGTCTGCACGACGTCGGGTAGCCGTCCCAGCGACGGCCTAGAGGAAGGGGTTGCTGGTGTCAGCTACACGGCCCGTGGTGAGCAGGACAACCGTCCAAAGCGCCGAGTCCGAGACCCGAATCGCCTGGGTGTCCAAGGCCTTGTGCCGGACCACCGACCCTGATGAACTCTTCGTCCGCGGCGCTGCTCAGCGCAAGGCCGCGGTGATCTGCCGCCACTGCCCGGTGATCCTGGAATGCGGCGCCGATGCGCTGGACAACCGGGTCGAGTTCGGCGTTTGGGGCGGCATGACCGAGCGCCAGCGCCGTGCCCTGCTCAAGCAGCACCCCGAAGTCGTCTCGTGGGGAGACTTCTTCGCTGGTCAGCGCAAGCACCGCAGCGCCGGCTGACCTCGCTCAACCTGGCGTCCCGCGGCGATGCCGCGGTCAGGCGCTTGCGGTGAGCTGGTCGGCGATCACCCGCAGCGCCTCCAGATCGGAGACCTCGAACGGCAACGACGGCACCCCGACGATCGAGACGTGCGGGTTGGCGCCGGTGAACCGTGACAACAGCCGGACCTCCCGCTTGGCGGTCAAACCCCGGTTGGCATGAATCCGCAGCACCGCCGCGGCCAGCGCGTTGGCGTCGGCGCCGTCGGTGGCGCTCTCCGATGAGCTCTGCAGCGTGTCGATACCGTCGACGGCCCGCTCGACGGGCAACTCGCACAGGGTGGGATGGGTGCGGTTCAGGATCAGGCCGGCCAGCGGCATGTTCTCCTGCGACAGCCGGTCGACAAAGAACGACGCCTCGCGCAGCGCGTCCGGTTCGGCGGCCGACACGACCACGAACTGGGTGCCGCGCCGCTTCAACAGGTCATAGGTGCGGTCGGCCTTTTCCCGGAACCCGCCGAACGTGGCATCCAGGGACTGCACGAAACTGGCTGCATCGGAAAGCATCTGTGAACCCAGAATGGTCGACATGGCCTTCATCGCCAGCCCGACGGCACCGGCGACCAGCCGCCCGATGCCCCGCCCGGGCCCCAGCAGCATCTTCCATAGCCGGCTGTCCATGAAGCTGCCCAGCCGCTTCGGGGCGTCCAGGAAGTCCAGCGCGTTGCGCGACGGCGGGGTGTCCACCACCACCAGATCCCAGCGGTCCTGGCCGAGCAACTGGCCGAGCTTCTCCATCGCCATGTACTCCTGCGTGCCGGCGAGCGAGGTGGCCACGGTCTGATAGAACTGGTTGTTCAAGATCGCGTCCGCCCGTTCGGGTCCGGAGTACTGAACCACCATCTCGTCGAACGTGCGACGCATGTCGAGCATCATCGCGTGCAGCTCGCCGGGAGTGTCGTCGGGCAACGGCACCCGTTGCGGCGTGTTGCCGAGGTCGTCGATGCCGAGCGCCTGCGCCAGCCGTTTAGCCGGGTCGATGGTCAACACGACGACGGTGCGGCCGTACTCGGCGGCCCGCAACGCCATCGCGGCAGCGGTGGTCGTCTTACCGACACCGCCGGCCCCGCAACACACCACCACCCTGTTGCTGGTGTCGGCCAGGATCGAGCCGATGTCCAGGGCTGCGGGTTTGGCACTGCTTTGCGGCGTCATCGAACCCCCTGTTGGGCGAGAATTTCGGAAAGCTCGTAGAGACTGCCGAGGTCGACGCCGTCGGCGATGGTCGGCAGCTCCAGCCGCGGCACGTGCAGGTGCTCGAGTTGCTCGGCGGCCTCGGCGCGGGCGCTGATCCGGGTGGCGTGCTGGATGGCTTCGGTGAGCAGACCGGCGAAATCGGCGTCGTCGAGGGTGATGCCGGCCGCGGTCAGCCCGGCCCGCACCCGGTCGGCGTCCACCACGCCCTCGGCCGCCTTGGCCAGGTCGTCGGGCGCCAGGTAGGCCGGGATGGTGCGGTTGACGATCACGCTGCCGATCGGCAGGTCCAGTTCCCGCAGCTCGTCGATCGCCTCGAGCGTCTCCTGGATGGGCAGCGCCTCCAACAGGGTGACGAGGTGGATCGCGGTCTGCTCGGAGTGCAGCAGCTTGACCACTCCGTCGGCCTGCGAATGCACCGGGCCGCCCTTGGCGAGGTCGGAGACCGCCTTGGTGACGTCCAGGAATCGGGCGATCCGGCCGGTCGGTGGGGCGTCGACCACGATCGCGTCATACGTCGGCTTCTTGTTCTTGTCGACGCTGCCCACCGCATATTTGATCTTGCCGGTGAGGATCACGTCACGCAGACCCGGTGCGATCGTGGTGGCGAACTCGACGGCCCCGATGCGCCGCATCGCCCGGCCCGCCAGGCCGAGGTTGTAGAACAAATCGAGGTACTCCAGGAACGCGGCCTCGATGTCCATCGCCAGCGCATCGACTTGACCACCGCCCTCGGCGGTGGCGATCTTGACTTCGCCATACGGCAGCGGCGGCACGTCGAAGAGCTGCGCAATGCCCTGGCGCCCTTCGACTTCCACCAGCAGAACCTTGCGACCGCCGGCGGCCAGGGTCAGCGCCAGGGCTGCCGCGATCGTTGACTTGCCGGTGCCACCCTTGCCGGTGACGAAATGCAGACGCGCTTTGGACAGCCGGGAGGGCCAGCCGACGGCGCTCTCGGTGCTGGATGTGGTTGCCACCAGTGCATGCTAACCAAACTGCCCGGCTTCTCCTCCCGCCGCTACGCGGCGCGCATCGGCGCCGGGCGCCAAGCAGGTCCCGCTGCTACCGATAAGCTCTGGCTATGAGCCAACCGACGCAGTGGGAGTACTCGACTGTCCCGCTGATCACACACGCGACCAAGCAGATCCTCGACCAGTGGGGCGAGGACGGCTGGGAGCTGGTCTCGGTGCTGCCGGGCCCGACCGGTGAGCAACTCATCGCGTTCCTCAAGCGACCGAAATGACCGCGTCCGCCCGGCTGGCCGAACTCGGTATCGAACTGCCCGAGGTGGTGACGCCGCTGGCGTCCTATCTTCCGGCGGTGCGCACCGGCAACCTGGTCTACACCTCCGGCCAGGTGCCGATGCAGGCCGGCAAGCTGGCCGGCACCGGCAAGGTGGGCGGTGATGTGAGCCCGGAGGAGGGCGCGGCGCTGGCGCGCATCTGCGCACTCAACGCGCTGGCCGCGGTGGACGCGCTGGTGGGTATCGACGCGGTGACCCGGGTCGTCAAGGTGGTCGGCTTCGTCGCGTCCGCGCCGGGATTTCACGGCCAGCCGGGTGTCGTCAATGGAGCGTCCAATCTGCTCGGTGAGGTGTTCGGTGACCGCGGGGCGCACGCCCGATCGGCGGTCGGTGTCGCCGAGCTGCCGCTGGACGCACCCGTTGAAGTCGAATTGATCGTCGAGGTCGAGTGACCCATCCGGCGTACGGTCTGCTGCGGCCGGTCACCGAGACCGCCTCGGTGCTGCTCGCCGACAACCCGGGCCTGATGACGCTGGACGGAACCAACACCTGGGTGCTGCGCGGACCCGGCAGCGACGAGGTGGTCGTCGTCGACCCGGGTCCCGACGACGACGCGCACATCTCCCGGATCGTCGAGGTCGGCAAGGTGGCGCTGGTGTTGATCAGCCACCGCCATTTCGACCACACCGACGCGATCGACAAGCTGGTCGACGCGACCGGTGCCACCGTGCGCTCGGTGGGCAGCGGATGGCTGCGTGGGATGGGCGGACCGTTGAGCGACGGCGAGGTGATCGACGCCGCCGGGCTGCGGATCACCGTGATGGCCACGCCCGGGCACACCGCCGACTCGCTGTCCTTCGTGCTCGAGGACGCGGTGCTGACCGCCGACACCGTGCTGGGCCGCGGCACCACCGTCATCGACACCGAAGACGGCAACCTGGGCGACTATCTGGAGTCGCTGCACCGGCTCGGCGGGCTGGGCCCGCGGATGGTGTTACCCGGACACGGGCCGGAGCTGCCGGATCTGCGTGCGGTCGCAGCGGGTTACCTGGCGCACCGCGAGCAGCGACTGAACCAGGTTCGCGGAGCGCTGACCGAGCTGGGCGAGGACGCCACGGCGCGCCAGATCGTCGAGCATGTCTATGTCGACGTCGACGAGGAACTGTGGGGCGCCGCCGAATGGTCGGTGCAAGCCCAGCTGGACTACCTGCGCCGCTAGCCCCCCAGCGCGAGCGTGCGCAGAATGCCAGATTTTCGGCGCGCGAGCGTGCAACTGCGCACGCTCGGGGGAAGGTGTTAGCGGGCGCGCCTCGCCAACCGCTCCGAGTCGGAGATCAGCACACTCTTGCCCTCCAGGCGGATCCAGCCGCGGTGGGCGAAGTCGGCCAGCGCCTTGTTCACCGTCTCCCGCGAGGCGCCCACCAGCTGGGCGATCTCTTCCTGGGTCAGGTCGTGGGTGACCCGCAGCGCGCCACCCTCCTGGGTGCCGAAGCGCTGGGCCAGCTGCAGCAGCTGCTTGGCGACCCGACCGGGCACGTCGGTGAAGATGAGATCAGCCAGGTTGTTGTTCGTGCGACGCAACCGGCGGGCCAGCACCCGCAGCAGTTGCTCGGCGATCTCGGGGCGGTCGGCGATCCAGGCGCGCAGCGCGTCGCGGTCCATCGACACCGCCCGCACCTCGGTGATGGTGGTCGCGCTCGACGTCCGCGGCCCCGGGTCGAAGATCGACAGTTCACCGAACATATCCGACGGTCCCATGATGGTCAGCAGGTTCTCCCGCCCGTCGGGGGAGCGGCGACCGATCTTCACCTTGCCGGTGATGATGATGTAGAGCCGGTCGCCGGGCTCGCCCTCGGCGAACACGGTGTGCCCGCGCGGAAAGTCGACGGGTTGAAGTTGCTTGGTCAGCGCGGCGACGGCGCTGGGCTCAACCCCCTGGAAGATTCCGGCCCTGGCCAGGATCTCGTCCACGTTGCCCCTTAGATGCTGTTCTGACGGTGTGTCACGCGACGGCTCAACCACTGCCGCTTAGAGAATCTAAGCATAAGAGGCAGGGCTGTTGATCGACGTGCCAACGCTACACACGATCAGCCTGGTTAGTTGCGTGAAACTACAGATTCGCTCGCGAATGTGTACCCCGGGTGTGGAACGGCGAACACCTGCCCGGTGCGGCTGCCCTCCTCGGTCGAGGAGAACAGTTCGGTGACGTCGTCGAGGCCGGTTTCGAGTCGTTCCAGCCCGATGGCGGCCGCCATCAGCAACCCCGGGATGAGAGCCACGAGCAACCAAGACACACGCAGCAGTAAACACGCGCAAAGTCTCAGCGGGATCACGAATCAGTACCCTGTCGTAGGTGATTGTGGACAAGCCTTCTTCGGGTGCGCGAGCGGCGCGCGCCCAGTCCGCTGGGGTCGCCGCCCGGCGGTTCGCCGGCGAAACCCGGCTCGGTCTGGTCCGTCGAGCGCGCCGGATGAATCGTGCGTTGGCGCAAGCGTTTCCGCACGTGTACTGCGAACTGGATTTCGCCAGCCCCCTCGAGTTGACGGTGGCGACCATCCTGTCGGCGCAGAGCACCGACAAACGCGTCAACCTGACCACGCCCGCGCTGTTTGCGCGCTATCAGACCGCGCTGGACTACGCGCAGGCGAACCGCGCCGAGCTCGAAGAGCTCATCCGCCCCACCGGTTTCTTCCGTAACAAGGCAACGTCGCTGATCGGGCTCGGTCAAGCTCTGGTCGAGCGGTTCGACGGGGAGGTGCCGGCCACCATGGCCGAGTTGGTCACCCTGCCCGGGGTCGGCCGCAAGACCGCCAACGTCATCCTCGGCAACGCGTTCGACATCCCCGGGATCACCGTCGACACCCATTTCGGTCGGCTGGTGCGGCGCTGGGGTTGGACCACCGAGGAGGACCCGGTCAAGGTCGAACACGCGGTCGGCGAACTGATCGAACGCAACCAGTGGACGCTGCTCAGCCACCGGGTGATCTTCCACGGCCGCCGGGTGTGTCATGCCCGCAAACCCGCCTGCGGCGTCTGCGTGCTCGCCAAGGACTGTCCATCATTCGGCACCGGCCCCACCGATCCGGTGATCGCCGCGGCCCTGGTGAAGGGACCGGAGACCGACCACCTGCTGGCGTTGGCCGGACTGTAGCGGTGCGCATCCCGATCCGGTGGACGATCGCGGCCGTGACCGTGGTGGCCGTCCTGATCGCGGCCCTGCTCGTCGCGTTGCGCGATACCCCGGACGATGCGGCGACCGGCGGATCGCCCGCGGTCGCCCGCGAACACCGCGACGCCGACACCGCCGCGGCGCTGGCTGAACCACGCCGTCGCGCCGACCTGCCGCCGTGTCCGGCCGGGTCGCACGCCCCCGGCCCGAGCGCGCTGCGCGGGGTCACAGCCGAATGCGCGGCTGACGGTACGTCGGTGGATGTCGCGCCTGCGCTGGCCGGCAGACGGGTGGTGCTGAACCTGTGGGCGTACTGGTGTCAGCCCTGCCGGGACGAGCTGCCGGCCATGGCCGACTATCAACGGCGCGCGGGCCCGGCGGTGACGGTGCTGACGGTGCATCAGGACGAGAACGAGACCGCCGCCCTAATGCGGCTGGCCGAGTTGGGGGTGCGGCTGCCGACCCTGCAGGACGGGCAGCGTCGGATCGCGGCGGCGCTGCGGGTTCCCAACGTGATGCCCGCGACGGTGGTGTTGGCCGCGGACGGTAGCGTTGCCCACGTCCTGCCGCGAGCCTTCGCCAGCGCTGAGGAGATCGCCGAGGCGGTCGAAGGCGGGGACCGATGAAACCCGAAAAAGAGAGGTGAGGCGTCGGTGAGCGCTAAGGCGATTCAGCTGACGCCCGACGCTTCGCCGACCTGGCTGCGCCGACTCGTCGACAATATCGGCGACATACCGGCCGTCTACCGGCGTCGCCTGCCGGCCGACGTCCTGGCCATGGTCACCGCCGCCCGAGCCAGCGCGGCGATACGCGGCCACGGCCGCGACGCGGCGGTGCTGGTGCTGTTCTCCGGGCCGGACTCGCCCGACAGCGGTCCCGAGGACGCTGATCTGCTGGTGACGGTTCGGGCGTCGAGTCTGCGTAATCATGCGGGTCAGGCCGCGTTTCCCGGGGGAGCCTCCGATCCCGGCGACGGCGGGCCGGTGGCCACCGCGCTGCGTGAGGCATGGGAGGAGACCGGGGTGGACCCGGGCCGGCTGCACCCGTTGGCCACCATGGAGCGGACGTTCATCGCACCGTCGGGGTTTCACGTGGTCCCGGTGCTGGCGTATTCGCCCGATCCTGGACCGGTGACCGTGGTTGACGAGGCCGAGACGGCGATCGTGGCGCGGGTTCCGTTGCGGGCCTTCATCAATCCGGAGAATAGGCTGATGGTGTACCGCAGCGAACACGGTCGGCGCTGGGCTGGTCCGGCATTCCTGCTCAACCAGATGCTGGTGTGGGGATTCACCGGTCAGGTGATTTCGGCAATGTTGGATGTGGCCGGCTGGGCCCAGCCGTGGGATACCACCGATATGCGGGAACTGGATTCGGCGATGGCGCTGGTCGATAACGGAGGCGGTACTGCGCGATGACCTCGTCACAGTGGTTGGACATGGCGGTGCTGGCGGTCGCGTTCATCGCGGCCGTGTCCGGGTGGCGCTCCGGCGCGCTCGGCTCGGTGCTGTCGTTCATCGGAGTGGCGCTGGGCGCTGTGGCGGGTGTGCTGATGGCCCCGCACATCGTCAGCCACGTCAGCGGGACACGGCCCAAATTGTTCGCCGCGCTGTTCCTGATCCTGGCGATGGTGGTCATCGGTGAAGTGGCCGGTGTGGTGTTGGGTCGCGCCGTGCGCGGGGCCATCCACAGCCCCGGCATCCGCGGCCTCGATTCGCTGATCGGCGTCGGGCTGCAACTGGTCGTGGTGTTGCTGGCGGCCTGGCTGCTGGCGACCCCGTTGACCTCCTCGGACCAGCCGAGTCTGGCGGCGGCGGTGCGTGGTTCGCGGGTGCTGGCGGAGGTCAATCAGGCTGCCCCGGCCTGGCTCAGGATGGTGCCCAAACGGATCTCGGCACTGCTGAACAACTCCGGCCTGCCCGATGTGCTGGACCCCTTCAGCCGCACCCCGATCGCGGCGGTGGATGCGCCGGACGCGGCGCTGGGCGGGGACCCGGTGGTGGCGGCCACCGAACCCAGCGTGGTCAAGGTTCGCGGCGTCGCACCCAGCTGCCAGAAGGTGCTGGAGGGCACCGGATTCGTGGTGGCTCCCAACCGGGTGATGACCAACGCGCACGTGGTGGCGGGCTCCAACGAGGTCAGCGTGGACGTCGGGACCAAGTCGTATGACGCCACCGTGGTGTCCTTCGATCCAGACGCCGACATCGCGATCCTCGCCGTCGCCGATCTGCCGCAGGCACCGCTGGTGTTCGCGGACTCGCCGGCCAAAGCGGACACCGACGCGATCGTGCTGGGCTATCCGGGTGGCGGCATCTTCGAAGCGACGCCGGCCAGAATTCGCGAGATCATCCAACTCAACGGTCCCGACATCTACCAGAAGGACACCGTCACCCGCGAGGTGTACACGATTCGTGGCCTGGTGCGGCAAGGGAATTCCGGCGGTCCGCTGATCGACGTGAACGGCAAGGTGCTCGGCGTGGTGTTCGGTGCGGCCGTCGACGACAGCGACACCGGGTTCGTGCTGACCGCCAAGGAAGTGGCGCGCCAGATGATCCGGATCGGCGACACCGCTGCGGTGTCGACCGAGACGTGCATCGGCTGACTCAGCGGCGATCGCGAGCGCGGCGGAGCCGGGCGTGGCGGGTCGCCGCCGTCGAACTCAGCGGCTGTGCACCTGGGCCAGGAACCGGTTCAGGTGGTCGTTGACCTGCTCGGGTTGCTCCTCGTGGCCGAAATGTCCTGCGCCCGCGATGGATACGTAGCGCCCGTGGGGTGCGTAGTGCCGGGTGCGTTCGACCGGGTCGGCCAGCACGTAGGGGTCGGCGTCACCGCGTAAGTGCAAAATCGGACCGCAGGTGCGTCGGCTCATGGACCGCATGAACCTGCGGCCCTCCTCGCGGAACTGGCTGCGCACCGCCCAGCGCTGGTACTCCAGTGCACTGTGCGCCGCCGACGGGATCTGGATGGCCCGGCGCAGATGCCCGATTGTCTCGGTAAAGTCCTCGCTGGCTTGCCATTTGGCGCCGGACCGGCTGCGCACGATCCGTTCCAGCTCGGCTGCGTTGTCCCGGGTCAATACGTGTTCGGGCCAAAACGGCAGTTGATAGCGCAGCAGCCAGGGCACCAGGGCGCGCCCCTGATCGCGGCGGGTCAGCGCCGAGGCCCGCAACGCCGCGGGATGCGGTGAGCTGACCACTGCGATGGCGCGCACCAACCGCGGATGCAGGACGGCGGTAGCCCAGCACACCAGTCCACCGTCGGCGTGGCCGACCAGCGTCGCCGACGGGTGTCCGAGCGCACGGATCAGCCCGGTGATATCGCCGGCCAACGTCCACCCGTCGTACCCGCGCGGCGGCTTATCGCTGCCGCCGTAGCCGCGCAGGTCGACGGCGACGACCCGCGCACCGGTCAACCCGCGCAGTTGGTGGCGCCAGGACCACCAGAACGACCCGAAGCCGTGCAGCAGGATCACCAGCGGCCTGGACACCGCGGCCGGGTCCTCGCCGGCCGGAGCGGCCTCGACCACATGGAACCGAATGCCGTTGGCGTGAATATCCAGATGGCGCCATGGCCCGTCGATGCGGGTGATCGACGGATCCGGTGCGGGCATTTACCAGCCCGACGGGTCGGTGGCGGTGGTGCTGGCCGGGGCGCTGGACTTGCTGTGATCGGGGATGAACGCGCTGCGGGTCTCTTTGACCGATTCGATCGTCTGCTGAGGCCCGCGGATACGCCTGACCTTCAGATAGCCGAACAACACCAATGCCACGGTGACCAGCATCATGATCCCGAACACGATCGCGAACGCCACCCAGCGCCACAGCCAGGTGTCCAACAGTTCGGCGAGGAAGAAGAAGAAGAAGAACGTCGAGTAGAACAGCACGACCAGGGCGGCGATGAAAAAGATGCTGCCGGTCAGGCCCTTCTTGACATCGCGGGTGATCTCGGCGCGGGCGAGCTCGACCTCGGCCCGAACCAGGGTGGACAGCTGCGCCGTCGCGTCCTTGACCAGGTCGCCCAGCGACGGGTCGCCTGCTGTGGCGTGCGGGTCCGCCAGGGGGATCGTGGTCAGGGTGGCTGGCACCACGCTTTTGCGGTCGCCGTTGCTTCGGGCCTTACTCACTCCACGGTCCTCCCGGGTTGGCTGTCCTCGCGGTTTATGTTGCCATGCGGTGCCAGGGCAGACGACGCCAACCAGCAACACCCGCTACACCCGCTGCAAGCCGGCGCTGTTACTGCTGTGGTCACGCTAGACTGCGCGCAAGGACGGGTGGGGGCCATCGACGGGAGTTGCGCATTGCAAACGGCATACCGCTGGGCACGGTTCGGTGTCGCGGCACTGGTCGCCCTGGCCGCGCTGGCGGCCCCGATCGTCCCCACGGCGGCCGCGGACAACAAGGTGCAGTTGGGTGGTGGCGCCGGGATCGTGGTCGACGAAGACACCCTGTGCACCCTGACCACGATCGGCCACGACAACACCGGCGCGCTGATCGGGTTCACCTCCGCCCACTGCGGCGGCCCGGGAGCCCAGGTCGCCGCGGAAGGTTCCGAAGGCAACGGCACGGTGGGCACGATGGTGGCCGGCAATGAGAACCTGGATTACGCGGTGATCAAATTCGACCCGGCCAAGGTGACACCGGTGAACACCGTCGCCGGCTTCACGATCACCGGCATCGGCCCCGACCCGGCATTCGGCCAGGTCGCCTGCAAGCAGGGCCGCACCACCGGCAACTCGTGCGGGATGACTTGGGGACCCGGGCAGGACCCCGGCACCATCGTGATGCAGGTGTGCGGGCAGCCCGGCGACTCCGGCGGACCGGTCACCGTCGACAACATGCTGGTCGGCATGATCCACGGGGCGTTCAGCGATGCGCTGCCGACGTGCGTGATCAAGTACATTCCGCTGCACACCCCCGCTGTGGTGGTGTCGATGAACGCCGTCATCGACGACGTCAACGCCAAGGGCCGCCCCGGCGCCGGCTTCGTACCGGTCTAGTCAACTGCCGAGCAGACGCAAAGGTGCCCTTTTCAGGCCGAAAAAGGGCACCTTTGCGTCTGCTCGCCCATGGGCTATTTGGCGGCGCGGATCGCCTCGAACACGTTCGGGTCCAGCAGCGTTGAGGTGTCACCGAGCTCGCGGCCATCGGCCACATCACGCAGTAGGCGGCGCATGATTTTGCCGCTGCGGGTCTTGGGCAGCTCCGGGACCACGTGGATTTCGCGGGGTTTGGCGATCGGCGAGATCTCGCGGGCAACCTCGGCGCGCAACTCCTCGACCATCTCGGTACCGCGGTCGGCGTGCGAGCTCTCGAGCACGACGAACGCGCAGATGCCCTGGCCGGTCTGCTCGTCGGCCGCGCCGACCACCGCTGCCTCGGCCACCCCGGAATGACCGACCAGCGCCGATTCGACCTCCGCGGTGGAGATCCGGTGCCCGGACACGTTCATCACATCGTCGATGCGACCGAGTACCCAGATGTCGCCGTCGGCGTCGTAGCGGGCGCCGTCACCGGCGAAATACCAGCCCTGCTCGGCGAACCGGGACCAATAGGTCTCCACGAACCGCTCCGGGTCACCCCAGATGCCGCGTGCCATCGCCGGCCAGGGCTCGTCCAGCACCAGGTACCCGCTGGGCTGTTCGCCGTGGCCGCTGCCCGGAGCCAGCCGGTTGCCGTCGTCGTCGACGATGCGGGCGGAGATGCCCGGCAGCGGGGTCATGGCCGCACCTGGCTTGGCCGCGGCGATCCCGGGGAGCGGGGTGATCATCGTTGCACCGGTTTCGGTCTGCCACCAGGTGTCAACGACCGGCGTGCTACCCGAGCCGATCACTGTTCGGTACCAGCGCCACGCCTCGGGGTTGATCGGCTCACCGACCGATCCCAGCAGCCGAAGGCTGGACAGGTCGTGCGCGTCCGGGATCTCGCGACCCCATTTCATGAACGTCCGAATCAGCGTCGGCGCGGTGTAATAGATTGTTACACCATATTTTTCGATGATCTGAAAGTGACGGTGAC
Source organism: Mycobacterium sp. NGS50 (assembly GCF_059812545.1). NCBI lineage: Bacteria > Bacillati > Actinomycetota > Actinomycetes > Mycobacteriales > Mycobacteriaceae > Mycobacterium > Mycobacterium sp. NGS50. The sequence continues at coordinate 28,766 of NZ_JCALCW010000025.1, forward strand.
TGCCCGGGAAGTCCGGGGTCCCCTCGTAGAGGACCTCGGTGACGCCGTTGGCCAGCGGGCCGTACACGGCGTAGGTGTGGCCGGTGACCCAGCCGACGTCGGCGGTGCACCAGAACACGTCGGTGTCGTTCTTGACGTCGAAAATGTAGTGCTGGGTGTAGGCGGCCTGGGTGAGGTAGCCGCCGCTGGTGTGCACGATCCCTTTCGGCTTGCCGGTGGTACCCGAGGTGTACAGCAGAAACAGCGGTTGCTCGGCGTCGAAGGCTGCCGGGGTGTGTTGCGGCGACGCGACGTCGACGAGGTCGTGCCACCACAGGTCGCGGCCCGCCGTCCAGGACACCTGGCCGCCGGTACGACGGACCACCAGCACATGCTGCACGGGGCATTCGGACTCGGTGATGGCCTGCAGGGCCTCGTCGACGGCGTTCTTCAGCGGTGCGGGCTTGCCGCGCCGGTACTGCCCGTCGGCGGTGATCACCAGCTTGGCCTCGGCGTCGTCGATGCGGGCCCGCAGCGCGGTGGCGGAGAAGCCGGCGAACACCACGCTGTGCATGATGCCCAGCCGTGCGCAAGCCAGCATCGCCACGACCGTCTCGGGGATCATCGGCATGTAGATCGCCACCCGGTCACCGGCGGTCAGGCCCAGATCGGTCAGCGCGTTGGCGGTGCGGCAGACCTGGTCCTGCAGTTCGGCGTAGGTCACGCTGCGGGCATCGCCGACCGGCTCACCCTCCCAGTGGATGGCGACCCGCTCACCGTGGCCCGCCTCGACGTGGCGGTCCACGCAGTTGTAGGCGACGTTGAGCCGGCCGTCGGCGAACCAGCGGGCGAACGGCGCCCCCGACCAGTCCAGCACCTCGGAGAACGGCGTCTCCCAGGACAGCCGCTGGGCCTGGGCGGCCCAGAACGCCAACCGGTCCTGGTCGGCCTCGCGATACAACTCCGGACCCGCGTTCGTCTGCGCAACGAACTCGGGGGACGGCGGAAACGATGACAGTTCGGCGGTCACGTCTGTGAGCGTAGTCACCGGTGGAGGCCTTAATGTCGCTGGCATGCATTCGATGTTCAGGGCGGTACTCGCCGCTGGGCTGCTGGCAGCCGCGACGCTGACCGGCTGCGGCGGCGGTCCCGGCGTGGATGCCCAGGTGGTCACCGTCAACGGTGGTGAGCCGCAGAATCCGCTGGTCCCGACCAACACCAACGAGCACCAGGGCGGACGGGTCATGGACCGGTTGTTCGCGGGACTGATGTCCTACGACCGCGCCGGCACACCGCAACTGGAGGTGGCCCAGTCCATCGAGACCACCGACAACATCAACTACCGCATCGTGCTGCGACCGGGGTGGACGTTCACCGACGGCTCGCCGGTGACCGCCCACTCATTCGTCGATGCCTGGAACTACGGGGCCCTGGCCAGTAACGCCCAACTGCAGCAGAGCTTCTTCGCGCCGATCGCCGGCTACGACGATGTCGCCGGCCTGCGTGGGGACGGAAAGCCCACCGTGCGGACCATGTCCGGGCTGACGGTGGTCAACGACCGCGAATTCACCATCCGGCTGAACGCGCCGACCATCGACTTCACCCTGCGGCTGGCGTTCTCACCGTTTTATCCGCTGCCCGCGCGCGCGTTCGAGAACATGGCCGCGTTCGGACAGCGCCCCGTCGGCAACGGACCGTACCGGCTCGCCGACGGCGACTCTTGGCAGCACAACGTCAAGATCGATCTGGTGGCCAACGCGGGCTACCGCGGCAACCGGATGCCCCGGAACACACGGTTGCGATTCGTCTTCTACGCCAATCTCGATACCGCGTACGCCGATCTGCTGTCCGGCAATCTCGATGTGCTGGACACCCTTCCGCCCAGCGCGTTACCGACCTATCGTCGCGACCTCGGCGATCGGGCGGTCACCGGGCCCGCGGCCGTCAACCAGAGCCTGGCCACGCCGCTGCGGCTGGCACACTTCGGCGGCGAGGAGGGTCGGCTGCGTCGGCTCGCGCTGTCCGCCGCCGTCAACCGCGCGCAGATCTGCCGAAAGATCCTGTCCGACAGCCGTACTCCCGCCCGCGACTTCACCGCCGATTCGCTGCCCGGATACGACCCGAACCTGCCGGGAAACACCGCGCTGGATTTCGACCCGCAGCGGGCTCGTCGACTGTGGGCACAGGCCGACGCGATCTCGCCATGGACGGGACGCTATGAGATCGGCTACAACGCCGACGGCGGTCATCAGGAATGGGTCGACGCGGTCGCCAACAGCATCAAGAACACCCTGGGCATCGATGCCACCGGCACCCCGTTTCCGACGTTCGCCGGATTCCGCACCCAGATCACCAACCGCACCATCGGCACCGCGTTCCGGGCCGGATGGCAGGGCGACTACCCCTCGATGCTGGAGTTCCTGGATCCGGTGTTCGGCACCGGGGCCGGCGCCAACGACGTCGGCTACACCAGCGCGCAATTCGACGCCGCGCTGGCCCGCGCCGAAGCCGCGCCTACCCTGCCGCAATCCCATGCGCTGACCAATGCCGCCCAACAGATCCTGCTGCACGACATGCCGGTGGTGCCGCTGTGGACCTACGTGAGCCAAGCCGGACGGTCGCACCAGGTCAGTGACGTTGCACTGAGCTGGAACGGTGTGCCCGACTATGAACACATCGTGAAGGTCCCGACATGATCGGCTACATCCTGCGCCGCCTGGCGATCATGGTGCCGGTCTTCCTCGGCGCCACCCTGCTGGTGTACGGCATGGTGTTCCTACTACCCGGCGACCCGATCGCCGCGCTGGGCGGTGACCGCCCGCTCAGCCCCGAAGTCGCCGCCCAGCTGCGCGCCCAGTACCACCTCGATCAACCGTTCTGGCTGCAGTACCTGCACTACCTGGGTGGTCTCGGGCACGGCGACCTGGGTCGCTCCTATTCCGGCTTGCCGGTCAATGACGTGCTGGCCCAAGCGTTTCCGGTGACGCTCCGGTTGGCGTTGATCGCGCTGGCGGTTGAGACGGTGCTCGGGGTCGGGTTCGGGCTGATCAGCGGACTGCGCCAGGGCGGCATCTTCGACGCGGCGGTGCTGGTCGCCAGCCTGGTGATCATCGCGGTGCCGATCTTCGTGCTGGGATTCCTGGCGCAGTTCGTGTTCGGGGTGCGACTGGGTATCGCACCGGTGACCGTCGGCAGCCAGGTGACGTTCGGAACCCTGCTGATGCCCGGCATCGTGCTGGGCGCGGTGTCGTGTGCTTACGTGGTGCGATTGACCCGCTCCGCGGTGGCCGCGAACGCCCACGCCGACTACGTGCGCACCGCGACCGCCAAGGGATTGTCCCGGCCCCGGGTGGTCGTCGTGCACATCCTGCGCAACTCCCTGATCCCGGTGCTGACGTTCCTGGGCGCCGATCTGGGCGCGTTGATGGGCGGGGCCATCGTGACCGAAGGCATCTTCAACGTCCCCGGTGTCGGCGGCGTGCTCTATCAGGCGGTCAAGCGGCAGGAAACGCCGACCGTGGTGTCGATGGTGACGGTGCTGGTGCTGATCTACCTGGTCACCAACCTGATGGTGGATCTGCTGTACGCGGCGCTGGATCCCAGGATCCGCTATGGCTGAGCCGACGGTCAGCGGGTTCTGGCGCGACACCTGGCGGGGCCTGGCACGCAGCCCCAAGTTCGTGGTCGCCGCGGCATTGATCGTGTTCATCCTCGTGGTGGCGGCCTTCCCCGGATTGTTCACCGGCATCGACCCGAACTACGCCGACCTGGACCAGAGCATGCTCGGACCATCCGGGGCGCACTGGTTCGGCACCGACCTGCAGGGCCACGACGTGTACGCCCGCACGGTCTATGGTGCGCGGGCGTCGATCGTCGTCGGAGTCGGGTCCACCGTGGTGGTGTTCGTCATCGGCGGTGCGCTGGGTGCGCTCGCGGGTTTCTACGGCGGGGTCCTGGACACGGTGATCTCGCGGATCAGCGACGTCTTCTTCGGCATCCCGCTGCTGCTGGCGGCGATCGTGTTGATGCAGGTGATGCACCACCGCACGGTGTGGACCGTGATCGCCATCCTGGCGCTGTTCGGGTGGCCGCAGCTGGCCCGGGTCGCTCGCGGAGCGGTCCTGGAAGTCCGTGGCAGCGACTATGTGCTGGCCGCAACAGCGTTGGGGCTGAGCCGGTTTCGCACTCTGGTGCGGCACGTGGTGCCCAACGCCATCGGCCCGGTGATCGCGGTGGCCACCATCGCACTCGGGATGTTCATCGTCACCGAGGCCACCCTGTCCTACCTCGGGGTCGGATTGCCGCCCACCGTGGTGTCCTGGGGCGGCGACATCAACCTGGCGCAGAGCCGGCTGCGGTCGGGGTCGGCCATCCTGTTCTACCCGGCCGGGGCGCTGGCAGCGACCGTGCTGGCGTTCATGATGATGGGTGACGCGCTGCGTGACGCCCTCGACCCGGCGTCCTGGGGGCGACGGGCATGACCGCACTTCTGACGGTGGACGGCCTCGAAGTCCGGTTCGGCGATGATCCCCCCGCGGTCCGCGCCGCCCAGCTCCGCGTCGACGCCGGGCAAACCGTCGCCGTAGTCGGCGAATCGGGATCGGGGAAGTCGACCACCGCCGCTGCGGTGTTGGGACTGCTCGCTCCGGGCGGGCGGATCACCGCCGGACGCATCGTGTTCGACGGTGTCGACATCACCGGCGCGAGCCAGCGTCAGATGCGCTCGCTACGGGGCAACGCCATCGGCCTCGTGCCGCAGGATCCGATGACCAACCTCAACCCGGTGTGGAAGGTGGGTTTCCAGATTCGGGAGGCGTTGCGTGCCAACGGGGTAGACGGCAGACGGACCGTGCGCCGCCGGGCAGTTGAACTGCTCGCCGAGGCCGGCATGAGCGACCCCGAAACCCAGGCCAGGCGATACCCGCATGAGTTGTCGGGTGGGATGTGTCAGCGCGCGCTGATCGCCATCGGTCTGGCCGGCCGCCCCCGCCTGCTGATCGCCGACGAGCCGACATCCGCGCTGGACGTCACCGTGCAACGACAAGTCCTCGATCATCTGCAGCGCCTTACCGGCGAACTGGGCACTGCGGTGCTGTTGATCACCCACGATCTGGCGCTGGCCGCCGAGCGGGCCGAGCAATTGGTCGTCATGAACCAGGGTGCGGTCGTGGAATCCGGTGCCGCACAAGATATTCTGAATAATCCTCAGCATCCCTACACCCAGAAACTGGTGGCCGCGGCGCCGTCGCTGGTCGTCCGCGACAGTGGATTGGTCCGCGCCCGACAGCGGATCGTTCGCCAGGCTGCCGAGCACACCGCTTTACCCGCCGGCGACATCCTCGCCGTGACCGGGCTGAGCAAGTCCTACCGGCGCGAGGAGGTGGCTGCCGTCGCTGACGTCTCGTTCCGGGTGCCGCGGGCCACGACCTTGGCGATCGCCGGCGGGTCGGGTTCGGGCAAGTCCACCCTGGCGCGCATGGTGCTCGGGCTGCTACAACCCAGCTCGGGCAGCGTGGTCTTCGACGGTCAGCACATCGCCGCCCTGGACCGACGCGATGCGCTGGCGTTTCGCCGCCGGGTGCAACCAATCTTCCAAAACCCGTACAGCAGCCTCGATCCCATGTACTCGGTGTTTCGGATCATCGAGGAGCCGCTGCGCATCCACCGGATCGGCGATGGCCGCGCGCGTGAACATGCGGTGCGCGAACTGCTGGACCAGGTTGCACTGCCGGCCTCGGTGCTCAGCCGGCGGCCCCGCGAGCTCTCCGGCGGTCAACGCCAGCGGGTGGCGATCGCGCGGGCGCTGGCGTTGCGACCGGAGATGTTGGTGTGCGACGAAGCGGTCTCGGCGCTGGACGTGGTGGTGCAGGCGCAGATCCTGGACCTGCTCACCGAGCTGCAGGCTGCCCTCGGCCTGACCTACCTGTTCATCAGCCACGATCTGGCGGTGATCCGCCAGATCGCCGACGACGTGCTGGTGATGCGGGGCGGGAAGGTGGTGGAGCACGCGTCCACCCAGGAGGTGTTCACCGCGCCTCGCGACGACTACACCCGCACCCTGCTGGCGGCGATTCCCGGGCCGCCCCGGCGCCCAGCGTGACCGCTTTCCCACGTCGAGGGTGAGCTTTCTCGCACCGCGTTCAGGTTCTGCACGGTGGCGGCCCGGCGGCCCCGGCGACTATCGTCACAGCCCGTGACTTCCGACCCGTTGGCCCCGCTGATGGATCTGCCCGGCGTGGCCGCCGCCAGCGATCAGGCCCGCGAGGCGCTGGGCCGGGCGCACCGGCATCGGGCCAACCTGCGGGGTTGGCCGGTGACGGCGGCCGAGTCGGCGCTGCGGGCGGCGCGGGCATCCTCGGTGCTCGACGGTGGGCCGGTGCAGCTGGACGAGGCCGCGACCGCTGATCCGGTGTTCGCCGGCGCGCTGCGGGTGTCTCAGGCGCTCGAAGGAGGCGAGACCAACCTGGTGGGTGTGTGGCAGCGCGCGCCCCTGCAGGCGCTGGCCCGGCTGCACATGCTGGCGGCGGCCGATGAGGTCGACGAGAGCCGGTTGGGGCGCCCCCGTGGCGAGGACGACGTCGGGCCGCGTCTGGAACTGCTGGCCCAGATCGTCACCGGGGGCACGCGAGCGCCTGCCCCGGTTGTGGCGGCCGTCGCGCATGGCGAACTGCTGACGCTGGCGCCGTTCGGCAGCGCTGACGGCGTTGTCGCACGGGCGGTGTCGCGACTGGTGACGATGGCCAGCGGGTTGGACCCGCACGGGCTGGGCGTGCCGGAGGTGGCGTGGATGCGGCGGGCCGAGGACTATCGCACCGCTGCGAGTGGATTCGCGGCCGGCACACCCAACGGCGTTGCCGCGTGGTTGGTGCTGTGCTGCCGAGCATTGAAAGACGGTGCGGCGGAGGCATTGTCGATCGCCGAGGCAACCACCGCAAAGTGAAGCGGGCGGCGAGCCGATGTATCGGCGCGCCGCCCGCCAGCACGGAACTCGGTTACCAAGCGTGCAACGAGGGTTGCGTGGGTGGCCTCGGCGAGTTTGCGATGCGCTCCGGCTGCGACCCCACCCAAAGGGTCGTCGGCACCGTCCGCCTTTCGCAATTACGCAGGCCCGCAACACTTCTGCCATATTCGCGGCTGTGGGCTCCGCGTGGGTTCCGAGATCCGTGCTGGGTCGCCGGGTTCGGGAGATCGATCCTTCTCTTCCGGATCGGCCTTGGCCTCGCCTGGCTTCCGTGCTTCCTTTGTACTACGTGACTCCAGTCACATCAAGGCCTAATTGTGGAGTGTCGTCGAAGGCGAGATTCGATCGTGATCGGCGCGCCCTCAGAAGGCGAATCGGCGCAGCAGCGCATAGGTGAGCGCGCCGGCGGTGAGCGCGCTGGCAGCCACCGCGGCGGTCGTCGCCACCGCGGCGCCCGAGGGTGCGGGCAGTCGGTCGCGTAGCGACACCGCCCGGGAGAACGTCAGGACCGGCCATTCGCGGGCGGCGGCCTCTTTGCGCAACGCCCGGTCGGGGTTCACCGCGGTGGGATGGCCGACGGCCTCCAGCATCGGCAGGTCGGTGACCGAGTCGGAGTAGGCGTAGCAATGTTCGAGGGGGTAGCCCTCGCGGGCGGCGAGTTCCCGGATGGCCTGCACCTTGCCCTCGCCGTAGCAGTAGAACGCCACGTCGCCGGTGTACTTGCCGTCCTCGACCACCATCCGAGTGGCCATCGCGTGGGTGGCCCCCAGCGCGCGGGCGATCGGGGCGACGATCTCTTCGCCGGATGCCGATACCACCACGACGTCGCGGCCGCACAGTTTGTGGTCGGCGATCAACTCCGCGGCCTCGGCGAACACCAGCGGGGCGGCGATGTCGTGCAGCGTTTCGCCGACGATCGCCTTGATCTGCTCCACATCCCAGCCCGTGCACATGTTGGTCAGATGGGCGCGCATACGGTCCATCTGATCGTGGTCGGCCCCCGAAAGCAGGAACAGGAACTGGGCGTAGCTGGACTTGAGAACGGTTCGCCGGTTGATCAAACCTTGATCGAAGAAAGGTTTGCTGAACGCCAGCGTGCTGGACTTGGCGATCACCGTCTTGTCGAGGTCGAAAAAGGCCGCTGTACGGGCAGGATCGGCGGGATTCGCCGGTGGGTGCGCGGAGGTTTGCTGAGGGGCGCCCGAATCGGAGGCGATCACCGCTTCAGCATAGGGCTGCACCCCCTCATGTCGCGACGGTGCAGCGGAAATGCCAGTTCACCGCCGGTTCAGACGGGCGACGTTTGTGATCGGTAGCGGCTACATCCGACCGCTGGTCAGGCAATCGGCACTTGCGCTTGCCCCGAGTGTCGTGTGTATAGTGAGCATTACTCGGCTTATGCCGAGGGTGTATCAGTCCGACCCCCCGGGGCTGATATACGACGACCTCCGCCTCCTCCCCCCCTGGCGGAGGTCGTCCCTTTTGTTGGGGTAGATCTTCGCCAGAGCAGATTAGACGTCTCCCATATCCGGGAGACGTCTATCACCTGGGAAAATGTGCTCCCGCCGCGTTGTACACAGCTTTCGCACCATCCACAACTGCCCCGTTCTGACTGGCGTCGGGCCGCTCGGCTGCCGCACCGTGGGGACGTGGATTCCGCCTTAGGTGTGCTCGCCGCCGTCACCGACCGCGCCCTGCGCGATGAGGTGGATCGGGTCGGCGCGGCGGTGGGCATGCGTGTTGTGCACGCCGGGTTCGGCCCGGACGGACAGCTCAGCGTCAGCCGGAAGGCCTGGTCGGCAGCAGCGGCGGCGGTTCTCGACGAGCCGGCGGCGCACCGGTGCGCGCCGGGCTCGCTGCCGCGGCGCGCCCACGTCGTCGTGGTCACCGGCGCCGCACCACAGACCGCCACGTTCCAAGCCGCGCTTGCGGTCGGTGCGCAGCGCCTTGTCACGTTGCCCGTCGACGCTGAAGCACTGGTGCGTGAATTCGCCGAAGCCGCCGAATCGGCCCGTGGCGAGGGGAGGCACGGCCAGGTCGTGGCCGTCGTCGGAGGTCGTGGGGGAGCCGGTGCATCGGTGTTCGCCACCGCCCTGGCGCACACGGCCGGCGACGCACTGCTCGTCGACCTCGATCCGTGCGGTGGCGGCATCGACCTCTTGGTGGGCAGCGAGAACACCGCCGGCCTGCGCTGGCCGGACCTGGCGCTGCGGGGTGGGCGGCTGGACTGGTCGGCGGTGCGTGCGGCGCTGCCCAGACATCGCGGAGTCAGCGTGCTCTCCAACGTGCGGCGCGGCTACCGGATGCAGGCCGCAGCGGTGGACGCGGCAATCGACGCGGGCCGCCGTGGTGGTGTCACCGTCATCTGCGATCTGCCGCGCAGCTGGAGCGACGCCGGCGAATCCGCGCTGGACGCGGCTGACCTGGTGGTGGTGCTCAGTCCGTGCGATGTGCGCTCCTGCGCGGCCACCGTATCGATCGCGACGGCGGTGACCGCTGTCAACCCCAATGCCGGGCTGGTGATCCGCGGGCCGTCGCCCGGCGGGCTGCGGGCCACTGAGTTCGCCGGCATCGTCGGCATGCCGCTGCTGGCATCCATGCGGGCCGAGCCGGGCATCGCCGACCAGCTTGAACAGGACGGCCTGCGGATGCGGCGGCGGTCGCCGTTGGGCACCGCGGCCCGCCGAGTCCTGGCGGTGCTGGCCTCCGGTCCACCGGTGCCGCGGGCGGGAACGGCGGCATGACCGGTTCGCTGGTCGATCGCGTCCGGGAGCGGCTGGCCGCCGATTCCGCGCCGCTGCGGGCACCGGTGGTGGCCGCAGCGATCCGGGCCGAATCCGGGGGCGTGCTCGGCGACACCGAAGTGCTGACCAGTCTGCGGGAGTTGCAGACCGAGCTGACCGGTGCGGGGATCCTGGAGCCACTGCTGTGCGCCGCGGGCACCACCGATGTGTTGGTCACCGCCCCGGACGCGGTCTGGGTCGACGACGGCGAAGGCTTGCGGCGCAGCTCGATCCGGTTCCCCGACGACGCGGCGGTGCGGCGCTTGGCGCAGCGGCTGGCGTTGGCCGCCGGTCGGCGGCTCGACGACGCGCAGCCGTGGGTGGACGGCCAGCTGCGCGGCATCGGCACCGGCGGGTTCGCGGTGCGGCTGCATGCCATCCTGCCGCCCGTGGCGGCGGCCGGGACCTGTCTGTCGCTACGCGTCCTGCGGCCCGCCAGTCAGGGCCTGGGCGCACTGATCAACGCGGGCGCGATCGCTCCGCACGCCGCCGAACTGCTGAACCGGATCATCGCCGCCCGGCTGGCGTTCCTGATCTCCGGAGGTACTGGGGCGGGAAAGACCACCCTGTTGGCCGCCCTGCTGGGCGCGGTGGCCGCCACCGAACGCATCGTCTGCGTGGAGGATGCCGCGGAGCTGGCCCCCCGCCATCCCCACCTGGTCAAGCTGGTGGCCCGGTGCGCCAACGTCGAAGGCGTCGGCGAGGTGACGGTACGGCAGCTGGTGCGCCAAGCGCTGCGGATGCGCCCGGACCGCATCGTGGTCGGCGAAGTCCGCGGCGCCGAGGTGGTCGATCTGCTTGCGGCGTTGAATACCGGCCACGACGGCGGCGCCGGCACCGTGCACGCCAACAGCCCGGCCGAAGTTCCGGCCCGTCTGGAGGCGTTGGCCGCGCTCGGGGGTCTGGACCGTGCCGCGCTGCACAGCCAGCTGGCGGCCGCGGTCCAGGTGCTCCTCCACGTCGGGCGTGATCCGTCCGGCCGGCGCCGGCTCGCCGAGATCGCGGTGCTCCGGCGAACCGAGACCGGTCGGGTCGGTGTCGTGACGGTTTGGCACGCCGATCAGGGCATTGTCAACGACGCCGCTCTGACCCTGCTGTTGGACGGCCGGGCACCGGTATGAGCGGCCCGATCGTGGCGGCGGTGGCTTTGGCAGCCGCCCTGGTCGCGATCCCGCCGGCCGGGCGGCGGATCGCGCCGGTGCCGGCCGGCCGGGCGCGCATCCCCCCCGGCGGTGTCGCCGGATGCGCCGCGGGAGTGGTCGGAGTAGGTGTGCTGGCCGCCGCCACGCTGCCACCGGCAGCCGTGCTGGCCGCCGCGATGCTGGCGGTGACGGGGGTGACGCGACATCGGCGCCGACAGCGGATCCGGTGCGCGCTGGGTGAGGTCAGGGAACTCGAGACCGCGTTGGACATCCTGATCGGCGAACTGCGGGTCGGGGCGCATCCGGTGCGGGCCCTGTCGGTCGCGGCCGCCGAAACCGCGGGGACAAAGGTGGGGGCCGCACTGCACGCGGTTGCGTCACGCGCCCGGCTCGGCGCCGACGTGGCCGCCGGCCTGCGTAGCGTGGCAGCGGACTCGGTTGTGAGCAGCCAGTGGGAGCGGTTGGCGGTGTGCTGGCGGCTCGCCGAGGAGCATGGACTGGCCATTGCTGCCCTGATGCGCGCAGCCCAGCGCGATATGGCTGAGCGACAGCGCTTTTGGGGACGCGTCGCGGCCGGCATGGCCGGCGCCCGCGCCACCGCCGCCATCCTGGCAGCGCTGCCGGTGTTGGGGGTGCTGCTGGGCCAGATGATCGGGGCAGCGCCAGTCGGCTTTTTGCTCGGCGGGCACGTCGGCGGCTGGTGCCTGGACGTCGGGGTGGCGCTGAGCTGTGTCGGGCTGTGGTGGTCGGACCGGATCACCGATCGGGCGACGGCATGAGTGCGGCGGCGGCGTTGTTGGCCTTGGCCGTACTGACCGGCCCGGGCCCGACCCTGGTCCGGGCCCGGGCCGGGCTGCCGCTTTCTATCCGGCTCGTGCGTCCGCCGCGCAGCGGCGTAGAGCCGCTGGCGGTGGCGGCGAATCTGGATCTGCTGGCGGTGTGTCTGTCAGCCGGCATGGCGGTGTCGGGCGCGGCGGCGGCAACGGCTGCAGCTGCTCCGCCCCGGCTGGCCGTGGTGCTGCAGCGGGCCGCGGATCTGCTTGCGCTGGGCGCTGATCCGGATACCGCGTGGGCTCAGCCGCACGCGCCTCCGGACCGGCCGATCGACACCCTGCTGCGCCTGGCGCGACGGTCGGCGCACTCCGGTACGGCGTTGGCCGACGGCGTGACCGAGCTGGCCGCACAGTGCCGCGAGGACGCGGCGCAGACGGCGGCCGCCGCAGCCGAACGTGCCGGTGTGCTGATAGCCGGCCCACTGGGGCTGTGCTTCCTGCCGGCGTTCGTCTGCCTCGGCATCGTTCCGGCGGTGGCCGGCCTTGCCGGCCAGGTGCTGAAATCGGGGCTGCTGCAGTGAGCTCACGCAATGATGAAGGGGGAAAGTATGAAGGGATCCACGATGTTTCGGACCGTGCAGGCGCGCCTGATGCTGCTGGCGGTGGACGAATCGGGAATGTCGACGGTCGAGTACGCGATCGGGACGATCGCCGCCGCCGCCTTCGGCGCCATCCTGTACACGGTGGTCACCGGCGATTCCATCGTGTCGGCACTGACACGCGTCATCAGTCGCGCGTTGAACACCGCGGTGTAGCAGGTGATTCCGGCACCGCGACGGTGGAGGCCGCGCTGGCGATCGCCGCGCTGGTTGTTGTGCTGGTGTTGTGTGTGGCCGGTGTTGCTGCGACGGCGCTGCAGATCCGCTGTATCGACGCAGCCCGCGAAGCCGCCCGGCTATCCGCCCGCGGGGACGACCGCTCGGCGGTGGCGGCCGCCCACACGATCGCACCGATCGGCGCGGCGGTGGGGCTGCGCCGCGACGGCGGGTATGTCGTTGCGACGGTCACCGCCCGGTCACCCCTGCTCCCGGTGTTGGCCATCACCGCAACCGGGGTGGCTGCGGCCGAGCCCGGCCGGTGAACGGGGCTCGGTCAGCCTGCTGGCAGCGGCGATGATCGCCGCGCTGGTCTGCATCGCCGGTGGCGGCGTATGCCTGGGCGCGGCGGTGGCCGCCCGGCACCGGGCGCAAGCGGCGGCCGACCTGGCCGCAGTGGCGGCCGCGATGGCGCTACCCGCCGGGGCCGCGACGGCCTGCGGGCGCGCGGCGGGGGTGATCTACCAAATGCGCGCGCGACCGCTCGACTGTGTCGTCGACGGCCTCGACGTCGTCATCACGGCCGAGGTGGCGGTGATGCTGGCCCGACCGGCCGCGGCACGGGCAGTGGCCCGGGCCGGGCCACTCGGCTAGGCCGGACCACCGCTTAGGACGGCGGGGTGTCGGGGTCGCGGGCCTGCGCCTCGGCGACTTCCTCGGCGGTGGGCAGACGCAAGGCGATGAGTCCGGTGGCCCCTTCTTCGCCGATCTCCACACGATTCACGGTGACGTGCACGGGGACCCAGGTTCCGCGCTGCCCGCATAGTCGCAGCACCCGGGAGGTGGCGCCGACGGTCAGTTCTTCGGTCATGGGCGGCAACAGGTGCTCGTCGTCGGGGTGAATCCGTTGCTCGTTGGCGTCAGGGGTTCGCCAGTCGTAGAACGGGCAGGGCTCGTCGAACCACTTCAACAGCGTCCACTGGTCCAGGTCGACCAGCGCTCGGTAGACGCCGGGTTGCGCCAAGCCGTCGAGAACCTGCCACGCCAACTCGTCGGGCGGCATCGCCGGCCCCTCGAGTTCCTCACGCCAGTTCATCCCGCGCGCGATCAGGTGCTCGGGGCCGCCGGCTGGGGTCTCCAGGCCAATGCGCACCACAAAACCCACCCGCACGGTGTCGCCCTGCTCATCAGTGACATCCCAGCTACTGCACAGTGTTTGACCTGGTTCGGTCTTGATCGCCAGCTCCACGACCTTGTTCTCGTTCGGGCTGAAGTCGCGGGTCGGCAGGTCCTCGGGGAACGCCCCGCCACCGGTGGCTCCGGCGTGGGGATGGCGGCCGCTGTTGTACAGCGACTCCGGGGTGTCGGTGGCCACACCGAGGGTCAGATCCCAGATCAACGCGCCGGGTATCGACCGGTCGGGTGGCTCGGTGTCGGGGGCCCCGCGCCAGACCTGGACCCCGTGCACCTTCCCATCCGACATCCGCACCGGCTCGGTGCGGATCACCCGATCGTTCTTGGGGGTGATGCTGGCCAGGCTCTGACCAGTCTGCACCGTCTCGGCGATCGCGGTCCGGATGGCGGCGATATGCGGGCTGCGCCGCAAGAACGCGGAGAGCGGGACGAGGTTCTTCGGCGTAGTGCCTTCGGCAACCACGACGGGTTCGATGCCCAGTGTTTCCACGAGCAGCCAGTCGTTGGCCATAACCGAGAATCTTAGCGGCTCAGGTCCGATCAGTGGATCGACGATGCCATCAGCTGAGTTGCATCCAGGCGATGCGGCCGGGTAGTTTTCGGCTGTACCCGTCGTAGTCGACCGTTCGAGGGGTCCGGTCGTCGTCCAGCTGTGGTTCTCAGGTGTGGCGCGCTAATTCGTTGAGCACCAGTCGCAGTATCCGCACGGCGCCGGGCTTGTCCAGCGGCTCGTTGCCGTTGCCGCATTTGGGGGACTGCACGCAGGACGGACAGCCGTGCGGGCACTCGCATGAGTCAATGGCCGCCGCGGTCGCGTCCAACCAGGTAGTCGCCGAACGGAATCCTCGCTCGGCGAATCCCGCCCCGCCCGGGTGACCGTCGTAGACGAACACGCTGGGCAGCCCGCCGAGGGCGTCGGGTCCCACCGCGGTGGACAGGCCGCCGATGTCCCCGCGGTCGCAGCTGGCCACCAACGGCAAAAGGCCGATCGCCGCGTGCTCGGCGGCGTGCAACGAGCCCGGGATCCGTGAAATGTCAATGCCGTTGTCTTCCAATGATTTTGGAGTAATCGTGTATACGACCGCGGTGGTGGGCAGGGTGCGTGCGGGCAGATCCAGCTCGATGAAGTCGATCACTTCGCCGTCCAGGCCGCGGCGCAGGTATCCGACGGTCTGGTTGGTCACCGTGACCGGGACCAGTCCGAGCCGCACCGACCCGAACGTCTGCAGCTCGCCGACGCCGGTGACGGCGATGTCGGTGAGTTCGCGTGCGAATGTCGAATATCCCGGATCCTCGCCGTGTACGAACGCGACACCGCTCTCCAAGTCCAGCGAGTCAACCAGGTACACCTCGCCCTGATGCAGGTACACGGCGCCGGGGTGCACCTGCGCCGGAGCCTGACCGGCACCCACGCCGCCCAACAGCCGGCCGGTGCCGGCCTCCACGATGGCGATCTGACCCCCCGCGGTGCCACGGATGTCGACGGCGGCATGCGGATCGACATCGGGTGCCGGGTAGTACCGGCCCGATCGCAGCCGCAGCAGCCCGTCGTCCACCAGGGACGCCGCCACCTGCTCGGCGCCCAGCGCCCGGACCTCGACATCGTCGAGCGGAAGTTCGGTGGCTGCGCAGAGCACCTGCGGCCCCAACACGTAGGGGTTGGTCGGATCGATCACCACCCGTTCGATCGGCTTGGCCAGCAGCGCCTCGGGATGATGCACCAGATAGGTGTCCAGGGGGTCGTCGCGGGCGATCAGCACGATCAGCGAGCTCTGGCCACGGCGCCCCGATCGGCCGGCCTGCTGCCAGAACGACGCGACCGTTCCCGGGAAGCCCGCGAGCACGACGGCGTCCAGGCCGGCGATGTCGACACCCAATTCCAGGGCGTTGGTGGTGGCCAGCCCGCGCAGCTCACCCTCGGCCAGTGCCCGTTCCAGGGCGCGGCGGTCCTCGGCGAGGTAGCCGGCCCGATAGGAGGCCACCTTGTCGGCCAGATCCGGGGCAATGTCGTGCAGCCTCGCGCGGGCCCCCAGCGCGGTCAGCTCGGCGGTGCGGCGCGACCGCACGAACGTCAGCGTATGGGCACCCTCGGCTACCAGGTCGGCCATCACCCGGGCGGCTTCGGCGCCGGCGGACCTGCGGACCGGGGCACCGTTTTCGCCGTTGATGTCGGTGCGCAGGGCGGGCTCCCACATCGCCACCGTGCGCGAACCCTGCGGCGAACCATCGTCGGTGACCTCCTCGACCGGCTGGCCGATCAGCGCCGAGGCCGTCGCACCCGGCGCGGCGGTGGTGGCGCTGGCGAAGATCACCGTCGGCAACGTCGCCCGGTCGGCTGAATACCGTGCGCACAGGCGCAGCAGGCGGCGCAGCACCATCGCCACATTCGAGCCGAAAATTCCCCGGTAGTAATGGCATTCGTCGACGACAACGAAACGCAGACCGCGCAGGAAGACCGCCCAGCGGGCATGGTTACGCAGCAGCGACAGGTGCACCATGTCCGGGTTGGAGAACAACCACCGGGACCGCTCGCGGGCAAAGCGGCGCACCTCGGTGGGGCTGTCGCCGTCATACGCGGTCGGCGCCACGTCCTGCAGCCGCGGAACCGCCGTGGACAGCGCGTGGGCGGCGCGCAGCTGGTCGTGGCCGAGGGCCTTCGTCGGTGACAGGTACAGCGCGCGGGCAAGCGGGTCGACGGCCAGTGCGTGGAGGACCGGCAGTTGATAGGCGAGCGATTTGCCCGAGGCGGTACCGGTGCTCACCACGACGTGTCGGCCACCGTGGGCGAGGTCGGCGGCGCGCAACTGGTGCGACCAGGGCGCGCTGACACCCCGCTCGGTGAAGGCGGCGACCAGAGTGGGGTCGGCCCAATCCGGCCACCGCTGCCGGTCGCCGGGGCGTGCCGGCAGCTCTGCGATATGCCGCAGCGGATTCTCACCCTGCTCCGTGCCGGCCAGCGCGGCGCTGAGCAGCTCGGCGCCGAAGTCAGCCATCACCGGTCCCGCGGGTCCGGTTCGGATCGATTCGAGCCACCCGCCGACGGTATCGGGTGGCCACGACGCCGCGCCGGGCTCGCGTGACGGGCGAGCGGGGTAAGCCAACCGGTTGTTTGCCCAATCCGGCACCGAGACTGTCGCTGGCGCGATGAACGTGATTGACTGATGGCGGTCGTAGCTTCTGTGGTCGTGTAACACTTTCGCAGGATCTTTCGTTGCGGTCGCAGTTCCTGCGAGGGCGGGTCGGTATGTCCGACGGCACCACAAGGGTTAGGGCGGTCACGACGGGGCCCGGGGCACCGAAAGACGGTGCGCCGACCAACGGTGCACCGCACCGGGTACGAAGAGAAGGAAAAGATCGACAAATGCCACAGGGAACTGTGAAGTGGTTCAACGCGGAAAAGGGCTTCGGCTTCATCGCACCCGAGGACGGGTCCGCCGACGTGTTTGTCCACTACACGGAAATCCAGGGATCCGGCTTCCGCACCCTTGAGGAGAACCAGAGGGTCGAGTTCGAGGTCGGCCAGAGCCCCAAGGGTCCGCAGGCGACCGGCGTCCGCTCCATCTGAGCGAACGCCGCCGACAACAGCCCCCCGTGCAGTCCCCCTGATCAGGGGTCGGCCGGGGGGTTTCCTGTTTTCGGGGTGTCGCGCCCGCACCGGCAGGCCATCCCGCCCCGGACTGGCCTACTGTCGGTGACGTGAGCCAGCTGTCCTTTTTCTCCGCTGAGTCGGTGCCGCCCGCGGTCGCCGACCTCACCGGGGTGCTGGCGGCCGCCGGTCAGATCGTTGTGGTCGGTGACGGGGCCCGGTTGTCGGTGGTCGTCGACGAGCTCTGGCGGGCGTCGGCGCTGGCGGACATGATGGTGCAGGCGGGACTGCCCGCCGAGATCAGTCGCACCGATGAGGACACCCCGCTGGTGCGCACGGCGGTGGATCCGCAGCTGCGCACCATCGCCGCCCAATGGACGCGCGGCGCGGTCAAGACGGTGCCGTCGCAGTGGCTGCCCGGGTCGCGGGAGTTGCGGGCCTGGACGCTGGCGGCCGGTGAACCCGAGGCCGACCGCTATCTGCTGGGGCTCGACCCGCACGCCCCGGACACCTATACACCGCTGGCGTCGGCGCTGATGCGGGTCGGGATCGCTCCGACCCTGATCGGCACCCGGGGTGCGCGACCGGCCCTGCGGATCAGCGGTCGGCGCCGGCTGATGCGGCTGCTGGAGAACGTGGGTGAACCACCGGAGATCGCCGAGGCGAAGGCCTGCTGGCCGGAGGTTTAGCAGGTGTCCAGGGGGTGTTCACGGGGGGTTTGGGTAGCGACCGCACGCCGAGCCGGTTTGCGTCGACTCGCCCGAGGTGTCAAATTGTCAGGTATCCACAGGCGAAACGCGTCCGGTCGCTCGACCTGCTGGGATAGAAGTGGAGCGTAAGCGCAAGGTGGCTAACCCTGCTGGAAGCGTGCGGCGACTCGTCATTGTCGAGTCGCCGACCAAGGCCCGCAAAATAGCAGGCTACCTGGGCTCGAACTATGTCGTCGAGTCCTCGCGCGGCCATATCCGCGACCTGCCGCGCAACGCGGCCGACGTGCCGGCGAAGTACAAAAGTGAGCCCTGGTCGCGGCTGGGCGTCAACGTCGACTCCGACTTCGAACCCCTCTACATCGTCAGCCCCGACAAGAAGGCGACCGTCAGCGAGCTCAAAAGCCTGCTCAAGGACGTCGACGAACTGTATCTGGCCACAGATGGTGACCGCGAAGGCGAGGCGATCGCCTGGCATCTCCTGGAGACGCTGAAGCCGCGTATCCCGGTCAAGCGGATGGTCTTCCACGAGATCACCGAACCCGCGATCCGGGCCGCCGCGGAAAACCCCCGTGACCTGGACATCGACCTGGTCGACGCGCAGGAGACCCGGCGCATCCTGGACCGGCTGTACGGCTACGAGGTCAGCCCGGTGCTGTGGAAGAAGGTTGCACCCAGGCTGTCAGCGGGGCGGGTGCAGTCGGTGGCGACCCGCATCATCGTGGCGCGCGAACGCGAACGGATGGCGTTCCGCAGCGCCGGCTACTGGGATGTGGTCGCTGAGCTGGACGCCAGTGTGTCCGACCCGAATGCCGTCCCACCCACCTTCAGCGCGCGGCTGACCAGTGTCGACGGCCTGCGGGTGGCAACCGGCCGGGACTTCGACTCGCTGGGGGTGGTGCGTAAACCCGGCGAGGTGGTGGTGCTCGACGAGGCCGCGGCCAACGGGTTGGCCGAGGGCCTACGCGGCGGACAGCTGTCGGTGGCGTCGGTGGAGGAGAAGCCCTACACCCGCAAGCCGTATCCGCCGTTCATGACCTCGACGCTGCAGCAGGAGGCGGGCCGCAAGCTGCGGTTCTCCGCCGAGCGGACGATGAGCATCGCCCAGCGGCTCTACGAGAACGGCTACATCACCTATATGCGTACCGACTCGACGACGCTGTCGCAGTCGGCGATCGATGCCGCCCGCACCCAGGCGCGCCAGCTCTACGGCGACGAGTACGTGTCACCGTCGCCGCGGCAGTACACCCGCAAGGTGAAGAACGCCCAGGAAGCGCACGAGGCGATCCGGCCGGCCGGCGAGACCTTCGCCACCCCCGACGCGGTGCGACGTGAACTCGACGGCGACGAATTCCGGCTCTACGAGCTGGTCTGGCAGCGCACGGTGGCCTCCCAGATGGCCGACGCGCGCGGCACCACGCTGAGCCTGCGGATCAGCGGTGCGTCGAGCGGCCAGGACGTCGTGTTCGCGGCCAGCGGACGCACCATCACCTTCGCCGGGTTCCTCAAGGCCTATGTGGAGACCGTGGACGAGCTGGCCGGCGGCGAGGCCGACGACGCCGAACGGCGGCTGCCGCAGCTGTCGCAGGGTCAGCGGGTGGATGCCACTCAGCTGACCCCGGACGGTCACGCCACCAACCCACCGGCCCGCTACACCGAAGCGTCCCTGGTCAAAGCCCTCGAAGAGCTCGGTATCGGGCGGCCTTCGACGTATTCGTCGATTATCAAGACCATCCAGGACCGTGGCTACGTGCACAAGAAGGGCAGCGCCCTGGTGCCGTCGTGGGTGGCGTTCGCCGTCATCGGATTGCTGGAGCAGCATTTCGGGCGACTCGTCGACTACGGGTTCACCGCCGCCATGGAAGACGAACTCGACTCGATCGCCTCCGGACAAGAGCGCCGCACCAACTGGCTGAACAACTTCTACTTCGGTGGCGATCACGGCGTCGAAGACTCGGTGGCGCGTTCCGGCGGGCTGAAGAAGCTGGTCGGCGTCAACCTGGAAGGGATCGACGCCCGCGAAGTCAACTCGATCAAGCTGTTCGACGACGAGCAAGGCCGGCCGGTGTATGTGCGGGTGGGCAAGAACGGGCCCTACCTGGAGCGCATGATCACCGGGGATGACGGCGAGCCGACCCCGCAGCGGGCCAACCTCAACGATGCGCTAACGCCCGACGAACTGACCCTCGACATCGCCGAACAGCGGTTCGCGACGCCGCAGGAAGGGCGCGTGCTGGGCGTGGATCCGGAGACGGGCCACCAGATCGTCGCCAAGGACGGCCGGTACGGACCCTACGTCAGCGAGATCCTGCCCGAACCGCCCGAAGACGAAGGGCCCGGCGACGAGTCCGGCAAGGCCGCGAAGAAGGGTAAAAAGCCCACCGGCCCGAAGCCCAGGACCGGCTCGCTGCTGCGCAGCATGGACCTGGAGACGGTCACCCTGGAGGACGCCCTGCGGCTGTTGTCGCTGCCCCGGGTGGTGGGAGCGGACCCGGCCTCCGGTGAGGAGATCACCGCGCAGAACGGCCGATACGGCCCATACCTGAAGCGCGGCACCGACTCTCGCTCGCTGGCAACCGAGGACCAGTTGTTCACCGTCACGCTTGAGGAGGCGTTGAAGCTCTACGCCGAGCCGAAGCGTCGTGGTCGGCAGGCCGCGTCGGCTCCGCCGCTGCGCGAGCTGGGCAACGACCCGGTGTCCGGCAATCCGATGGTGGTCAAGGACGGCCGTTTCGGGCCGTATGTCACCGACGGCGAAACCAACGCCAGCCTGCGCAAGGGCGACGACGTCACCACCATCACCGACTCGCGTGCCGCGGAACTGCTGGCCGACCGCCGGGCTCGCGGGCCGGTCAAACGTGCCGCGAAGAAGACGACCCGCAAAGCCGCGGCCAAGAAGCCGGCGAAGAAAGCCGCCAAGAAGTAGGACGCGTCAACCGGTCCGCTGATGCGACCGGTCTCAGCACAGGCGCAGGCAGCCGCGTTCAAAAATGGCTTGTTACTCAGCCAGTTCTTAGTTATGCTGGAGTGGTTGAGGGCGACGCCAGTCGTCCCGGCGACTCCGAGGGGGAGAAATGCGGATCGCCGTTTGTTGCGGCATTGCCGCAGGAATGGCACTTGCGGGGGTGAGTGCTGTCGCCGCGACCTCGGATCACACGACGCTGCCGACCGTTGCGGTCCCGGCCGTTCAGCTTTCCGCCGGCTCGTCACAGGACATGGATCAGGCATTTCTCAACCTGCTGCAACTGATCGGGCCGGACGCGGACAACCTGGTCAGCGGAACCGTGCAGTTCCCTGAGCTGGTCCCCGTCGACGGCACCGGCTTCGACGGACTGGACGCGGCGAACCTGCCGCCCAGCCTCGGCGACGACCTCAATAACTTCACCCCGCCGACATCGCTGTGGCGGGACGTCTTCGAACGCGGCTAGATCCGCCTACGGTCCGTCGCTAGCTGTCCGGCGTATTGCCGTCGTTGGCGGCCAGATGCAGTGGGCGCGCCAACTGGGTGGGCGCCGCGCGCCCGCGCAGTTCGACGATTTCGCCGACATCCCACTGCAACGCCTCGGCGTCCAGCGCGCCACTGACGGCGATCGCCGATGCCAGCACGTGCTCGTTCTCCAGCTTGGCCAGCTCGGTGAGTCGGGCGGCCTCGTTGACCGGGTCGCCGATGACCGTGTACTCGAAACGGGCCTGCGCCCCGATATGCCCGGCGATCGCCCGACCCGATGACACCCCGATGCCGAACTCGGTGGCATCGAGTACCGGGAGCAGTTCGTCGTGCAGCTCGCGGGCGGCGGCAAGTGCCGCGCCGGCGGCGTCGGGGTGCTCGATCGGTGCGCCGAAGATCGCCAGCGCCGCGTCGCCCTGGAACTTGTTGACGAAGCCGCCGTGGCGGCCGATGGTGTCGACCACGACCCGGAAGAACTCGTTGAGCAGGTTGACGACCTCGCTGGGCGGTCGGGTCGCCGCGAGCTGGGTGGAGCCGACCATGTCGACGAACAGCACCGCGACGTCGCGCTCCTGGCCGCCCAGCTCGGTGCCCCGCTCCAGTGCCCGTCGGGCGACGTCTTCGCCGACGTAGCGGCCGAACAGGTCCCGCAGCCGCTGCCGCTCGGACAGGTCGCGCACCATGTCGTTGAAGCCGGCCTGCAGCAGGCCCAGTTCGCTGGCGTCGTAGATCTGCATGTGCGCGTTGTAATTGCCGCGCTGTACCTCGCCCAGCGCCCAGCGCAGCTGCCGCAGCGGGTCGGCGATCGACATGGCGACCAACGCGGTGCTGGCCAGGCCGATCCCCAGCGCGGCCAGCGCCATCAGCAGGATCGGGGCGAACAGCTTTTCCGGGTCGGCCTGCAGCAGCGCCGCCTTGTCGGCCACCACCGCCAGCACGATCGCCAACAGCGGGACACCGGTGGACAGCGCCCACGTCATCATCTGGCGCCAAATCACCCCGGGCGCATGGACATTCTCCGGGATGCCGCCACGCAGCGCCGCGACCGCCACCGGGCGCAGCACCCGTTCGGATTGCAGGTAGCCCATGATCGAGGTCGCGGTGGCGCCCAGGCCGGTCGCGACCGCGACGACCGGAACGGCGTGCTCGGCGACCGGCCAGCTGGTGATGATGAATACGACGCCGCCCACGCACCAGTAGCCCAGGCTGATCAAGGTCCGGTAGAACGGCATCCGCAGCGCCCGGGAGCGCGCCAGCTCGGTGGCTTCCGGGTCGTCGTCGGTGAGCAGACCGTCACGGCGCTGCCACCGGAACACCGGCACCAACAGGCGCAGGCTCACCGTGAAACCCACAAGGAACAGCGCCACCACCGTGCTCACGAAGATGACCAGGTTGGTGGTGGGCAAATCCTGCAATTCGATGCGATCCTCGGGCGGCAGACCGAAGCGCAGAAAGCCAACCACGAACAGGCCGCCGATGATGTCGGCCTGCAGGATGCTCAGCGAGAACACCGGCCACGGGGTGCGGACCACCCACCGTATGAACGCACTGACCCGGGCGGGCAATGCTGCTGCGGTGCTCACTTGCACACCGTATCGGGCGGTGCCGACGAAAACGTAGCCAAATAGCTACCCGCAAGCCTTGCCGGGGGTCGGAGCTGTCGCACCCGGCCACTACTGTTGCCGGTGATGTCCGGGGTTTTTGCGCGGCTGGTGGGCCAGGAATCGGTGGAAGCCGAGTTGGTGGCCGCTGCGCAGGCGGCGCGAGGTGATTCCACTCACAGCGCCACCGCGTCGGGTGCCATGACGCATGCCTGGCTGATCACCGGGCCGCCGGGTTCCGGGCGATCGGTGGCGGCGCTGTGCTTCGCGGCCGCGCTGCAGTGCACGTCAGACGGTGTGCCCGGGTGCGGCCAGTGCCATGCCTGCACGACGACGATGGCCGGCACCCATGCCGATGTGCGACGGGTGATTCCCGAGGGGTTGTCGATCGGCGTCGACGAGATGCGCGCCATCGTGCAGACCGCGTCACGGCGACCCAACACCGGTCGCTGGCAGATCGTGCTGGTCGAGGACGCCGACCGGTTGACCGAGGGGGCCGCCAACGCGCTGCTCAAGGTCGTCGAGGAGCCGCCGCCGTCGACGGTGTTCCTGCTGTGTGCGCCGTCGGTGGATCCCGAGGACGTGGCGGTCACCCTGCGCTCGCGATGCCGGCACGTGGCCCTGGCCACGCCGTCGAGTGCGGCGATCGCCGCCGTCCTGGCCGACATCGACGGGCTGTCCGCCGAGGACGCGCAGTGGGCGGCATCGGTCAGCGGGGGCCATGTGGGCCGGGCCCGCCGGCTGGCCACCGATCCGCAGGCGCGCCAGCGCCGGCTGCAGGCGTTGGGGCTGGCACGGGATGCGGCGACGCCGGCGCGTGCGTACTCGGCGGCCGAGGAGCTGGTGTCCGCCGCCGAGGCCGAGGCCCGCGACCTGACCGCCGGGCGGGCCGAAGCCGAAACCGAGGAGTTGCGGACCGCGTTGGGTGCCGGGGGTACCGGAAAGGGCGCCGCCGGGGCGATGCGTGGGGCGGCCGGGGCCATCAAGGAGCTGGAGCGGCGGCAGAAGTCGCGCCAGACCCGGGCCTCGCGCGACGCCCTGGACCGGGCACTGATCGACCTGGCCACCTACTTTCGCGACGCGCTGCTGGTGTCCTCCGGGGCGGGAACCGTGCAGTCCAACCACCCGGATCTGGCGGAGAAGGTGGCGGCGCTGGCCGCACATGCCAGCCCGGAACGGCTGCTGCGCTGCATCGAGGCGGTGCTGGCCTGCCGCGAGGCGCTCAGCGTCAACGTCAAGCCGCGTTTCGCCGTGGACGCCATGGTCGCCACCATCGGTCAGGCCCTGCGAGCCGACCTGTAAACTCTCCTGGTCCCGGTCCTACCGGGGCGTGCCGCCTTAGCTCAGTCGGTAGAGCGATTCACTCGTAATGAATAGGTCAGGAGTTCGATTCTCCTAGGCGGCTCCATAGCGGCTCCGATGCACGGACACGATCTGTGGGCGATTGCTTGAGCCGCGATCATTCGACAAGGTCGTCGCTGGGCGGTCGTATGGCGTGATTTCTGGCGGCGGGCGGCGGATTTGGTGGATCTCCGTGCCAGGGCAGCACCGACAATTGATGCACGCTGCGCCGTCCACCGAAAGCCCGCAGTGCCTCGAAATCGGAGATCTCGATAACCAGCTGATCCGTGGCGGCGCCGGGATCACCGAGTTGCACAGTTCCGATCGACGGGGTGGTGAGCCTCATCGCTGATCGGCCGGTGTGTCGGAAGTTCAGATCGAACATCGTCGCCAAGAACCCCAGCGCTGCCTGGTAGCCGAGATCACCGGTGCGGGAGCCCGGTTCGGCCAGGGCGCCGCGGATGTCGTGTTCGTGGGTGAGCAGGTCGAAAACGAGCTGCCCGATGGCAAGTTCCGGGGTTGCCTGGGTGAGCCGTTCCATCAGCAGGTCGACCGACTCTGCCCACAGGTCGAGCAACTCGTCGATGCAGTGCTGACTGAGGCGGTCGACCTGTGCCTGGGTCCACAACTCGGAGGCCACCCCTTCCAGGTTGGCGGACACCACGTCCTGTGCGACACCGACCAGGTGGGCAACCGTTTGGTGGACGGTCCACGCGGGACACGCCGGCACCATCAGCTCGGCGACGTCTGCCCGGTCGCGGACCAGCGTGTCGACACGCTGATGGACGAGGCGATACGCGGCGGCGGCCTCGGAGACCCGCAACAGCCGAGGTGCTTGGGCATCTTGGCCGGTGTCGAGCAGGGGAGGCTCCGGGTCGTTGGGCATCTGGCTGACCTTTCGGCGGAGATGTAGACGGACTGCGTAGTGCTGTAATGAGCGACCATACAGAAAAAATAAGAAAATTAAACGTACTCTAAAGTAACACTAAAATGTGGTGATCAAACCGACCGTCTTCCGGATCGGGGCGAACAAATCGCCGCAGTGCGCAGCTGCGCCACCCCCGGGCCGCTCAACTCGTGGCGCACCGCGGCCAGCCGTCCGGTCATTGCCAACAGCAACGCCTCGCCAGGTCCGTTCACCTGCGGGCCGCGGCCCGCGGACCAGTCCAGGTCGGTTGCCATCAGCCGCACCCCGCGGGTGCGGCGGGCACCGGCGATGACCGGGCTGATTCGGGCGTAGCTCAGCGAGACCCGCAGCGCCTCGGGGTCGATGGTCCGGGGCAACCCCAGCGGCCTGCGGATGTCCTGCTGGTGGATCAGGCACTCGATCAACGCCACCCGCCCGCCGTAGAGGGCCGCTGCGCCGGACGGTTCGATGCCTTGGCGCATCAACTGCACCAGCCGGTCGGTGCTCAGCGCGGTGTATGTCGGCAACGCGTGCGCGTTGAGCCGATCGACGTTTCCCCGAAAGCGCAGCATGTCGACGAACACCCGGGTATGGCTCTGTCCGAGGTAGGCCAAGGTGTGGGCGGTTACCTCGCGGACCGTCCATCCGTCGCACAGGGACGCTGAATCCCATTGTCGGGGAGTCAATTCCGACAGCAGTTCGGCAAACGCGATCCGCTCGCGCCGGGCGAGGGCGCGAACATCGGTCATGCGGGCATTATGCCGACCGACCGCCGCGGGCTCGGTGCCGGCCGCGGACACGTTGCGAGCAGACGCAGAATCGCACGCAGAGGGCTTTGCCCATGCGATTGTGCGTCTGCTCGCGAGGGGACCTGCTCAGTTGAACCGGCTGTCAGCCGACGCCTTTGAGTGGATTGTGGTCGACGTACATCTGCTCCATCCGGGCCTCATCGACTCGGTTGCGGATCTGCTGGGCTTCGTGCTGGT
The DNA here is from genome assembly GCF_059812545.1 of Mycobacterium sp. NGS50. Taxonomy (NCBI): domain Bacteria; kingdom Bacillati; phylum Actinomycetota; class Actinomycetes; order Mycobacteriales; family Mycobacteriaceae; genus Mycobacterium; species Mycobacterium sp. NGS50. The sequence goes on from NZ_JCALCW010000025.1 coordinate 54,989, forward strand.
CGCGGATCACCTTGGCGAGGTTGAAGCAACTGGTCACCAGGAACAGTCCGCAGACCGCAAGGAAACCGCGTTGCCACACCGTGATTGGCAAATAGGTGATGCCGATGGCCAGGGCAGCGAACGACACCCCGAAGGAGATCGCGGACTGGGTGAAATAGGCCGTGGTGGTACGCAGCAGTGGGTGTGGTGTTTGCATATCGAGAATGTTCGCAACCCGGTCAGCTGCCAAGGGTGCGTATTCCTACTCAACTTCGCGGCGCCAGGTATCCGACTGGTCCGGCGGCAATGCATACCGACAGTGCGGCGGTGTCGGCGCGGGCGGTGATGTCGTCGCCGGCGCCGGGCAACCGCGCAAAGACCTTGTTGAGCCCGGGATGGACTGGAACCTTCACCGCGGGACCCTGTGACAACGACAGCGTCATCGAGCCGTCCAGGTTCGCCAGGTAGTTCAGTTCGACGGTCCAATCCGCCGGGAGCAGCGGCCCATCGAGCGCCAACCGGGCCGGTTGGTCGGGCTGCGTGAAATACCCGCACCGTGGCACGGGTCCTGCCACGATGGTGCGCACCCAGGTCACCTGGGCGTCAACCACCCGGCCGGTGCTGTCGAACATCCGTAAGTCCGTTGTCGCCGAGGCGAATTGCGGCCGGTTCGGCAGCAATGCGAACAGGTGACTGGCCAGGTTCTCCGGCCCGACCACGCGCTGCAGCACCAGCGGGTCGACCTCCTGGTCAAGCAGCGGTGCCGGTGAGACGGCCCGCGCGGCAGCCAGGCTCTGGCGGGCGTTGCGCAGGTAGGGCTCGGCCGGGTTGTCTTGCCAGGACGCCAGAAATGTCGACGTCGAGTACAGGCTGCTGGCCACGAACGCGACCGCCAGACCCGCCGTCGCAGCGGTGCGGGTCGGCGACGCGTCGAGCCAGCGGAGAGCGGCACGGTTCGGGGCGCACAACCCGACGGCCGCCAGCAGCGCCAGCACCACCACCAGATCAGCCAGATAACGCAGCGTCTGCGCGAGCTCCAGCACGGTGAACGCCGACGAACGCATCAGGTAAACCGGCACCTGGCAGGCCACCGTGTAGCCCACCGCGGCCAGCCACACCGCAGCGATGCGCCGCTTGCGCAGCAGCGACACCGCCAGTACCCCGGCCAGCGCCAGCCACCCGACTGCCATCACCACCGGGCCCGGGGTGGCCCACGGCGAGGCCGGGGCCCACCGGTCCCATGCCCACGGGCCGCCGGCCAGGCCGGGGACGACGCCGTGAGTGATCGACCGGAGCAGTAGGTCCCCGGTCATCGCCAGATCCGAGCTCCACCGCCGCTGATTGACCACCATCAGGTACAGCACGATCCATCCGGCGGTCAACGCCAGCGACGCCGTCCACAATCGGCGACCGGCCCGCCACACCGTCGCCACCGCGCGCCGATCCCCCTGGACGTGGCTGAGCAGGGCCGCCACCGCGAAGGCGACGAACGGGACCACCGCGGCCTTCTCGAAGAACAGCAGACCACCCAGATAGACCAGCACCCCGGTGGCCGCGTAGCGCTGGTTGCCGGTGCGCACCAGCAGGATGGCGTCGGTACACACCCACGCCAGCGCCGCCAGCATCGGCAGCGAGTTCAATGCCGCCGACCACCAGGCAAAAGCCGGCAGCCCAAGCGGTGTGAACAGCGCGAACGTCAGCGGGATGAGCAGCACCGGGCGCCAGCCCAACATCACCCACAGGGCCCGCAGCAGTGCCAACGACGCCAGCAGTTGCAGCACCACCAGGCTGACCGCCGGAGCCGCCCACTGCAGCGGCCAGCACCGGGTGACCACACCGGCCACCAGGAACGCGGCCGGCATGACGTGACCGTCGTGGTCGTCGAGCAGATACGACGCCGACCACAGGTTCTGGGTGCCGGCCCGACCGATCAAGATCAGATCGTCCCAGTAGAAATAGCCGCCGAACGCCAGCACGCCCCGCACCACCAGCTGTGCCACGATCAGGGCCGCCGCTGCACCGGCGACCCAGTTGCGTGCGGTCTGCAGGGCCATGGGTCTTTCTTACCGGTCGGTATGGTGGGCCGGTGCATGCACTGGTCACCGGCGCCGCCGGATTCATCGGATCCACCCTGGTCGACCGCCTTCGGGCCGACGGTCACGCGGTGGTCGGCCTGGACAACTTCGCCAGTGGGCGGGCCACCAACATCGAGCACCTCAGCGACGACGCGGGGTTCGCGTTCGTCGAGGCCGACATCGTGACCGCGGACCTGGCTGCCATTTTCGCCGAGCATCGGCCCGAGGTGGTGTTCCATCTGGCAGCGCAGATCGATGTGCGCCACTCGGTGGCCGACCCGCAGTTCGACGCCTCGGTCAATGTTGTCGGCACGGTGCGCCTGGCCGACGCGGCCCGCCAGGCGGGTGTCCGCAAGGTCGTGCACACGTCGTCGGGCGGATCCATCTACGGCACCCCGCCGGCCTATCCGACCACCGAGGATGACCCGACGGATCCGGCTTCGCCCTATGCCGCCGGCAAAGTGGCGGGCGAGGTCTACCTGAACACCTTCCGGAACATGTACGGGCTGGAGTGCTCGCACATCGCGCCCGGCAACGTCTACGGACCGCGGCAGGATCCGCACGGCGAGGCCGGGGTGGTCGCCATCTTCGCCCAGGCGCTGCTGTCGGGAAAACGCACCAAGATTTTCGGTGACGGCTCCGACACCCGGGACTACGTCTTCGTCGACGACGTGGTCGACGCGTTCGTCCAGGCTTCCGGGCCGGCCGGGGGAGGGCAGCGGTTCAACGTCGGCACCGGGGTGGAGACGTCGGTCCGGCAGCTGCACACCGCGATCGCGTCCGCCGTCGGGGCATCCGACGACCCGGACTTCCACCCGCCGCGGCTCGGTGATCTGAAACGGTCCTGTCTGGACATCAGCCGCGCCGAGACGGTGCTGGGATGGCGGCCGCGGGTCGGGATCGACGAAGGGGTACGCCGCACGGTGGACTACTTCCGGCAGACCCACACCGGCTAGCGCCGGCCCGACGCGTGCCGGCGGCCTAGGCGTCCAACCGGGTGAACTGGCCTTGGCGGTACTGCTCCACGCAAGCGGCGCGGCGGATCTTGCCGCTGGTGGTGGTGGGAATCGATCCGGGCGCCACCAGCACGAGGTCGCCGACGTTGAGTCCGTGTGCGGTGGATATCGCGGAGGTGACGTTGCCCTTGACCTCGCCGAGCCAGCGCGCCGACTCCTCGGCGGAAGCGCCGCGGGTCTTGAGCTCGATGACGGTGACCAGCTTCTCGGTGTCGTTCACCGGAACCGATATCGCCGCGACCCGTCCACCGGTGATCTCTTGGACCGTCGCCTCGATGTCCTCGGGGTAGTGGTTACGTCCGCGGATGATCAGCAGGTCTTTGATGCGGCCGACAATGAACAGCTCACCCTCGTGGAGGAAGCCCTGGTCGCCGGTCCTCAGCCACGGGTCAATCGGCGTGCCCGGTGACGGGTCGCGCAGCGTGGCGCCGAAGCAGTGGTCCTCCGTCGGTTTGCACCAGTAGCCGTCGGCGACGTTGGGGCCATGCACCCAGATCTCACCGATCACGTTCTGCGGGCACTCGCGATGGGTGTCGCAGTCGACGATCCGGAGCGTGGGTGCTTGCGGCACCCGGTATTTGACCAGCGCGGTGCCCGTCCCGGCCGCACACCGCTGCGCGCGACCCGCCCCCAGTTCCCCGACGTCGAAATGAACGGCCGGCAATGATTCGCTCCAGGTGCCGGCCGCCACGAAGACGGTGGCTTCCGCCAGACCGTAGGAAGGTCGCACCATATGGTCGCGGAAGTTGAAGTGCGAAAACCGATCGACAAAGCGCTGCAATGTGGTCGGTTCGACGCGTTCGGCGCCGCTGATGATGCCCAGAACCCCGCCGAGGTCCAGCCCCGCCAGGTCATTGTCGGTGGTTTTGCGGGCGGCCAGGTCGAAGGCGAAGTTGGGCGCCGCTGACCACGCGTTCGAGTTCCCGGCCAGAGCTTGCATCCACCTGGCCGGCCGCTCCAAGAACGAAACCGGACTGGTCAGCTCACCGCGCCAGCCATTCAGGATCGGCGCGCAGACCCCCAGCACCAGACCCATGTCGTGGTAGAAGGGCAACCACGACACGATCGTGGTGTCGGAGGGCGCTATGACGTTGCAGTCGGTGAAGTAGCCGCGCATCAACTGCTCGAAGTTGGTCTGAAGGTTGCGGTGCGACACCATGACCCCGGTGGGCAGCCGGGTTGAACCCGAGCTGTACTGCAAGTACGCGGTGCTGGGAAAATCGGTTGCCTGGATCCCTGTTCCGCCGCTGTCGGCGTCCAGATTCATCGAATCGATCTCGACGATCTTCGGAACCGTGTTCAGGTGCGCTTCGTCGACATACTCGGCGATATCGCCCGCGACCGCCGAGGTTGTCAGGACAACCGAGGGCGCCGTGTCGGCGAGGACGGCGCTTACTCGCTCGTGACTGGAGCCCCGGTGCGGCAACGGCAGCGGAACCGCGATGAGCCCGGCCTGCATGGATCCCAGGAACGCGACGATGTAATCCAGAGACTGGGGGGCCAGGATCACCGCCCTGTCGCCGACCGAACCATGGGAGGTGAGTTCGCGCGCCATATTCAGGGTTCGGCGAGACAGCTGTGACCAGGTCACGCTCTCGTGAACCCCCGCCCAGTCGCCGCTGTAATCAGTGAACGTGAACGCGACGTCGTGCGGCCGCATGCTGGCACGTCCGTGCAGCATCGACAGAACAGATGAGGAAGACATAGGCGCCGGACGTCAGCCCTTGTTGTTACCGGACAGCACGGACATGGCGCCGCTGAGGATCTGCGAGAGCGGGTCGGCGCCACCGCCGAACGTCGCCTGGTTGGCCGGCGCGGTGACCTCCGCGGGGTCGAAGCCGTTGACCGGGTCCACCTGAACCGGCGCGGTCTCCGGGTCGTCGTTTCGTGAGTAGCCGGCATTCACGCGGGGGATCAGGATCGCGTCGAGCTTGTTCAGCGTGTCTTCGTCAATCCCGATGTACGCCAACGGCATGACGAGCGGAAGGTGCTTTTCCGGGACCATGATCGTCGTGTCTTTGGCACCCCTGGAGTTGATCGTGGTCCTGATGTTCTGCGGCGGCACCATGCTCGGGTTCGTGAAGGCCACCGCGGTGTGGCCGGTGGCCAGGCCCATCAGCGTATTGGCGAAGGCGAAGAGGTTGTCCGGTCGGTCGGGGAAGTCCGCGATCGAGTCGTAGGCGGCCACAAACCTGTAGGTGTCGTACTGGCTTTCGTAGGGCGGCGGCATGGTGTAGTCGAGTGCGGGAACCACGCTGCCGACCGGGAACACAGCGGTCAGGAAACTCTCACCGAAGGCGTGACGCCCGATCGGGTCGCCGAATGTGGCGAAGTTCAGCGTGTTCGGCGGGGGAGCGGTCGGGTCGTTGGCCAGCCGGGCCTGCGCGCCATCGACCACGAAGCCACCCTCGGACAGGCCGATCGCGGTACCGGGGCGGCCGGTGGTGCGAAACGCCGCATCCAGGTTGTCGATTCCCTCGTCCACCGACTCGCCGACGCTGGGGCCGTCCAGACCCAAGCCCGGCATGATCTTTTCCCCGATCGCGCCGATGCCCGGGAAGAGTCGTTCCAACACGTGGCCCTGGACCTGCCCCGCCGGGTAGCGAACGATCTGTCGTTGCTGGCCGGGAAACCAGTCAGCGCCTTCCATGCGGATGTACTCGTCGTAGGGAATGCCCAGGACGTGAGCGCCACCGAGGGCGTATCCGGTCTGGTCACCCGGAGCACCGGGCGTCGACGGTCCGCCGATGGGCGTGTCGTCGGCGACCGTGACACCCATGCCAAAGGATCCCGCGGCACCGACGGTGACCAGCGCGGTAGCTCCTGCGAGGAGTTTCTTCATCCCTACCCCTGACGACTCGGGTTTTCCAGTTTCACATACATCAACCGCCTACGCACGGGCCGACCCGGACTGCGATACCAGCCGTGACGGCCACCAGTTCGCCCGGCCGGCCAGGGTCGCGATGGCGGGCACCGTGATGGTGCGCACCAGGAACGTATCCAGCAGGATGCCGACACCGATCACGAAACCGCCCTGAACCACGGTACCGATGCTGGAGAACAACAGGCCGGACATCGAGGCCGCGAAGATCAGGCCCGCCGCGGTGATGACACCGCCGGTTGAACTCAGGGTACGAATCACGCCGTAACGCATGCTGTGCGGCGACTCGTCGCGCATTCGTGACACCAGCAGCATGTTGTAGTCGGCTCCCACCGCGACCAACACCACAAAGGCCAGTGGCGGCACGCTCCAATGCAACTGCTGGCCGAGCATGAACTGGAAGAACAGCACCCCGATCCCCACCGCGGACAGATAGGAAACCACTACGGAAGCAACCAGATACAGCGGCGCGACAACCGCGCGCAGCAGCGCGACCAGTGTCAACAGCACGACGAGCAGGGTCGCGGCGATGATGAACCGGATGTCGTGCTGGTAATAGTCGCGGGTGTCGCGCAGGCTCACGGTGTATCCCGCCATCGACACCGTGGCGTCGGACAATGCCGTGTTCGGTTGGGCTCCCCGGGCGGTGTCGATGATGGTGTTGATCTGGTCCATCGCTTCGGTGCTGAACGGATTGAGCTTGGTTTGGACCACGTAACGTACCGAGTGGCCGTCGGGCGAGATGAAGATCTTCGCGGCCTCGGTGAACTCTTTCAGGTGCAGCACCTGGGGCGGGATATTGAACCCGGCCATTGCCGGTTGCCCCGTACCATCTTTCAGCGTCAGCAGAAACGCCGCCGCCTCGTCGAGCCCCGCACCCATCTGCTTGACTCGGTCCACCAGTTCGTTCACCGCGTCCGCCACCTGCCGGCTGCCGCCGGCGACGCGCGCGGCGTTGTCCTGCATGGTGCCCAGGCTGGATTGCAGACCGCCCGGTTTGTCCATTCCCATGGAATGCATCAACTTGGTGAGGTTGGCCAGGGAAGCACGCACCTGGTCTACCGAGGCATTCAGGCTCTGCTTGTTCTGGAACGATCCCAGCTGGCCCGCCAAGTCGTTGATCGCGTCGAGGTCTTCTTGATCACGCCCGCCGGTCAGTCGTTCGAACGCCCCCCGGGTGGCGCTGCAGGACTCGTCGAAATCGCAGACCGGGTTGCCCTGCAGCGCCGCCAGCACCGGGCCGATCCAGCCGAACATGTTCTTGCCGGCGGAGAAGTTCCAACCCATCGCATTGGCGAGCGAGTTGACGTGGTCGACCAGCTTGGCCGCGGTGTCGACCTCCTTGACCAGGGTGTCGCCGCTGTGCTGGTTCTTCACCGAGGTGAAGGAGTCGACCAGACCCTGCACGCTGGCGGTGAGTTGCTTGATCTGGCTGCGGGCCTCGCGCAGGTTGTCGGCCAGCGTGCCGGCGCCGTCGGCCAGCCGGTTGAGGTCACTGGAGTGACCGGTGATCAGGGTGGATCCGTCGGCCAGGAAGGTACCGATGGCGCCGGCCTGATAGGTGGCCCGGAACTCGTCGGGAACCGCCCCGGTGGGCCGAGTGATACCGCTGATCGCGGCGACGTTCGGTAGTTGGCTGATGCGCTGCGCCATCTGCTCCAGGTCGGCGAGGGCTTCGGGCGTGCGCAGGTCGCGCGGCGACTGGATGAGGATGTACTCCGGAATCGACTGATTCACCGGGAAGTGGTGCTCCAGCGCGGTGTAGCCGAGGGAACTCGGCGCAGCCGACGGCAGCGCTTTGCGGTCGTCGTAGTTATAGCGGATCAGGCCGACGCAGCTGGCCAGCGCGGTCAGCACCAGCAGGCTGGCAACCAGATGCACCTTTGGCCGGCGCACGATGCGGATACCCGAACGCCGCCAGAACCGGGCGGTCAGTTCCCGCCGCGGCTTGACCCACCCGCGCGGCCCGGCGATCGCCAGGATCGCCGGCAGCAGCGTCACCGCGGCCAGGAACGCCACCCCGATCCCGATCGCCGATGCCGCCCCGACCGTCTTGAACACGCCCATGCGGGCAAAGCTGATGACCAGGAACGTGATGCCAACGGTGGCCGCGGAGGCGGCGATCACCTTTCCGATCGAGGTCATCGCCTTTTTGACGGCTTCGGCGGCATCCGTCCCCGAACGCACATGGTCGTGATAGCGGCTGATCAGGAAAACCGCGTAATCCGTTCCGGCGCCGGCCATTATCGCGCTCAGAAACACGATGGACTGGTTGGAGACACCGGAGCCGGTCAGTTGGGAATAGCCGGCCACACAGGCCTGCGCGATGACCAGCGATAACCCGATCGATATCAACGGCAGCAGCATGGTGATCGCGCTGCGGTACACCACCAGCAGCACGATCAGCACCATGACCGCGATCGCCAGCTCAATCGGGAGCCGATCGTGATCGCCGGCAACCGTGAGGTCAGCGACGGTTGCTGCCGGCCCGGTCAGGTTTGCGGTCAGGTTGGTGCCGGCCACCGCATGTTCGACGATGTCGGCGATGCGGTTGAAAGCGGCGTAGGACTGTGGTGTGCCCAGCTCACCTGCGACGCCGACCGGCAGCACCCAGGCTTTGTTGTCCTTGCTGGTCACGACCGAGCGCAGCGGCGGCGTGCTGATGAAATCCTGCAGCATGACGACGTCTTGGGTGTCCGAGCCCAGTGTGTCCACCAGCTTGCGGTAGACGGCTTCGTCGCGGGGGGCAAGCCCCTTGTCATTGGTCAGGACCACCAACAGGAGGTCTTCGGATCCCGCTTCGTGAAATGCCTCGGTCATCTTCCGGGCGGTGACGCTCGACGGCGCATCGCTGGGCAGGATCGCGAGCGGGTGCTTCTGGGACATCTCGCTGAGGGAGGGGAACGTCAATGGCAGCGCGACCGCGATCGCGACCCAGATCCCGATCACCATCCAGGGCCATCGCACCACCCAGTCGGCTAGCCGTCGCATTTCGCCCTCACCCCCGGTTGGCGGAGTCGTGTGGGTTCGTCGGCGCCCGTCGCCGACGCCCCGTCAAACCGCGCAATGCGGCGCCGCGCCCGCCTAGCCATCGAACTGCTCCACGCTAGGCGACTCGTCCCCAGTGTCCGCTGTCAGCGACCCGCACGCACACGGACCTCATCGCCTCCATGTAGCGGGTGGCTGATTTGAGGGCGACCGGGTTATCGGGATGCATGATCGCCATTGCGGTGCCCTCCCCATACCGGAAGATGTAGATGGTCAATTGGTATGAGTACCGGCCATCGGGGTAGATACCGATATTGTTCGCGAGGCCCATGTCGCCCGCGGCCAGAATGGCGTTGAGCGGGGCTGCCCCGCCGTGCAGAAAATTCGACACCGGAAAGTTTGCCTGCGGCCAGTTCAACGACGGGGCCAACTCCAAGACGCGGTAATAGGGCACCTTGGCCATGTCCAGACCCGAATCGAACGACGTCTGCGCCGCCCACGCGGCCTCACCGAAAGAGGCCGCTGCTATCGGGACGGTGATCGGGATCAATCCGGTAAACCAGCCCTGCGTCATGAAATTGTCCGCGGCGGTGCGGGAGTCCCTCGGGGTAAGCCCGTAATACGTCAGAGCCCCCGTGAACTCGTGTTCCACCAGGGCAAGGCAGGCGAACAGGCCGCCGACGAAGCGGGCGCCCGCCGCCGTGCAGGCTGATTCGAATCGCTCCGTCTGCGCTGCGTCCATCAGGAGTTCGGAGGCCATGTCGCTGCGGGTCGAGTCCGCCGGGTCGCCCAGCGGGAGCGGGAACTCGGGAAAGCCGCCCTGGTTGTTCTCGGCGAAGTCCATCCACGCGCGTACCCCGGGGGAGTCCACCGTCAACTCCGACGTGTACTCGCGCTCGCGGACGCAGAAGTCGTCGAAGCTACCGGCATCGGGCAGCTCCAGCGGCGAACCGCCTGCACTCAACGCCGAATACATCCCGTTGGCTTCCAGCATCGTCGTGCCGATCAACGTGGCATCGCCGTGGACGTGATCCATGGCCGCAAAGAACGTGAAGTGGCTCTCGTTCTGGATGATCCCGAAGGTAAAGCAGCCCCACTCCAGCGGGCTGGGTATGGCGACGACATGAGCATGTATTTCATCGACCGTCATGTGGCCGTGATCGATCGCCTCGAATTCAATATCGGCGGGATCGGTGAGCGCATGTCTAATAAATTCACCATTGCCGCTGTGCTCGAACCAACTGCAGAATGTGTCATGCCGGCGCAGGTATGCGTTGAGTGCATGATCCATGGCAGACACGTCACAGTGCCCAGGCACTTCACAGCTGGCGATGATCTGGCGGGAAAAGTTCAGCCCGGCAGTGGTCCGTTCGCAGTAGTTGCGAAGGTGCTGGCCCTGCATGTAGCTGACCGGCACGGAACTGATCGGCGCTTGCCGGGCCTTGGCGGCCGCGGCGGCCGTCGGGTGCCAGGAGATGACTGTGCCCGGGGTCAATGTCCACTCATCGAGTGAGCCGACCGTAATCTTCCCGATGCGCAAAACTTGCCCCTCCTGGCTTGTTCCTGGTGTGTTCCCGGCCTGAACGACGCCGGCCACCCTGGCAACGCCGCCAGCATAACCCGCACGGCGATCATCGCCGCTGGTGTGCGCATGCAGGCAACAGCCCGCCCGGCGGCCCGGTGGACACCGAACGGCCCGGCGTGGGCGCAGACCAGCGACTCTACCCGGCGACAGCCTTATCGGCGGCGGCGCCGCCTTGCAATACTGGCCGTTGGCGGGGACCCTGGTCGCAACCGGGGCGTCCGCGGGGGGTGGGGCGCAGGCTGGCAGACCTGTCTATCGACAGGTTCTGGCCGTCGGTGCGACCCTTGCAATACTGGCTGGCGGCCGCGATTCTGTAGTGCAACCGGGCGGCCCGCGGGGAGCGAATCTTGATCGGCCGAGGTAGGGAGAACAACGACATGGCATCCCTTGAGGATCTGACGGAGCCGGCGCCAGGCTTCGCCATCGTCGGTTACGCGGCGCGCTTTCCAGGGGCTGCGGATGCCGATGAATTCTGGCAGGTGTTGAGCCAGGGCCGGGACGCAATATCGGAGGTGCCGCAGGACCGGTGGGATGCCGACGAGTTCTTCGACCCGGAGCCCGGTGTACCGGGAAAAGTCGTCACCCGTCGTGCAGGTTTCGTTGATGACGTAACAGGTTTCGACGCGCCGTTCTTCGGGATGTCAACCCGCGAGGCCAGGTTGCTGGACCCGCAGCACCGGCTATTGCTGGAAACGGCGTGGCGCGCGGTCGAGCATTCGGGCACCGCGCCAACGGCTTTGGCGAACACCAACACCGGCGTATTCGTCGGTTTGGCCACCCACGACTACCTGGGGATGGCGTCCGACGAACTGACGTACCCCGAAATCGAAGCCTATATGGCAATCGGGACGTCCAATGCCGCGGCGGCGGGCCGGATCAGTTATCGATTGGGGCTGCAGGGCCCGGCAGTTGCCGTCGATACCGCGTGCAGTTCCTCGTTGGTGGCCATCCATCAGGCTTGCCAAGCGCTGCGCCTCGGGGAATGCGACCTCGCGTTGGCCGGCGGCGCGAACGTTCTCCTCACCCCGGCGACCATGATCACGTTTTCCAGCGCGCACATGCTCGCGCCCGACGGACGGTGCAAGACATTCGACGCGGCCGCAGACGGTTATGTGCGCGGCGAGGGCTGTGGCGTCATCGTCATCAAGCGACTCGAGGACGCGATCCGCGACGGCGATCGGATTCGTGCTGTCATCCGCGGCAGCGCGATCAACCAGGATGGCGCATCGGGTGGGCTAACCGTGCCGAATGGCGTTGCTCAACAACGAGTTATCGCCGACGCGCTGAAGCGGTCCGGTATCGCTCCCAGCGACGTCGGATACCTGGAGGCACATGGGACCGGGACATCGCTGGGCGACCCGATCGAGGCTCAGGCCGCGGGTGCGGTGCTCGGCGAAGGCCGTGAGGCGAGCCGACCACTGCTGATCGGCTCGGCCAAGACGAATATCGGACACCTGGAGGCTGCCGCGGGCATCGCCGGCGTCATCAAGGTCATCCTGTCGCTCGAGAACGAGTTGCTGCCGCAACACCTTCACTTCCGCGACCCGTCACCACATATCCCGTGGGACCGGCTTGCGTTGCAGGTCGTGCAGGAAGCCACCCCCTGGGAACGCAACAGTCGGCCTCGTATTGCCGGAATCAGCTCCTTCGGGTTTGCGGGCACCAACGCGCACGTCATCATCGAGGAAGCACCAGTTCAAACCGGTCCGGTCGGTGCGGGAACCGATCCGGCCGTGTCGCCCGGGGATCGTCGGTTCAGCATTCTTCCGCTCTCGGCGCGGACACCGGCCGCATTGGTGCAGGTCGCTGATCAGTACCGGACCTGGCTCAACGCGCACCCGCAGGCCACCTTGGCCGACGTGTGCTTTACCGCGGGGGCCGGACGGGCGCACTTCGAGCACCGGGCCGCGTTGGTGGTCAACTCGAAGGAATCTGCCAGTGAGCTGCTTGGCGCGCTCGCCGACGATCGCCCCGCACCCGGTCTGGTGCGCGGAGTTTCCGATGACAAACCGAAAACAGCGTGGCTGTTCACGGGACAGGGCAGTCAGTATCCGGGCATGGCCCGGGAGCTGTTCGACACCGAGCCGGTTTTCGCCGAGACACTGAACCGTTGCGCGGCAGCGGTAGCCGATGTTCTCGAAAAACCGTTACTGGACGTCATATTCGATGTGGACAGTCCGAACTGCGAGGAGACGCTGCGGCAGACCTCCTATGCCCAGCCGGCGTTGTTCGCGGTGGAGATGGGCTTGGCCCGTCTGTGGCAGTCGTGGGGTTTTGAACCCGATGTCGTGCTTGGCCACAGCGTCGGTCAGTACGCGGCGGCCTGCGTCGCCGGAGTGTTCAGCATCGAGGACGGCGCACTGCTCATGGCAGAGCGCGGGCGCCTTTTCGGCAGTTTGCCTGCGGGCGGGCGGATGGTCGCCGTCTTCGCGGCCGCCGAGCGCGTCGAGAGCCTGACCGACGAGTTTCCCCGGCTCGCTGTTGCCGCCTACAACGGTGCCAACACCGTGTTGTCGGGGCCCGCGCAGGATCTGGAAGAGGCGGTGTCCCGGCTGCAGGTCGACGGTGTCCGGTGCGATTGGCTGGACACCAGCCACGCATTCCACTCAGCGCTGTTGGATCCGATCCTCGACGAGTTCGAGTCGTACGCGGATAAGTTCAATTACAATGCGCCGCAACGGATTCTAGTGTGCAACCGCACCGGGTCCGCGATCGGCCGGAGTGTGAGGCTCGACGGCAACTACTGGCGTCGTCATGCCCGCCAGCCGGTGGAGTTCGCCAAAAGCGTGCGCACCCTGGCTGATCTGGGTTGCAAGGTCTTGCTCGAGATCGGGCCACAACCCGTGCTCACCGCCGCAGCGCTGCGCGCGTGGCCGGACTCGACCAGTGCGCCGCGGGCGATCGCGTCCCTGCGTCGAAACACCGCCGACCACCGCCAGATCACCGAAGCCCTCGCTGACGCCTACGTTTTGGGACACCTGCCCGAATTCGACGCCGCCGGCCCCGCGGACGCACGAAAGCTCGACCTGCCCACCTATCCCTTCGAGCATCGCCACTACTGGTATCGGGACAATCGAGAGCGTCCGAACCAACAACAACACATGGCCGCGAGCACCGAAGCCGTCCGTTTGCTCGAGGACGGCAGGCTGGAGGAGCTGGCGTCGCTACTCGACGGCGCGAGTGAAGATCCTGCGACCCTGAAGGTGCTGACTAAGCTTGCGTCCCAACACAACCAGCAGCGTAAGACCCAGTCGATCTCGGACGCGCGCTACGAGTTCCATTGGGAAAAGTCGGCCTCTCGAGCTGCCGCTGCGCCGGTCGGTGATGGTTCTTCGTGGCTGATCATCGGAGATGATGCGGGTGCGGTTCAGCCTCTGGTGAAGGCGATGAACGTGCGCGGGCAACAGCACCGACTGGTCGGATTGCCCGGATCCGACGCGGAGGAACAGCAACTCGAGGCGGCACTGCGTGCCGCAGTGGAAGACGACCCGACGTTGCGCATCCTGCATGTCGCCGCCCTGGACTCCGACACCGGAGCGTCGATGCGGTCATTGGCGCGGATGCAGCACCAGGTTCTGGGCGGAACGCGGCGGCTCTTCCGGGCTGCCGCCGCGGCTGAATTGCGACGACCGATATGGGTGGTCACCCGTGGCGCGCAGCGAGTCACCGAAGTCGACTCGGTGTCACCGGATCAGAGCAGTCTGTGGGGATTCGGTCGGGCCACCGCCCTGGAGCATCCACAGGTGTGGGGCGGCCTCGCGGACCTGGCGCACGGCACCGCCGACGAGTGGTTGCGATTGATCGATCAGATTGCAGCGTCGGGTGAGGCGGCGATCAGAGAAGATCAACTCGCGCTGCGTGATCAGGCGGTCTATGTCCCCCGGCTGGTCAGACGCGCCGGACAGTCGAGAACACCGCAGCTGGCACTACGCGGTGACGCAACGTATCTCGTGACCGGAGGTCTGGGTTCGATCGGCCTGGAAATCGCCGGATATCTCGCCGCACACGGCGCCCGGCAGCTGGTGCTGACCAGCCGGCGCCCGCCGAGCGAGGCCGCCCAGCGGCGGATCGATACCCTGCGCGAGCAGTACGGCTGCGCAGTCGAGGTCGCCACGGCCGACGTCGCCGACGCACGCGATGTCGCGCGACTGTTGACCACCATGCACGCCGAACTTCCGCCGTTGGCCGGGATCTTCCATGCCGCAGGCGAGATCGGCACCACTCCGCTGAGTGAACTCGACGACGCCGAGTTGGATCGTGTTTTCGCCGGGAAGGTCTGGGGCGCCTGGCATCTGTGTGAAGCGGCGTTGGAGTCTCCAGACCTGGAGTTGGACTTCTTCGTCAGCACCTCTTCGATCGCCTCGGTGTGGGGCGGCTACGGCCAGACCGCCTATGGCGCGGCGAACGCTTTTCTCGACGGCTTGGCCTGGCGGCTGGGCGAGCAGGGTGTCCGTGGAATCAGCGTCAACTACGGGCCGTGGTCGACCGGCATGGCCGACGAGGAGGCGCGGGCCCAGCTGGGTAAGCGCGGGATTCGTGCGTTGTCGCCGGCCGACGCCCTGGAGGGCATGGCCGATCTGATCACCGCGTCCGGCCAAGGCTCCGCGCAAGGAGTCGTGGCGCGGGTCGATTGGTCCCGGTTCCTGCCGCTCTATCAGCAGGCGGGCCGTCGTGCGTTCCTGGCGGAGTTGGAGCGCGAAGTGCCCGGCGTGGTTCCGGCATCCGCGGCATCCGGAAAGACCGAGCTGGTCGAGCGGCTCACCACCGCTCCGGTGCAGCAGCGCCGGAAGCTTCTGTCGGAGTACCTGCGCGACGCGGTAGCCGAGGTAACGCGGGTGGATTCCGCTGAAATCCGCGAGGACGCCGGATTCTTCGATCTCGGCATGGATTCGCTGATGGCGGTCGAACTGCGGCGCCGCATCGAGCAGGGCGTGGGTAAGGAGATACCGGCGACTCTGGCGATGGATCACCCGCGACTGTCCGACGTGGTGGATTACCTGCTGAGCGACGTGCTCGAGCTCGGCGAGCCCGGATCGGCCAAGTCACGACCGCAGCTGGCGTCCGCGACGGTACGTAGCGACGAGCCGATCGCGATCGTTGCGGTGTCCTGCCGGTTCCCCGGTGCGCCCGATCCGGAAGCCTTCTGGGAGGTGCTGGCCGGCGGTGTGGATGCGATCCGGGAAGTCCCGGAGGACCGATTCGACATCGACGAGTTCTACGATCCCGACCCGGAGACGCCGGGCAAGATCTACAGCCGTTTCGGTGGATACCTCGATGGAATCGACGGATTCGATCCGGAGTTCTTCGGTATCTCCCCGCGCGAGGCCGTGTGGATCGAGCCGCAGCAGCGCCTGATGCTCGAAACGGTGTGGGAAGGCCTGGAACGGGCGGGCTACGCCCCGGCTACGCTGCGCGGCAGTCGAACCGGTGTCTTCGTCGGGGTAGCCGCCAACGAATACGCGCATCTGCTGTCGGCTGAGTCGGTCGACAAGATCGAGCCCTACTTCATCACCGGCAATGCACTGAACGCCATTTCGGGCCGGGTTGCCTTTGCGCTCGGGCTTGAAGGTCCGGCGGTGGCGGTCGACACCGCCTGCAGCTCGTCGTTGGTGGCCGTCCATCAGGCCTGCCAGGCATTGCATTCCGGCGACTGTGATTTGGCGCTCGCCGGCGGTGTGAACGTGTTGCTGAGTCCGGTCACTGTGATCGCCGCTTCACGCGCCCGGATGCTTTCCCCCGTCGGGCGTTGCAAGACGTTCGACGCCTCTGCCGACGGCTACGTACGCAGCGAGGGCGCCGGGGTCATGGTGCTCAAGCGGCTGAGTGACGCGGTCCGCGACGGCGACCGGGTCGCCGCCGTCATCCCGGGCAGTGCGGTCAACCAAGACGGTGCATCCAGCGGTTTGACGGTGCCCAATGGCGGTGCGCAGCAAAGGCTTATTGCTGCGGCGTTGACTCGCGCCGGCCTGTCTGGCGGTGATGTCGATTATCTCGAAGCGCACGGGACCGGCACGCCGCTGGGCGATCCCATCGAGGTGCAGGCCGCCGGGGCCGTTTACGGCGCCGGACGTGACGGGAACCGGCCGTTGCTGATGGGCTCGGTGAAGTCCAACATCGGTCACCTCGAGTCGGCGTCAGGGATGGCCGGCCTGATCAAGGTCGTGTTGTCGCTGCAGCATGGAGTTCTGCCGCGGAGCCTGCACTTTGACAAGCCTTCGCCGCACATTCCGTGGGATTCGTTGCCGGTGCGGGTGGTGGAGGAGTCCATTCCCTGGCAGGCCAACGGCCGACCGCGGCGCGCGGGTGTCAGCTCCTTCGGATTCACCGGAACCAACGCCCACGTGCTGATCGAGGAGGCGCCGACTCAGCCGGCGACCGTTGAGGAAGACCAGGGCGATGACCCCATAACGTCGGCGGCGGCGCCGGGTTCGGATGCCGAGGGTGAATCGGGCGGCGTCAACGTACTGGCGCTCTCGGCTCGATCACCGGAGGCGCTGGTGGCGCTGGCCCAGCGTTACGGGTCGTGGCTGAGCGTCAACCGGGAGGCGGACATCGCCGACGTATGCCACACGGCCGGGGTGGGGCGTTCGCATTTCGAACATCGGGCGGCGTTGGTCGTGGACTCGGTCCACAGCGCGGTCGAGGGCCTGGCCGAGCTGGCCGAGAACCGGCTGCGTCCCGGTTTGGTACGCGGCGAGTGCACCGACCGGCCGACGACGGCGTGGCTGTTCACCGGCCAGGGTAGCCAGTACCCGGGGATGGCTCGCGAACTATTCGACGCTGAGCCGGTTTTCGCCGATACCGTGAAGCGTTGCGCGGACGCGATCGATCCGATGCTGCCTCGACCGCTGCTGGAGGTGCTGTTCGACGCCAATCGGGCGCCCGGCGCTGAGACCGCAGACACCCTGCGGCACACCTCGTACGCGCAGCCTGCCCTATTCGCCGTCGAGATGGGACTGGCGCGGCTGTGGCAGTCGTGGGGCATCGAGCCGGACGTGGTACTGGGCCACAGTGTGGGCCAGTACGCGGCGGCGTGTGTGGCCGGAGTTTTCAGCCTCGAGGACGGGGCACGGCTGATGGCCGAACGTGGCAGGCTGTTCGGCAGTCTGCCCGAGGGCGGGCGCATGGTGGCGGTCTTCACCGACGCCAAGCGCGTCGAGGAGGTGACCAACGAATTTCCTCGGGTATCGGTCGCTGCGTACAACGGCCCCAACACCGTCGTCTCGGGTCCGGGAGAAGACCTGGAACAGATCGTCGCGAGTTTCGGTGACGACGGAATCCGCTGCACCTGGCTGGAAACGAGTCACGCCTTCCACTCCGAGCTGTTGGAGCCGGTGCTCGGCGAATTCGAGTCGTACGCTGCCGGGTTGCAGTTCGCGGTGCCGACGTTGCCGTTGGTCTGCAACCGAACCGGCGCCGTGCTGATGGCGGACACCCCACTTGACGCTCCGTACTGGCGTCGGCATTCCCGTCAGCCGGTGCAGTTCGCCGAAAGCGTGCGCACCGTCGCGGCGTTGGGATGTTCGGTGCTGATGGAGATCGGGCCGCAGCCGGTTCTGACCGGCACCGCGGTGCAGGTCTGGCCCGAACATCTGGCCGCGCCGCGTGCGATCGTGTCCCTTCGCAAGGGGATCGGCGACCGGCGCCAGATCGCCGAGGCGCTGGCCGCGGTCTACATCAGCGGCCATCGGCCCAAGTTCGATGTAGTGCATCAGCAGCCGCGCCGCAGGCTGGAACTGCCCACCTATCCGTTCCAGCGCCGCCGCTTCTGGCCCAAGACGTCTGGTGTCACCATCGACGGTCCCTCGATCTCCGGGATCCTGGGCAGTGCAAAGGATCTGGCTTCTGGGGACTCGGTCTACACCAGCAGGCTGTCGGTCAAATCGCAGCCGTGGCTGTCCGACCACGTCATCTACGGCACCGTTGTGGTGCCCGGTGCGACGTACGCCGCGATGGCGCTGGCAGCCGTCGGAACGCCGGCACGGGTGAAAGACGTGTTCTTCTATGAGCCGATCATTCTGCCGGAGAAGAGCTCTCGAGAGGTCCAGCTGACGCTGCACCCGCTCGAAGAGGGCGCGGTCGGCGGGCAGGCCTGGGGCTTCCAGGTGCACAGCCGCCCATATGGTGTTTCCGATGCGGAATGGTCGTTGAACGCCGACGGCACCGTCGCCTCCGGCGTCACCGACATGGCGGACGAAGTGGCGCCCTCTCAACCGGTCGACCCCGTCGACGTGGCCATCGAACGCATGGAACGTTTGCGTCCGCAGGAGCTTTTCGAGACCTTCGCCGACATGGAGCTGTCCTGGGGACCCAACTGGTCTGGGTCGCTCAAGTCGCTCTGGCTGGGCGAGGGTGAGGCGATCGGGGACATCACCGTCGGCGAGGAACTGGCCGAACAGCTCGGAACCGAGCCGATGCACCCGGTGCTGCTCGACCTGTGCACGGGCGTCGCATTCCCGGCGTTTCCCGCACTTCTTGCGGCTGAGCAGGGCGTGCACGACCTGTTCCTGCCGCTGCGGTACGGACAGGTCGCCCTGCAGGAGAAGATGCCTCGACGGTTCTATTGCCGTGCCAGGTGGCACACCAGCGCCCTGGACGCCGAAACGCAGGTCTTCGACCTCGACTTCGTCGATCGAGACAACCGCATGCTGGGTGGGATTCGCGAGTTCACGGTCAAACGCGCGCCCCGGGAGGCGTTGTTGCGTGGGCTCGGCGGCGATGCCGCCCGGCTGCTGTACAGCCTCGGCTGGCACGAGGTGCCGCCGCCTTCGAGTGAGCAGCCCGGAAACGTCAGCGAAACCTGGCTGATCGCTGGATTCGAGGAACTGGCCGCGGAGCTGCCCGGCTGCATCTCCATCGACCCGGCGATGAATCCGGAGCCATTGGGGCAGTTGCTCGCGCAGGCGCACGAACGCGGGATGCCGTTCGCGGGCATTGTCTGGCGCGGCACGCAGCCGGGTGCCGAGGAGTCGAGCGCCGAATCTGCCGCGCGACTGGAGAATGAGATCGCCAACCTGCTCAGCGCGGTGCACACCGTGCAGGGCGATGGGTCGGTGAAGCTTCCCGGTGGTCTCTGGATCATCACCGAACGGGCGGTGGCGACCGAATCCGGTGAGCCGGTCGATCCGGTCCAGGCCGCGCTGTGGGGACTCGGACGAACCATCGTCAACGAGGAACCGGCACTTCGTTGCAAGCTGGTCGATTACGACGGATCGCCCGAAGCCGTTCACGCTTTGACCGCGCTTCTCGGAGCCCCGCTGGATGAGCCGGAAATCGCTGTGCGTCAAGGGAAACTGCTGGCTTCCCGGTTGCTGCAATGGTCGCGCAGCGGGCATCTCGCGGTGCCGCGCGCGGCGGATTACGCCTTGGCCCCCACCGAACGCGGCGCCATCGACAACCTGCGTCTCACCGAGACCGAAGTGTCGGCGCCGGACGAGGGGTACGTGCAGGTTCGGGTGGAGGCCGCCGGGTTGAACTTCCGGGATGTGCTCAACGTCCTGGGCCTCTACCCGGGTGACCCGGGGCCCGTCGGTGGCGACTTCGCCGGCACCGTAACCCAAGTAGGCGAGGGCGTGACCGGACTGGAGGTCGGTCAGCGGGTCTACGGCTCCATGCAGGGGGCTTTCGCCAGCCGGTTCAACGTGCCGGCCCAGTTCCTGGCGCCGATCCCAGATGGGGTGAGCGCGGTTGACGCCGCGACCATTCCGGCCGCGGCGCTCACGGTTCGGCTCTCGTTCGACTGGGCGAAGCTGAATCCCGGCGACAAGGTGCTCATCCACGCCGCCAGTGGCGGTGTCGGATTAGCCGCCGTCCAGATGGCGCAACAGCACGGTGCGGAGGTGTACGCGACGGCGAGCACCTTCAAGCGGGCGACACTGCGCAAGCTGGGCGTGAAGCATGTGTACGACTCGCGCACCACTGATTTCGCCGACCAGATATTGGAGGACACCGGCGGCGCGGGTGTTGACGTGGTACTCAACTCTCTGACCAGCGAGGGATTTGTCGAGGCGACCGTCCGGGCCACTGCCCGCAACGGGCGTTTCGCCGAGATCGCCAAGCGCGACATCTGGACGCACGCGCAGATGGCCGAGGCCCGACCCGACATCGCCTACGAGATCGTCGCGTTGGACACGGTGATGTTCGAGGAGCCCGAGCGCATCCGCACCCTGCTCGGTGAAGTGTCGGACGGGTTGGCCAAGGGCGAGTGGACGCCGCTGCCCGCCGAGGTCTACCCGCTGACCGAGGCGAAGACGGCGTTCCGCCGCATGCAGCAGGCGCGGCACATCGGAAAGATCGTGTGCCAGATGCCCAATCCGCTTGCGCCGCGTGGTGACCGGAGTTACCTCATCACCGGCGGACTCGGTGCCATCGGGTTGCACATGGCGTCCTACCTGGCGCAACTCGGCGCCGGGGACATCGTCTTGACCAGCCGTCGCACGCCGGATGCCGACGCACAACGCGCGATTGAGGAGATCACCGAACGCTACAAGTGCCGCATCCACACCTTCGCCGCCGATGTCGGCGAGGAATCCGAGGTGGCGCAGTTGCTGGAGCGGATTCGCGCGGAGTTGTCTCCGCTGGCTGGCGTGGCGCATCTGGCGGGTGTGCTCGATGACGCGCTGCTGTCACAGCAGAACCTGGAGCGATTCCGGGCGACGTTGGCAGCCAAGGCGTTCGGCGCCATGTACTTGGACCGGTTGACCAGAGCGGACGACCTCGACTTCTTCATCGTGTCCTCCTCGGTGTCCAGCCTGCTCGGTTCGCCCGGCCAGGCCAACTACTCAACCGCCAATGCGCTGCTCGACGGGCTGGTCGCGCAGCGACAGGCGCGGGGCCTGCCGGCAACCGGCGTCAACTTCGGCCCCTGGGCCCAGGGGGGCATGGCCTCATCGGAGGCGGCACGCGCCAATATCGGTGCCCAGGGCCTTGTTCCGTTGGAGCCGTCGTCCGCGCTCGGCGCGCTCGCCGAAGTCGTTGCCAACGGAACCGCGCAGGCAACGGTGATCAAGGCGAACTGGCAGCGAGCCGCGAAGGTGTTGGGGAGTTCTCGTCCGCCGATTCTGGACCTCGTCTTGCCCAGCGCCGTCGGGGAGGCAACCGGCGACAGCGAGCTGCTGCGGCAACTGCAGGAGATACCGGTCGCGCAGCGCGCCGGATTCATCACCGAGTTCCTGCAGCGCGAAGTGCAGGGGTTCTTGCGGCTGGCGCAACCGCCCGCCGCGACCAGTCGGTTCTTGGACTTGGGCACCGATTCGCTGATGGCGGTCGAACTCCGCAACCGATTGCACAGCCAGTTCGGTGGCGCGTTCACGATCAATGCCACTGCGGTGTTCGACTATCCGACCATCGGCGGACTCGCGGAGTACCTGGCCGACCAGCTGCCGGATTCCGACACCGCGCCGGTCGCGGATGCTGCGTCCGGTGATGAGACACCGTCGAGCGAGCCAGAACCCGTCGCACCAGCCGAGCCAGAGTAGCCGAGCAGACGCAAAGGTGCCCTAAACGAGAG